>CAUWMI010000020.1:0-41110 GCA_963559755.1 uncultured Slackia sp. | reverse complement strand
GTTGCCATTACACCATGGCCCAGCTTGCGGCATCGCTCTATGCAAACGCCAAGGTAGATAGTCTAAAGCAAGGAGGTTGCCTGCGCAAGATGCAGCCGGAGAATGTCTTGTTATCCTATGCGTAACCCAATTATTTCAACACAACAAAGCCGCTCCACCGCGCTAAAGCGCCGTCCCTGAAATATTCTCGCACTTTTAACGTTTCCACGCTGCTCAAAGGCGCATACTTATTCGACACACGAAACGCGAGCAGTCGCGCATTCGGCAGCGCCTTGACGTTCCGGCAAACGGGCAGTCCCGCCTGCGCGCAATCTGAAAGCATTTGCATGACGAGCGCGCAATCGACAGGCATGAGTCGGCGGATGTCCAGCAGGCAAAGCGCAGACCGGTGCCGCGTAGCCCACAGGGAAAGGAAGTCGCACGATGGAAAAGAAGGATCTGGACTGGGGCAACCTGAGCTTCAGCTATCAGCCGACAGACGCAAGCTTTGTCGCGCATTGGAAGGATGGCGAATGGGACGAGGGCGAGATCACGCCCGACCATACCATCACGCTTTCCGAATGCGCCGGCATCTTCCATTACTGCCAGGAAGTGTTCGAGGGCCTGAAGGCCTATACCACCAAAGAAGGCGATATCGTATGCTTCCGCCCCGACCTCAACGCCGACCGTATGTACACCTCGGCCGAGCGTTTGGAGATGCCGCCCTTCCCCAAGGACCGCTTCATCGATGCCGTCAAGCAGGTCGTTGCCGCCAACGCCGCATGGGTGCCGCCCTATGGCTCCGGCGCCACGCTGTACGTGCGCCCGTTCATGATCGGCTCCGGCGAGGTCATCGGCGTGGCTCCTGCGCCCGAGTACCAGTTCCGCATCCTCGTGACGCCCGTAGGCCCCTACTTCAAGGGCGGCTGCAAGCCCGTCAAGCTGTGCGTGGCTCAATACGACCGCGCCGCTCCCCACGGCACCGGCAATATCAAGGCCGGCCTGAACTACGCCATGAGCCTGCGTCCCACCATGGAGGCTCACCGCAACGGCTTCGACGAGAACATGTACCTGGATTCGCAATCGCGCGAGTACGTAGAGGAAACCGGCGGCGCCAATATTCTCTTTGTGGATAAAGAAGGCAACCTGGTAGTGCCGCAGTCGCACACCGACTCCATCCTGCCCTCCATCACGCGCCGCTCGCTCGTGGTTGTGGCACAAGACCTGGGCATGAACGTCATCGAGCGCCCCGTGAAGTTCTCCGAGGTGCAAAACGGCGACTTCGTGGAGTGCGGCCTGTGCGGCACCGCCGCCGTCATCAGCCCCGTGGGCGAAATCCACAACGGCGACGAGATAATCACCTTCCCCGAGGGCCACGACGAGATGGGGCCCGTGATGACCAAGCTGCGCGAAACCCTGACCGGCATCCAGGACGGCGAGGTCGAGGACAAGCACGGCTGGGTGTTCAAGGTTTGCTAAGCGCTAAGCGCGCTGTCATTCAATGCACGTTGCAAAAGAGGAGTCTTGCGAGGCTCCTCTTTTTTGTATGCGGAATAGCTTGCCGACATCCGGGCTTGCGCCGGCCAACGTCCGAGCTCGCTCCAATCACTGGACGAGACGAGAGCACGTTGTGGTCAGCAATTGCTCGCGGGAATCGCGGCGAAGCTCTCTCTTTTATGCCTCGATGCTGATATAAATTTCGGGCCGGAGATAATCGTACTCTTCCATCTCATCCTCGTCGTAGGCGAAGTACGAGCAGGTGATATCGGCGCCGCCTTGACCCTTGAGATCGCTCACGTTTACATGAATCTCCTCGTAGGGTGATCCGCTCAGGTATTCTTCCTTGAACTCCTTGGGCAGGGTGCCGAAGGAAGCCAGCTCCGGTGCGGCAAATTTCACGTCGAGACGTGCGACCGCTTCATGCAGCCGTTCGAAATATGCCTCGACGCGCTTGAGGTTTTCACGGGCGCTTTTCTCAACATCCACGACAAACGTGTACGTCACGGAATCCACCACTCCGTCGTTGTTGATAGTGAAGCGCACCGTGGCATCATCGGAGCTTATGTCGCCGATTTTTCCCGTAACGCTGTAGCCATCTTCATCGTATTCTTCCATCGGGCTGAGACCCGCCATGGCAAGTCCGTTGCGCTCGAGCTCCTCCCCTATCTCGGCATATGTTTGCGTGGCAACCTGTTGCCCTTGATGCATCGCATTGACGCAATTGACGAAATGCGCGCCGAAAAGCGCCGCCAGCAGTAGCGTGCACGAGAGGAACAATGCCAAAACGCACGTTTTAGGCTTGGGAACGTCAATGCCCAGCGAGACCGCCGCTCTGCGGGCGCTATATGCAAGCGATGTCTTTTGGCCTGGCTGGGCATTGGGGAAATTAGCCGCCGGCGAATTCTCGCCCCTGTCGCGTGCGGCCTTGCGCGCCCGTTGGGCTTTGCCCTCAATCGATGCCCACGCTTTACCACTCAGGCCCATCCGCTCGGCACGTATTGCATAGCAGATGAGCACGGTAAGCGCGATTTCGAGGGCGATCCAGACAACCGCACCAAGCACGAAGAATCCGGCCGCACTATGGAACACGAGGTCATTGAGCATACAAAGCAAGAGAAATTCCGCAGCAAGCAGGACGATGAGCCAAAGCGCACGCCCGCCCAGAACCGAGGCCAGATAGTACCTGATAACCAGTCCGCGTTCTGTTTTGCTTACCGCCATGTTGAGCCCCTTTCGCAACGAGCCCGTTCGTCATGGGCCAATCCTACCACGCGGAAGAATATCGTGACGCGGCGGCACAGAAGTGGCCAAGCAGCAAGGCAGTACGCCTCACGGATGCGCAGCAGAGATGGTCCGGGATAACGTCGTCGGTTTTGAGCGGCGCATCAAGAAGCGACAGAAGGCGGTGCGTGGCGCATCCCGCCGGTCGCCATTACGACCGCCCTTGTGCTCGCCATGTTTGATGCAAGGCCCGGTTGACCGAACGAAGGTGCGGCGGTAAAATGCATGCGTGCGCATTTGTTAATTGATGCGCACGCCATAGCGTGGGCCGTTAGCTCAGTTGGTAGAGCAGGGGACTTTTAATCCCAAGGCCGCGGGTTCGAACCCCTCACGGCCCACCATTGAACACAAAAGCCAGCCAAAGGGCTGGCTTTCTCATTTGCACAGTAATACCCCATCAACGACTTTGAAATAGCATGAGGTCCTGAGGGCAGCATTAAAAAGAAAGCCGTCGTGGTCAATTTGGGTTCGAATGGGCGATTCATACGTTAGATAGTAAGCCGCTGGTCAAAAAGTGTGCCGAATGGGCGAATGAGAAGCTCGCAATCTCCCATTTAGACGCGATAATGCCGAGAGAGATGTCTTTGTGGGACCGTTTTCGGGAAAAACGCTGCAGCGACAGCAGAAACAGAAGGAAATCAACTCGTAAGCCGCATCTGGCAACATCAAGAACGCCCATTCCACTATACAAATGACCACGCGCCATCAAATGAATGAGTAGTCCGCCCAGATGAATGGTTATTTGACCAAGAGAGCTCTCCATCGCGCTCCCAAAGAGATACAGCGACATCGCGCGCAGGGCGAACACGCCCCACGCGAAAGGAGCGCCGCCATAAAATCGACCTCACCCGCCCGAAGCGCACCAACTTCGACAGCATACCCATGCCTCACAAGCATTTCGAGTATATCTGAAAGCAAGTAAGAGCGCAGAAGCTTAACGCGCGCCTCTGCATGCAAAAAAAGCCGAGGCATCAGCCCCGGCCCTATCGTTCTTTGTCGCTGAATCCGCCCGCTCGACTGCCGACGTCATTATCGTTGAAGCAACCCACCCAGACGCCAGTTGCTTACAGCAGCGGCTGGGCGACGTAGCCGATGGAGGCCTTGTCAGCATTGAGGGCCTGTTTGGCTTCCTCCATCTGTACCTTCACGGCATCGTGGCCGGTGCCGCCGTAGGTCTTGCGGGCGCGCACGATCTTCTCCAGATCGAGCGAGGACACGATATCCTCCTCGAACAGCTCCGATGCCTCCCTGAACTCGTCGAGCGTCAGATCCTCCAGGCCCTTGTGATGCTTCTCGCAGTAGAGCACGAGATTGCCCACAACCTCGTGCGCCTGGCGGAACGGCATGCCCTTCTTGGCCAGGTAGTCAGCCACGTCGGTGGCAGCAGTAAAGCCCTTGCCGGCGGCGGCGCGCATCTCGGGCACATGCAGCTCCATCGTCTTGATCATGCCCTCCATGCACACCATGCAGTCATGCAGCGTCTTGGCGGCATCCATCGCGCCCTCTTTGCACTCCTGAAGGTCTTTGTTGTACGCCAGCGGCAGCGACTTCATAGTCACCAGCAGCGCCACCAGGTCGCCCACCACGCGACCCATCTTGCCGCGCGTGAGCTCGGCGAAGTCGGGGTTCTTCTTCTGCGGCATGATGGACGAGCCCGTAGCGAACGAATCGGACAGCGTGATGAAGCCGAACTCCGTCGAGCTCCACAGGATAATCTCTTCGCACAGGCGCGACAGGTGCATCATGGACACGCTGCAGGCGTACTCCAGGTCGAGCAGGTAGTCACGATCGGACACGGCGTCCATCGAATTAGGGATGGGATGATCGAAGCCCAAAAGCTCGGTAGTCATCTGACGGTCGAGCGGATAAGTGGTGCCCGCCAGCGCGGCGCTGCCGAGCGGGTTGGCATCGGCCGCCTCGAGCGCGTAGGTCAGGCGCTTGAAATCGCGCGTGAACATCCAGAAATACGCGAGCATGTGATGGCTGAACAGCACCGGCTGCGCATGCTGCAGGTGTGTGTAGCCCGGCATAATCACGTCGAAGTTATCGCGCGCCTTGGCGTAAAGCACGCCGCGCAGGGCGCAGTTCTGCGTGAGCAGCTCGTGCAGCAGATCCTTCGCATGCAGGCGCGTGTCGGTGGCCACCTGGTCGTTGCGCGAGCGCCCGGTGTGCAGGCGCGCGCCTGCCACGCCGATGTCCTCGATCAGCGTCTTCTCGATGGCCATGTGGATGTCTTCGTCGTTGATGTCGAAGCGGAACTTGCCCTGCTCGATTTGGTTCTCAATCTCGAGCAGGCCCACCTCAATCTTCTCGAGGTCGGTGCGCGAGATGATGCCCTGCGCCGCCAGCATCTTCGCATGGGCGATGGAGCCCTTGATGTCCTGGGAATACATGGATTTGTCCACGGGCAGCGACGCACCGAACGCCTGCGTGAACGAACCCACGCTCTTCTCGAATCTGCCGGACCACAACGCCATCTGGGGCACCTTTCTCCTCTTGCATACCACAACGCGAGCCTTGGCTTTCGAGCCTCGCAGCCGCTAAGCCCTTCGGCCCCGGACCTTGCGACTTTCAAGCCTCTTCGCTGCTGAAACAATACGGCAAACGGCGCGTCCCGCAAGACGCGCCGCTGCAAATATCGGTTATCGAACCTTCGAACCGCAAACCCTCGGGCTATTCCGCGGAGGCACCCTGGGCGCCCGCGCCCTGCTTGGCCGACCACACCACGGTAGGCAGGCTGAACAGGTCGATGAAGCCCTTGGCCGCCTGGTGATTGAAGGTATCGTCAGCGCCGTAGCTCGCCAGACCGAAATCATACAGCGAGTAGGGGCTCTTGCGACCCATCACCGTGCAATTTCCCTTATAGAACTTCACCTTCACCTCGCCGGTGACGAACTTCTGGGTCTGCGCGCAGAACGCATCGAGCGCCATCTTGAGTGGCGAGAACCACTGGCCGTAGTACACGCAGGTGGCCCACTGCTGCTCGACGCCGAGCTTGTAGTGCTGCGTCTCGCGGTCGAGGGTGAGGGCCTCGAGCGCCTTGTGCGCCATGATGAGGGTCTGGGCGGCAGGCACCTCGTAGCACTCGCGCGACTTCACGCCCACGAGGCGGTTCTCCACCATATCCAGGCGACCGAAGCCGTTGGCGCCGGCGATGATGTTGAGCTCCTTCACGATGTCGAGCAGGGGCATCTCCTTGCCATTGAGCGAGCACGGCACGCCGGCCTTGAAGCCGATCTCCACGTATTCGGGCTTATCGGGCGCCTCTTCGGGATCGACGGTAAGGGTCCAGATGTCCGCGGGCGGCTCGTTCCAGGGGTTCTCCAGCACGCCGCATTCGATGGCGTGGCCCCACAGGTTGTCGTCGATGGAATACGGCGAGGACTTGGTGGTGGGAACCGGCACGCCGTTGGCCTTGGCCCAATCCATTTCCTGGTCGCGGGTGTGCATATCCCACTCGCGCACGGGGGCGAGAATCTCGAGCGTGGGGTCGAGAGCCTTGATGGAGGTCTCGAAACGCACCTGGTCGTTGCCCTTGCCGGTGCAGCCGTGGGCGACGTACTTGGCGCCGTACTCATGCGCCAGGTCAACGAGATGCTTGGACAGCAGAGGGCGCGACAGGGCGGAAAGCAGCGGGTACTCGTTCTCATACAGGCCGTTGGCAGCGATGGCGTAGGTCAGATAGCCCTCGGCGTACTCTTCGCGCATGTCCAGCGCGTAGGAAGCGATAGCGCCCATGTCCAGCGCCTTCTGCTTGATGTACTCGAGGTCCTCCTCGTCCTGGCCTACATTGCCGCAGAGGGCGATGACGTCCAGGCCCTTCTCCACCTGCAGCCACTTGAGGCATACCGACGTATCCAGACCGCCGGAGTATGCGAGAACGACCTTTTCCTTTTGTTCGGTTTCCTGTGCCATGGTTGACCCTGCCTTTCTGTGCCCCGCGGGGCTTTTCGTGTGCCCTTGCGGGGCGTTCCTGCTGCGTCGTTGCGCTTGTCCGTTTGCTTGATGGGGCTTGCGCCCCGCGCCCTCAAACCGGATTCGGGCAAAAAAGAAGCACCCGGGACGAGCCCGGATGCTGTCTTGCGCTCCTATTGGAAATCACATGGGGAGTTACCCCACGCGGACCGCAGACACCATGCGAGCTCGTCGCACGCTGAATCGTCGGCCCTGGCGTCGGAAAGAAAGCTGCTGTGCGGTGCGAAGTGCCATGCTGCTTGCTCCTTTCCTGACGTGTTTGGCATGTTGCCGGTTTGCATTGCCCAGGCGCTCGCGCGCCGAACTCCACCCCGATGGAGTGAATGGTGCTACCTTACGCGACGACAGGGCTAATTGCAAGAAAAAATTCGTTATATTCAATTTTTTAGCCAAAATATGCATTTTGACTTACAGCTCAATGCGTTCGAACATCTCCTTGCCTACGCCGCAAATGGGGCAGGTAAAGTCATCAGGCAGCTCGTCCACGTACTCAATGTGGCCGCAGATGGTGCAGCGCCAGGCGAACTTGGGCGCGGCGGCGTCGGAGGCGTCACCCGCAGAGGCCGCAGCATCGGCCGCCGAGGGCTCAGCGGGGCCTTCGTAGCTCGAGGCCTTAGGCGGAGTCTTGCCGCCCTTGACCTGGTGATAATACGCGTAGGTCATCGGCTCGTCCTTGGAGAGCACCGCGGATTCCTCCACCTCGCCCATGATGTACACATGCGTTCCCAGATCCATCGTCTGCTTCACCTTCACGCGGAAGTGCGCCACGGCATGCTCGGTCACATAGGGGATGCCCGCCTCGTCAAGAGCGGTCTGCGTGTCGGAGAATTTATCGGTATCGGCGCTGGTATGGAAACCGAAGCGGCCGATGAGCTCCATCGGGGCATCCTGAGCAAGCACGCTCACCTCGAACTGGCCCGCTTCGAGAATGATGCCCGTGGTGAAGTTATCCTTATTAATGGCGATACTCGCCTGAGGCGGCTGCGAAGTGACCTGGGCGAACGTGTTGACTACGCAACCTGCCTGGGTATCGCCCGCCTTCGCCGTAACAATATAGAGCCCGTAGCTCAAGCTTCGGAACGCCTTGGTATCCACCATTGCGGCCTCCTTCCCCGCTGCGCGGCGCGCATGCGGCACATATTCATCCAACCGGGCGGCATTGCAGCCCGTCAACGACATTCTAATGGACGGCACCGGCGCAGGCGCCGCGAACGTGGCGGAAAGCGTTTTTCGGGGGACTATTTTGCCGAACCGCAGAGCGCCCCGAAGAGGATACGCGATATACTTCATCTCGATAGAGCAGACGATATCGGCGAAAGAAGCGCAGATGGCACACGACCCCACTAAAGGAGCGCACGCGTCAGAGGCCAGCCGCAAACAGAGCGCGGCGCGGCGGCGTGCTTCCTCCATCGCCACCGCCGCAACCGCCGTTTTTATCGCCGTCGCGTTCATCGCCGCCGCCGTCATGGCGTGGCGCCTTTCCTCCGCCGAGCACAACACGGGCACATCCGCATCCGCAACGCCAGACGCGGTGGCCGTCGCACTCGCCCACACGATCGCACAACCCCTGCCGTTCACCTCGTTGGAGGATGATGTCATGGAGATGTACGCTGCGCACGATGAAGAGG
The DNA here is from genome assembly GCA_963559755.1 of uncultured Slackia sp. Lineage (GTDB taxonomy): Bacteria > Actinomycetota > Coriobacteriia > Coriobacteriales > Eggerthellaceae > Slackia. The sequence goes on along the minus strand of CAUWMI010000020.1, from coordinate 32,747 downwards.
TCAAGCAGGCGCAGGCCGAAGAGGAGGCCGCGAACAGGGAGGTTCCCTTGGCAACAATCGAGCCAACCGACCTCGATGCCATTCCCGCCAAGGCGGAGCTGCAAACGTTTTCGCTGTTCGATGATGCGGCACCTGAACTCCCCGAAGATGCCGACGATGCCATCCGCGCTGCCGTGAAAACCGCCGAAGGGCTGGGCAAGGTGGGCTTTGTGTTCTTTGACGCCAGCACGGGAAACGGCATTTCGTACAACGCGGGCGCAGCGGTCTACGGGGCAAGCTCGTTCAAGGGGCCGTATGCCGTATATGTGTGCCAGGCGCTGGTGGACGAGGGCGAAATCACGCTGAATTCACCGGTGGAGGTCGCGTCGAACAATCGGGGCAGCATCGCGATCAACCCCGCAAGCAGCTGGGCGACAAGCGGCGCCAAGACCTATCCGACAGGCGATCTGATTTCGGCCGCCGTCATCGAGTCGGACAACGACGCCTACGGCATGCTGCGCAACCAATACGACAGCGAGGGCTACGACAGCTGGATCGCCGAGCTTGGCGTGACCGATGCGCCGCGCGACCCCCTCAGCTGGTATCCCACGTACTGCGCGCAAAGCTCCGCCAAGCTGTGGCTCAACGCGCTGAACTATCTGGAGTCAGACGAGCCGAGCACGGGATGGCTCGCGGAGCAGTTCAGGCAAACGCGCACGTCCTTCATCAGGGACGGGATCCTCGGCACCGAGGACGGGCGCGATGCCGAGGTGATGGATAAAGCGGGATGGATATCCGACTCCGACCCCGCCTACAACGCTGTGTGCGACGCCGGCATCGTGAGGGCGGGCGGGCGCACCTACGTGATGAGCATCATGACCAGCCAGCCCGACTGCACCGAGGCGCGCGCCAACGTGGCAGCCCTCGCCGCCACCCTGTTCGAAGCGCGCGAGATTTTGGAATAGCCGCTACGATTCGTTGCGTTCGAAAAACGAGAGAGCGTTGTCGAAGCAGATGGCGTTGGCGATTTCCTCGCCGAACTCGCGCGCGATGAGCGCATGCAGCGCGCCCACCTTCTCGGCAGGATCGAGCCATGAGGGCACATCGCAGCCATCATAATCGCTGCCAAGCGCAAGCGCGCGCTCGGCCCCCAGCGAGAGGAAATGATCGATATGGCGCAACACGTCATCGGGGGTGGGGTCGGCGCCATCGTTGCGCAGGAAATCGCGGCAGAAATTCAGGCCCACGATACCGCCGCGCTCGACCAGCACGCGCACCTGGTCATCGGTCAAGTTGCGCGGATGCCCGCACACGCTACGCACGTTGGAATGCGACGCAGCGAAAGGCTTCGTCGTAGCCTCGGCCACATCCCAAAAGCTGCGATCGTTCAGGTGCGACACGTCAACCACCACGCCACGCTCCTCCATGGCGGCAATCACCTGGCGACCGAACGCCGTGAGCCCCTCGCCCGTCTGGTTGCCCGATGCGATGGCGTTCTTGCCGTTCCAGGTGAGCGTGAGCATCTTCACGCCGGCATCGGCCACCTCGTGCACGCGCGACACATCACCCTCGATGAACGAGCCGCCTTCGACCGTGAACATGGCCGCGCATTTGCCCTCGTCGACGATGCGGCGAATATCGCGCGCATCGCGCACCTGCTCGATCAAGTGAGCATGCTGCTCGAGCTGACCGCGGAAGTAATCGCGCACCGTTTCGAACACGCCCCACGTGCGCTGCGCGCCCAAGCCGTCGGGGATGAACGCCGCAAAACACTGGCACCAGCCATAGCCGGCACCAAGCATGCGCTTGAGATTGATATGGGCGGCGTTATCCGCAAGCGAGGACATGCGCTCGGCGGGAATCTTGGCATCAAATTCGGAGAATCCCAGGTCGGCAGCCGCTTCATGCAGCGCGAGCCGATCGAGCGTATCGCAGTGCAGGTCGAAGATGTTGATTCGGTTCATAGCCACCCCTTCGTGTAATTCTGTTCCGAAACGCGTCACGATGCCGCCCGGCCTCAAAAGCGACCGCCTGCGTTTCGCGCAGACGACCAGATTCGGCGCCCCGGCGGCACCCAGTTGGCCACGGAAAATCAAGCGCAGGCGGCTTCGGCAATGCCCGCGCCCATCGGGTCCCGAGCGGCCGAGCGTCGGAACTGGCCGCTTTACTTGACCTCGGTCAGCCAGCCCGCATAATCGTTAAGCTCGCCCGTCGCCGCCTTTGCGAAGCGCTTTTGTAACGCCTTGGTGATGGCGCCCGGTTTGCCCTTTGCCACCTGACGCCCATCAATGCGCACGAGCGGCACGATGCCGAGCACATCATCGGCGAGAAACGCCTCATCGGCGATGGCCAGATCGGCGCGCGACAGCTGCTCTTCGATGGCGGGCACATCCATATCCATCGCGAGATTGAGCGCGGTATCACGCATCACGCTATCGTAAGCCCCCGACGATGCGGGCGGCGTCGAAAGCACGCCATCGCGCACGATAAACACGTTTCCGCAGGTAGATTGGCATACGAGTCCTTTGCCGTTAAGCAAGACGGCCTCATCAACCCCGAAGGCCGCGGCCTCTTGCCGCACAAGGGCGAAAACCGACAATGTCGCAACGCAACGCATTGCCGATGGAAGGGAATCGACCGGAATTGCCCGCCACGACGAGACAACAGCCTGAACAACGCGATTGTCCTCGGCCATAGAGGGAGCAGCAGCACTGGCGTCGGAGGCGAAGCCAGCCCGCGAGCCCTCATCAGCAGCCTCGGCATCAGGATCGGAACCGGACGGCGAATCCGCATCACCATCGGCACCAGCCACAGACTCAACGCCGCGGCATGCGATAGCAATCCGCGCAAGCGGATCGCCACCGGGCGCATCCCAAGGCTGCGCACGATACGCCATCAGGCGCACATGGCATTCCGCCAACCCACTTTGATCGACAGCGGTCGTCACGGCATTCGACAGCTTTTTGGCGGTGCACGGCGCATCCAACATGGCGAGCCCCATCGAACGCATCAGCCGCTTCACGTGCTCATCGAGCCGGAACGCATACGTCGCGCCCGTCTTGGCATTGCGATAGCAGCGCACGTCTTCGAACACGGCAAGCCCATCGAGCGGCGCAGGCACGCGCAACGACGAATCGCCCCGCGCCACCAATGCGCCGCGATCCAAAATGAAGAGAGTTTCTTCGGTCACCATATCTATGCCTTCTAGCCCAGCACGCGGGCGCTTTCCTTCACATGGGCGCCGCATTCCTCCACCACGCGCATGGCGAGCACCTCCATGGCATCCACCACGAGCATACCGTGCGCCACTGCGGGCGCGGAGATGACCGAAAGCTCGGTGCATCCAAGAATCACGCTATCGCAGCCGCGCGAGCGCAGATGCGCGCACACGTCGTAGAACGCCTGCATGTCGGCGGGACGGCCGGCCTTCACGTTGTCGTAGATGATGGACATGACTTTGGCCTGAAACTCCGGCTCAGGAAGCACGGCCTCAAGCCCCTGCGATTCCAGGGCGCTCTGCAGCACGCCCGCATGCCCCGTGCCGTCAGTAGCCATGACGCCAACGGTGCGTTTCCCCATGTCAACAAGGAACTTCGCCGTTTCTATGGGCATGTGCACGGCATGGGCGCGCGTGAGCGCCCCAAACGTCTCTTCGGAGCGGTAATGCCCCGTCACGCACGGCATGCAGATGACGTCGCAGCCCAGCTGTTCGAGCTCGAGCGCCGCATCGCGCACCGCGGGAATGTAGGATTGGTCGCTTTCGCCCAGGATATACGCCGTGCGATCGGGAATCTGGGGGCGGTTGAAAATGGTGATGTCGATGTGGTCCTGGTCGACAGCGGCATCGGTCAGCTCAACGATGCGCGTGAACAGGCGCGCCGTAGCGGCAGGGCCCACCCCGCCGATGATGCCGAGTTTCTTGAGGGGCGTACGCTCGATGGCGGTTTGCTCTGCCATTGCCATTCTCCCATCCTGCCGCAGGGCGGCGATTTCAGACAGGGCGTGCGCCCTGCAAGTTGCGAATAGCGAAGCGGCAATGCTGGAGGTGTCCAATTCGCGCAGCATGAGCGCAACGCTCATACCGTTGAGGGCACCAACCCGCAAAACGGCGCGCGAATGAAAGAATGCCGCCGACGCGCTTCGAATCCAGTATTATAATCCGCACATTTGAACCGACCGTATCCGCCCGTTATTCAAGACAAGGTATCCATGGACCCGATAACGCTGCTCATAGTTTGCCCGCTCGTGTTTTTGGCGGGTCTCGTGGATTCCATCGCGGGCGGCGGCGGGTTGATTTCTTTGCCCGCCTACATGATCGCGGGGCTTCCGGCGCATGCGGCGCTGGGCACCAACAAGCTTTCTTCGGCCATCGGCGCCGCAGTGGCCACCTTTCGCATGGCACGCGGCGGTTACATCATGGTACGCCTGGCCATTCCCGCGGCGATAGGGGCGCTGGCGGGTTCGGCGATTGGGGCGCGGCTGGCGCTGCTCACCCCCGCCGGCGTATTCCAGATTCTGTTGATTGTGGCGCTGCCCATTGTGGCGTTTTTCGTGCTGCGCAAGCGCTCGCTCGACGTGCCGGAAGGTGCGGAAATCTCGCCGCGCAAGCAGGTTGCGATTGTGGCGGTGGTGTCGCTCATCGTGGGCGGTTACGACGGCTTTTACGGGCCGGGCACGGGCACGTTCATGCTAATCGCGTTCACGGCGCTGGCAAAACTGCCGGTCAAAGACGCGTCGGGCGAGGTGCGCGTCGCTAATCTGGCGTCCAACGTTGCGGCGCTTGTCACCTTCCTATCGAGCGGCGTGGTATGGATCGGGCTCGGACTCACCGCAGCGGCATTCAGCATTCTCGGCAACTACATCGGCAGCGGCCTGGTGATGAAAGACGGCACGAAAATCGTGCGTCCCATTATCGTAGTGGTGCTGGCCATGCTGTTCGTAAAAGTGATTTGGGACCTGGCGGCGTAAACCTACGAGGGCTGCGTTTTTCATACGGGCGGACCTTGCGTCCCAGCTAACTAAGCGCCCCGAAGCCCATTGCAGTTTGAGTCGATCTCCGGGTCAGCTCTTTTGCATTCATCCGTGTTCCGGAAATACGTTTGCGTCGACCTTGCAGTGTGGGGTCGCTGGCCGACCAACCGTGCACCTGGCGCATCCTGCCCAACAGTAGCCACAACAAAGGGGCCCGATTACTCGGGCCCCTTCTGCATTCAGTTTGAAAATGATCGCTAGACAAGCTTCCCAATCAGGAAACCGGCGATGACGCCAATCATGGCAACGGCCACGGTGAACACGCTCACCAGCCAGTCGTGGCGACGATCCTCTTTGCGGTGACGCTCGACGCGCATGATCTCGGCGCGCTCGGCATCTACCACACCGATGTAGGAATACCCTTTAGCCAGAACCTCCACCACATAGGGATTGCCATCCTTGTACATAGCACCGATCATGCCCATCTGGTCCAGACGACGCATAGCGGCTCCCGCCTCGGTGTCGCGCTTGATGTAGGCGAGCGGACCCTGCTTGCGCTCCTGACGGCGCGCGGTTTCAAGCTGAATCAGGCGACGCAGCACTTTCTCGTCGTAGACGCTCAACCTTTCCTGCATGGCTCGGACCACCTCTATCGTGCACGGGATTCCAAAAAGGGAAATCGGAAAAATGAAAGGGCGCCGCATGCCGCAGCGCCCTGCCAGTATACCGCTATTTCGCGCACCCGCCACCTCGGAACGGCGTCTGCAACGTTTTGCCAAAGGCGAGAGAGATCCAAGGATGTAACGGCAGGACGCAACAAACGGCGATATGCTGCAGTTTTTCGGAATCGATCCGAGTAGCCGCCCCAAAAGCCATGCGTCATCCCAGGTCAGAGGGACGATGATTTTGGGCTACTTTGTCCTACTGCGCAAAACTGCAGCATATCGCCGTTTGTTGCACAGCGCCGCACGCCCTTCGTACAATTCCGCACGTTACGCACGTCGCCGAAAGCGTTGGCGGCACAGGTAGCTTGCCGCTATGCGCGCGGCTCGATGCCGGCCGCCTCGAGCGAACCCGCATCCAGCAGGCGCAGCAAGTCATCCTCGGAAAGCACGGGCACGCCCAGCGCGATCGCCTTGTCATACTTGCTACCCGCTGCTTCACCTGCGATTACGTACCCCGTCTTCTTCGACACGCTGCCTGACACCTTGGCACCCATGGCCTTCAGGCGCGCGCCGGCCTCATCACGCGTCATGCCGCTTTGCACGAGCGATCCCGTGAGCACAAACGTGATGCCCGTGAGCGTTTGCGGCACGTCGTCACCCACCGACGTATCTTCCATGGTTACCCCGGCGCGTTCGAGACGATGAATAACCTCGCGGTTGTCGTCGTTAGCGAAAAACGCGACGATGCTCTGCGCGATGACGCCGCCGATGCCGTCCACCTGGGCAAGATCTTCCTCACTGGCAGCCATCAGGCGCTCCATGCTGGGGAAGGCTGCCGCAAGCTGCTCGCCCGTAGTTTTTCCCACGTGGCGAATGCCCAGACCAAAGAGCACGCGCGCAAGGGAGCGGCCTTTGGACGCCTCTATTGCGGCGATCAGCTTGGCCGCGATCGTGGAGCCCAGGTGGATGGCCTCGCCCTCTTTGTTAGTGCGACCGGTTTCCAGCGTGGCAAGATCGTATTCGGTAAGGTTGTAGTAATCCGCCACATCGCGCACGCGCTCGGACTCCACCAGGCGCGCCACGATCTCCTCGCCCATGCCGTCGATGTCCATGGCGCCGCGGCTGGCCCAGTGCAGCAGACGCTCAAGCGATTGCGCAGGGCAGTCGATGGATATGCAACGGAACGCAGCCTCGCCCTCCTCGCGCACGATGGGGCTTCCACAGCTGGGGCACACCTCGGGCATCTGCCACGGCTGGGCGCCTTCGGGGCGCAGCGCCAGCACGGGGCCCAGCACCTCGGGAATCACATCGCCCGCCTTGCGCACAATCACGGTATCGCCCACGCGCACATCCTTGCGATGCACCTCGTCGAGGTTGTGCAGCGTGGCGCGCGCCACCGTTGAGCCGGCCACGTGCACGGGTTCGAGCTCGGCCACCGGCGTAATGGCGCCGGTGCGACCCACCTGTACGGTGATGTCGCGCAGCAGCGTGGTCTTTTCCTCGGGCGGAAACTTGTAGGCGATGGCCCAGCGCGGCGCCTTGGCGGTAAAGCCCAGCTCACGCTGGATGGCGAAGGAGTTGACCTTGACCACCACGCCGTCGATGTCGTAGGGCAGGCTGCCGCGCTTCTCGGCCACGCGCTCGCAGAACGCGCGCACCTGCTGCGGCGTGTCGCACAGCTCCACATCGGGATTCACGTGGAAGCCGCTGTCGCGCAGCCACTGGAGCAGCTCCCACTGGCTTTGCGCCGTGATGGCGCGCTCGTCGGCGATGGCGTAGATGAAGGTGGCCAAATCGCGGCCCTGGGTAATCTTGGGGTCCTTCTGGCGCAACGACCCGGCGGCGGCATTGCGGGGGTTGGCAAAACCGGCTTTGCCGTTGGCCTCCGCCGCCGCGTTGAGCGCGTCAAAGCTCTTCTTGGGCATGTACACCTCGCCGCGCACCTCTGCCACGACATCTGCCTCCGCCAGCCCGGCGATTCCGGCATCACGCAAGCGCAGCGGCACATCGCGCACCGTGCGTATGTTGGCGGTCACGTCCTCGCCCGTCACGCCGTCGCCGCGGGTGGCGGCGCGCACCAGCACGCCCGATTCGTACGTGAGCGAGATGGAGGAGCCATCAATCTTGAGCTCGCACACGAACTGCGTGTCATGCCCGATGGCATCGAGCGTGCGCTCGAGCCAGGCATCGAGCTCATCCAGGTCCATCGCGTTGTCCAGCGAGTACATGCGTTGGGCGTGCCGCACGGGCGAAAACTGCTCGCCCACATAGCCGCCCACACGCTGCGTGGGGCTTGAGGGGTCGATGAACTCAGGATGCGCCGCCTCGAGTTCGCGCAGCTCGCGCATGAGGGAGTCGAACGCCGCGTCGGATAGCACAGGGGCGTCGAGCGCGTAGTAGCAATAGGACGCGTGCTCGATCTCTTTGCGCAGGGCGTCGATGCGCGTCTTGGGGTCGCTCACGACGCTCGCCGCCGTAGCAGCATCAAACAGCCCCTGCTGCTCAACATGCGGAGCGTTAGCGGCGGGGTCCTCCTGGTCAATTGGCATCTGATTGGTATGCGCGAAGTTGTCCTGCTCGGTCATGGAGCTCCTCTTTCATGATGCATATGCATATCTCTGCGGCATTCAGCGCCGCGCGCTTTTATGGCAACATACGTCAAACGCAAGAAATTATAGGCCAACTGCACCGCGCCGATACGCGCCAAACTCCGAACCTATGCAGTTAACAAGCACACCCCAAAATGATTGGAGCTCATGAGAAATCTTGTGATTTGCACCGAAGCCTTGCAGGGTCGCAAAGCCATCTACCACAGGCCGTTGCTGCGGTCGCGGCCGATGGGGAGGCTGAAGACAATCATCTCGATGGCATGGACGATGGCGAACAAGCCGATGAGTATTCCCAGATACGCAGGGAAGATGCACAGCAGGATGCCCAGGATGACCTCGAGAATGCCCGCGCCCATCAGCATGCCCCACATGCCGCCGCCGAACAGGCTCAGGCGGCGCGCCGTGAAAATCTGCACCGCGCCGAAAATGACGATTCCCAGCCCGAACAGCCATGCGACCGTCGCGATGCCCACCATAGGAAATGCCAGAAGCACCAGGCCGAACAGGACGATCATCACCGCACAGAACAGGTTCCACCCGCTTTGGGCGAACATGGTGTTGCGCGATCGCACGTACGACACAATACTTACCGCGCCGCTCGCGATGATCACGCACGCTACGATGGCGGCGAAGCCCGCAAGCACGGCAAGAGGGCTGAACATGCAGATCAGGCCGAATATAAGCAGCAGCGCCCCTGAAATGAAGCGCGACCAATTGACCGAACCGCCGTTGCGCCCGGGCCTGAATTCATCGCGCGAGTCGAGCACAGTCACGCGGATATTGTCATTGTGGCCGTTGTAAGCCATGGCGCCCTCTTTCTCTTGCCTGGCATATAGAACGTTAAGCGCCCGCCGTGCGAGCGCGCATGTTTCTCGTATTACCAGATTAAGCGTTTGCGCGCCGTTTCGTGATGAAACCCGCCATTCGTAACCGGAGCGACACAACCGAAGGCAGGGCGCGCAAAAAATCGAGGCAAGCTGACGCATAACGATCCCAATGCGGAATCGAATTGACTCGTATCAGATTTGGCATGCGCTGAGCCGGTACGCGACCGCATATCAGGAACGACGCGAGGTTAAGCGCAGCGCACCAGAGCCGACTCACCAGCTCGCTATCCCGCGATTTTTTTGACCGCCTTGGGGAGGAAACGCAGCACGTCTTCGGTGGTCACGCAGAACGCGCCCAGCTTTTCCGCCGCAAGCACGCCGGCCGTACCGTGAATCACCACGCCGAGCGCTGCCGCATCGCGCGGCTTCATCCCCTGTGCAAGCAGCGCGCCGATGCATCCGGCCAGCACATCGCCCGTTCCCGCCTTGGCAAGCGCCGGCGTGCCGCTCGCGTATACGGCGACATCCTCAGCGCTTACATCCTTCGGGCAGGCGATATAGGTCTGCGGCCCCTTGAGCACGCACACCGCGTCGTATGCGCGCGCGATTTGCAGCGCTTGATGGGCAGGGCTATGAGAATCGGCCTCTTCCTCGGCATCGAGCGGAAGCGCAGCGATGAGCCGCGCCGCCTCGCCCCCGTGCGGCGTGAGGATGGCAGGGAAATCATTCAACCGATGCTCGGCCAGCGCAGCAAAACCCGATTCGGTAGCAATGGCCGTCAGGGCGCCTCCGTCGAGCACCAGGGGCACCGCCGCAGCGGCAATCACGCTCTTGACCAAAGTCATGTTGCCCTCGGTGCCTGCAAGGCCGCACCCCACCACGGTGGCGCTGGGATGATTGGCATCCTGGGCGTGGCACTCGACGCCATACTGCCTAAACGGTGCCACCACGGCCGACGGCTGCACGATGCGCAGCGCCAGAGCAGTCTCGTCCGACGTGTACGTTTTCACGTAGCCCGCGCCCATGCGCGTAGCCGCCACCGTGGCAAGCACGCCCGCTCCGGGGTAGTTCCGGTCACCCACCACCAGCTCGCACGTACCGCGCGTGTATTTATTGGCATCCTGGTTGAGCTGCGGAAACAGCTGCGCTACGCTCTTTTTCGTAATCTCCTTCATGCTCGGCCCCTCCCCGATTCTTCCGATGCACCCCGTGCGTCGTCGTCGCACGCTTCGCGGATATGCATTCCCGTGGAGCGCTTCGCTAACCGCTCTTCGGGGTTACTGGGAGCCCCCGAGACACATCGTCATGTGAAGCCTCCGGGGAAGAGAGGCCGGTTGCTTGAGCCCCTCGAGCCTCCCGAGGCCCTTCGGCTTCTTGAGTTAATTGGGGTTCGGCACCGTGCTCTTCCTGGGCCCCGACACCTTGCGTCTCTTGGACGTCAACGTCCTGCGCCTCCTGGGCCCCAGCGCCCTGGGCCGCCTTAGCCGTCTCATCGCTCAAATCATCCAGCATGCCGCGCAATTCCTTGAACTGCTGAGCGAGCTCGGCCTTCACATCGCGATGCTTTTCGCGCTCGGCCTGCGACTCCTTGGTGATGGCAACGGCGTTCGCCACGGCCACGCTGTGAGTGTACGTGAGCGAAAGCGGCACATCCACCACGCCCCGATCAGCAGCAACGCGCGCAGCGGCACCATGAAGCGCCACGGCGGGCTTGCCGCGGGAATCGCGCACCACCTCGACATCGTGCATGGTGATGCCGTGCGTGAGAATGCCCGTGCCCAGCGCCTTGCATACCGCCTCCTTGGCGGCGAAACGGGCGGCGTAGTGCGTGGCGGGATTCGCCTTAGCGTTGCAATAATCCTGCTCACCTTGGGTGAACACCTTGCGCGCGAACGACGGCGTACGATCGAGGATGCGCCTCATCCGCTCAATTTCGACGATATCTACTCCCAGACCAACGGGCATGCGGGACCTTCCTGATTCGTTGGGTATGGCACTGCGGGTTGCGGCCAAAGAAGTAACGGCCACTTTACTAGGGTGTATTGTACCCCACAATTCACACAGCGCGAGGCCCGCCCGGTTGCTCAACACAATGAAGGCCGTGCAAGGCGGGGCTCCACGTTGCACGAGCGCAAGCGTTGACTATGCGAGATGCCAAAGCGCGCGAGACGTACTCCCCTTGCTCGCATGCGACCATTATGGACGAAATCCCTCCGCTCGCATACGGCCATTGCGAGCCGAAAGCCCTCGAAGCGCGCTTCGACCGACGAGAGCTCTCTCCTGCGGGTTTTGCCCGCCTCGCTCCTCTTCATGTGAGTATGTTCCTGCACACACGCGGCGAAATAATCCCGCCCAACGCCAAGGAGGCACGCATGAACGCCGAAGACCTTCGCTATCTCGAGCTGCTCTCTGAGTCGTATCCGACCATCGCCGATGCCTCGGCCGAGGCCATCAATCTGAATGCGATTCTGAACCTGCCCAAAGGCACCGAGCTGTTCGCATCGGACATCCACGGCGAATACGAGGCGTTCGCCCACCTGCTGAAAAACGGGTCGGGTTCCATTCGCATGAAGATAGACGATGCGTTTGGCGACGAGCTTTCCGAAGCGGATAAGCGCCAGCTCGCGACGCTTATCTATTACCCGCACGAGAAGCTGCAGTTTGTCATGCCGACCCTCGATAACCAGGATGCCCGGATCGCGCAGACCGTCGAGCGGCTCATCGCCGTGGCAAGGCGGGCGTCGGGCAAATACTCGCGCTCCAAGGTGCACCGGGCCTATCCGCAGGAATTCGCCTATGCCATCGAGGAGCTCATGACCGAGGACAATTGCGCGGTCGATCGCGACGAGTATCATTGCGCCATCATCGATTCCATCGTGCGCATCGGACGCGGACCGGCATTCATCGAAGCATTGTGCCTGCTCATCCAGCGGTTCTCGCTGGACCACCTGCACATCTTGGGCGACATCTACGACCGCGGTCCCGCGCCCGACGCCATCATGGACACCCTCGCGAAGTACCACTGCCTCGACATCCAGTGGGGCAACCACGACATCGTATGGATGGGTGCGGCGCTGGGCCAGCGCGGATGTATCGCCCATGTGGTGCGCAACTGCGCGCGCTACGGAAACCTCTCGATTCTTGAGGACGCCTACGGCATCAACATCCTGCCGCTAGCGACGTTCGCCATGAACGCCTACCGCGACGACCCGTGCGTGGCGTTCGGCCTCAAGGGCAACCCCGATTTGGACGAGCGCGCGTACGAAATGAACGTCAAGATCCAGAAGGCCATGGCCATCATCCAGTTCAAGGTGGAGGGCCAACTCATCGATGAATACCCCGAGTTCGGGCTGGACGACCGCAAGCTGCTGGACAAGATCGACCACGACCGCGGCACCGTTGTGGTGGACGGCGTTGAGTACGAGTTAGCCGATAAGGTGCTGCCTACGGTTGACCCCACCGACCCCTATGCACTCACGCCTGAAGAGGAAGCGGTCATGCAGCGCCTTGAGCAGGCCTTCGTAAGTTGCGAGAAACTGCAGCGGCACATGCGCCTGTTCCTGAAAGTGGGCAGCCTGTACAAGATTTCCAACGGCAGCCTCCTGTTCCACGCAAGCGTGCCGCTGGATGACGACGGTTCGCTCAAGAGCGCGAACATTTTTGGCGAACAGCTTTGCGGCCGAGCGCTCTACGATGCGCTGGAGCGCTACGTGCGCGCGGCGTTCTACAGCACCGATGAGCTCGAGCGCAAACGCGGACGCGACCTCATGTGGTGGCTGTGGCTCAGCCCCGCATCGCCCCTGTTCGCGAAGAGCAAAATGGCAACGTTCGAAATCTATTTTGTAGCCGACAAAGCGGCGCGCAAAGAGGTGAAGAACCCCTTCTACGCACGGCTCGATGACCCCGAGGCCATGGCGGTCATCTTTGAGGATTTTGGGATGGATCCCGCAACGTCGCGCATCGTGTGCGGCCACGTGCCCGTCAAGGCAAAAGACGGCGAGGACCCGGTGAAATGCGGCGGGCGCGTGCTGACTATCGACGGCGGGTTCTCGCGCGCCTACCAGCCCACCACGGGCATTGCGGGCTACACGCTCATCTCGAATTCACAGGGGTTTGTGCTCGCCGCGCATGAGCCGCTCGAGTCGGCAGCCGCGGCCGTGGAGCGCGAGATCGATATCCATTCGACGCGCCGCGTGGTCGAGCGCATGGAGAAGCGCACGCTGGTAGCCGACACCGACCAGGGCGCACATCTGCGCGCACGCGTGAACGACCTCGAGCGCCTGATTGCCGCCTACCGCGAAGGACTTTTGCCCGAACGCATAAAGTAGCGAAACGCGAAAACGCCCGAGAGCATCGCGCCTCGGGCGTTTTTCAAATTTGCGAGTCAAAAAGGGTCAGCGGGCCCCTACTCTACCGTGACCGACTTCGCCAGGTTGCGCGGCTGGTCTACATCGCAGCCGCGAGCGAGCGCAATGGAGCGCGCGAACAGCTGCAGCGGTACGCTGGCGGTGATGGCGCTGAAGCAATCACGCACTTTGGGGATGTAGATCACGTAATCGGCGTGCTTCTTGATTTCCTCGTCCCCTTCGGTGGCGATAGCCACCACAAGCGCACCACGCGCCTTGCATTCCTGAATGTTGGAAATCACCTTGTCGTACGTAGGGCTCTTGGTAGCCACCACGATCACCGGAAACCCGGGGTCAATCAGCGCGATAGGGCCGTGCTTCATCTCTCCCGCTGCGTAGGCCTCGGCATGCAGGTAGCTGATCTCTTTGAGCTTGAGCGCACCCTCGTAGCAGATGGTCGACCCAATGCCACGACCGATGAACAGGGCATTCTGCGCGTCCTTGCACGCGAGCGCCGCCTCTTCGATGGTGCTCGTGTCGGCTAGAATCTGTTCGATCTGCTGAGCGGTGTCGGCGAGCTCGCGGAACAGCATGCGGATCTGCGCCGTGGTGAGGCCGCCGCGCAGCTGCCCCAGGAGCATGGCAAGCAGCGTGAGCGCAGCAACCTGGCCCAAGAAGCTCTTGGTGGCGGCAACGGCGATTTCCTTGTTGGCCTTGATATAGATTACGCCGTCGCTCTCGCGCGCAAGGGGGCTTCCCACCACGTTGGTGATGCCAAACACTTTGGCGCCCTTGATGCGCGCGTCGCGCACCGCCGCCAGCGTATCGGCCGTCTCGCCCGACTGGCTCACGGCCACCACCAGGGTAGACGGCGTAACGATGGGGTTGCGGTAGCGGAATTCGCTCGCCACCTCCACCTCGCAGGGGATGCGGCTCCACGCCTCGATGAGGTTCTTGGCGATGAGGCCGGCGTGATAGCTGGTGCCGCACGCGATGATGTACACGCGATCGATGGCGGCCAGCTCGTCGTAGTTCAGCGCGAGCTCGTCAAACTGCAGGTGCCCGTTTACCATGCGCCCGGCAAGCGTGTCGCGGATGGTGCGCGGCTCTTCGTAGATCTCTTTGAGCATGAAGTCGGGGTAGCCGCCCTTCTCGGCGGCATCAATGTCCCAGTCCACATGCGTGACCTCGGGCTGGATGGCGTTGCCCTCCATATCCACGTACTCGATGGTCGCCTCACCCGTGGCGGCGTTGCAGGTGAGCTTGGCGAAGGTGTCGTCCTCGAGCACCACCACGTCGCGCGTCTCGTCGATGAGCGCCACGATGTCGCTGGCCACGAGTGCGCCGGTTTTGCCCTGGCCCACCACGATGGGCGAATCCTTGCGGGCACACACGATCACGCCGGGCTCGGCCTCGCAGATAGCGGCGATGGCGTACGCGCCGGCCAGGCGGTTGCAGGCCGCGCGCACGGCGGCGAGCAGGTCACCCTCGTAGGCCTCCTCGATCAGATGCGCAACAACCTCGGTGTCGGTTTCGCTGGAGAACACGTGGCCGCGGCCCTCGAGCTCTTCGCGCAGGCTGGCGAAGTTCTCGATGATGCCGTTGTGCACCACGGCGATGTCGTTTGCGCAGGCCGTGTGCGGATGCGCGTTGCGCTCGCTCGGCTTGCCGTGCGTGGCCCAACGCGTGTGGCCGATGCCGCAGGTGCCCTCGATGTTCATGGAATCCACCATGTTCGCGAGCGCGGCCACCTTGCCCACCTTATGCTTGACATTGATGCCCTCGGCGGTTTGCACGGCGATGCCCGCCGAGTCATAGCCGCGGTATTCCATGCGCTTGAGCCCGCGCAGCAGGATGTCTTTGACCTGGAGCGTTCCGGTATACCCGACGATTCCGCACATATTCGTACCCTTCCCACCAGCGCGGGCGGCGCACGGTCGCACGGCCGCCCGCGTCAGAGAACGACGCGTTCAGAACCGGGAGATTGTAGCGCCGCAATGTGAAGGGAGCGTTACGCGTCAGGCAGACGGTACGCATACCCGCGCGGCAGGTCGGCCGGAACCGTCCTAGCGAACCGCCCGGA
Source organism: uncultured Slackia sp. (assembly GCA_963559755.1). Lineage (GTDB taxonomy): Bacteria > Actinomycetota > Coriobacteriia > Coriobacteriales > Eggerthellaceae > Slackia. The sequence goes on along the minus strand of CAUWMI010000020.1, from coordinate 17,267 downwards.
GCACAGGATGCAGACCACTCTCGGATTTGGCGCGGTTTCATTTTCGGGTTTGGCGGCATTCTATTTTCGGGTTTGACGATTCGCCCTTAGCCCAACTGCATTGCGGGATGCAGATCGGCCATACGCACCATGCGGCGCCTGTAGGCGGCCAGCGCCGTAAGCGCGAACGCGACGATCGCCACCACGGCAAGCACCACGGCAGCCTGCGCAGCCACATTAAAGCCCACGCCGCACATAATCTGGCGCATGCCGTCAATCGCGTAGGTCATGGGCATGATATGGCCCAACGCCTGGAACAAGCCGCCCGCCGTCTCCACGGGGAAGACGCCCGACGCGCACGCGATCTGCAACATGAGAAGCACCACGGCGGCCAAGCGTCCACCCAGGCCAAACGCCGCGGAGAGCAACTGCATGATCGCCGCAAACGCCACTGCTGCGAGCAGGCCGAACGCATAGAACTGCGCCGCACCCTGAACCTGCATGCCAAAGGCGAACTGCAGCACCACCATAAGCACGAGCGACTGAGCCGCGGCGAGCAGCGCCATGGGCGCAAAGCCCGAGAACGCCGCCGCGAACGGGCTGGCGCCCGACGCCACCAGACGACGGTCGAGCGGACGCAGCACGAAGCTCGCTATGAGGCAACCGACCCACAGGCATACCGCCCAGAAATACGGAGCGATGCCTGCAGCGAACGAATCCACATGCGTGTAATAGCCCTCGTCGAGCTCCACGGGAGTCGACATCATCTGGGCTTTATCATCGATCTCGGCCTGGGGCATATGCAGTCCGTCGGAATCCTCGGTCAGCTGGTCGGCGATGGAGCTCACGCCGTCGCCCACCATAGAAAGGCCCTCGCCCATCTGGCCCGACGCCTGAGCGAGCATGGTGGAGCCGCTGACCAGCGCGCCCGTTCCCTCTGCCACGCCCGAAAGCCCTTGCACAAATGCGGGTACGCTTTGGGCCAGCACATCCACGCCGCCTATGTATGCCTCAAGGCCCGTGGCAACGCCCTGCGCGCCCTGATCGAGCTGCGTGATTCCCTCAGAGAGCAAGGGAGTAGCCGCAGCGAGTGCCGTGGTGCCCAAAGAGAGCGCCGAGGTGCCCTGCTGCGTGAGCGAAAGCCCCTCGCCCAACGCATCGATGCCCTGCGTGACGCCGTTCGACGCAAAGGCGAGCGAGGCGCCCGGCGTGTCCGCATCGCCAATGGCGGCCTGCGTCGAGTCGAGCCCGGCATCGATTCCGTTGATCGCGGCAAACAACGTGACCTTGGCGGAGTCGGGCTCCGAAGAGGAATCGCCCTCGACGCCAGCGGCACCCAGGTCGCCTAGCGACACCATGTCATCCTTGGCGCCGATAGCAGAAGCGGAAACCGCATCGAGCGCTTGCGCCGCCGCTTTGATCTGCGCGGATATGCCGGCGGCCGAACTGTTCGAGATGCCTGAGATAGCCGCCGAAGTGGACTGGGCGTTTTCGGCGGCGGAACCAAGCGACGATGACGCGGTGCCAAGGGAGGCATCCGCAGAGACGAGGGACTCATCGGCGGAGGCGAGGCGCGCAAGGGCGTCATCCACGGTTGCCTGATCCTGCTCGCTGAGCGTGCCCGCTGCAGAAAGCTCCTTAAGTGCGCTGGCGGCAGCGGCAACATCGCCCTGGGCAGAAGACACGCTCTCGTCTGCCGAGCCCACGCCTTCCTGCGCGTCAGACACGTGCTGCGATACGGCAGACGCCGCCTCCGTCGCTTCCTGGATGCTTGCCGCGCACTGCTGGCCGTCTTCGGAGGCGGCCGCATCATCGGCAAGCGTATACAAATCGCTCGCTACGCCATCAATCGAGCCCTTCACGGCAGAAAGTCCCTGCTTCAAGGGCGCCACCGCGCCGTCCTGGATCAGAGCAAGACCGTCCGACAGCTGCGCAAGGCCATCAGTCACCGCCTGCGATGAAGCTGCCAGCGTGGGGTTTTCCACATTCAGACCCTCATCGGAGCTGCCTATGCTCTGCACCGCCGCGCCAAGGCCCTGGTCAATAGCCTGGGCGCCGTCAGCCAGTTGCTGCGTCTGCTCGCCCAACGCACTCGTCTGACCGGCAAGCGCCTGCGTGCCCACGGCAAGCGCGCTGGCGCCCTGGCCCAAAAGTCCGCCCGTGGAGGAAAGCGCCGCGGTGCCCTGCGCGAGCGCGTCGCCGCCCGATGCGATAGCGCCCAGACCGCTCTGCAATGCCGCCGCGCCCTGACCGATGCCCGCGATGCCTTCAGTAATGCCCGCATTGCCCTCGACCACCGTGTCCATGCCCTCGGCGAGCTGCTGGGCGCCCGTTGCAGATTCCTCCATGCTCTGGCCCGCGTCGCTCGTGCGCGTAAGCACGGCATTCCAATACTGGCGCGTAACGGAATCGGTCACTTCGCCCTGAATCTGCTGCCATACGCTGCGACCCACCTGGCTGGCGGTCACGTTTTGCGATTCGTTGTACTCAACGCTCATGCTGGCCGACTTGGGGTCGCCCGAATCGGCCGAGGCTATCTTCTCGGAAAAATCGGCCGGAATCGTGCAGGTCATGTAGTACGTCCCGGCCTCCATGCCCGCCTGCGCCTCCTCGACGCTCACGAAGTTCCATTGCAGGCCATCGGAACGCGCGGCAATGTCGTCGCACACCTCCTGGCCCACATTGCGCTCTTCGTCGTTGATGGTGGCGCCTTCGTCCAAATTGACCACGGCAACCGGCACGCGCTCAAGCGCCTTGTACGGATCGGAATATGACGTCAGATAGAACGCCGCGCACAGGCACGGAATCACGGCCAACGCCACCAGCAGCGCCTTCATGCCTGCGCCGCCCAGGATGTTCTTCAGCTCAAGACCGGCGAATCGAAACCCTCCGAATGCCATGCTCTTCCTCCATCATGCGAAGTACCGCAAAATCGTCCGAGCCCCACAAGCGAGGGGCCTTCGGATTTTTTTGCTCGCGGAGCTCAACGATGCACGCTCCAAAACCGCGCGCCGCCACAAGAACCTCGCGGCGGCGCCTGCCCTAACTCAGCTCAATCACGCAGTCGGCCATCTGCGCCAGATCGCGACTGGCGCAAGCAACCATCACGGCCACGCCGCGCTCGCGCGCGGTGCGCGCAAGCAGCTCCATAAGACGCGTGGACTGGCGCAGCGTCAGACCCGTTTCTACATCGTCTACCGCAAGCGCCTCGGGATCGCCCGCCATGCCCAATGCGATGCCGAGCTGCTGCAGCTTTTCGGCGGGAAGGTCGCCCACGTTCATGCGAGCAGCGCCTTCCAGCTGCCACGAGCGCAGGTAGCCCTCCACGTTTTCGCGTTTGGCAGGCTTGCCGAACAGGCTCAGCTCGGCGGCGACCGTCGACTCCACCGTCAGGTTGGGGCGCAGGTCGTTCACGCCTTTGACAAGCCCAAGTCCAATGCGTCGCTGCACCTTGCGGGCGCGCTTGGGCATGGGCTCGCCCAGAATGGCAAGCTCTCCCTGATTGTGCGTCATACGCGCGGCGAGCGTAAGCAGAAGCGCCGTTTTGCCGCTGCCGCCGCGCCCGCGCAGCGCCGTAAGCTCGCCCTTTCGCACGGCAAACGTCATACCGGCGTAGGGGCAGCCCTGCGACGTACGTAGCCCAAGTTCGCGAGCCCGAGCATACGTCTCCCCCGGCGCGGAAGTCGGTTCCTCTTCCTGCGCTTCATACACAAGCGAAACGTCGCTGCCAGCTTCATCGGCAGCGGTGAATCCCCTTTCAAACCCATTGAGCGGTTGTTCAGCCTGAGTCATGCCCTGCGTCCTTCTCTGGCGTGTCTGACGCGCATGCGCCAGCCGTGCGTGAGTTCTCTCGAATTGAGCAATAGTACCACCGCGCTTTGGACGCACAGGTCCTGCGGCGAGCAAACCCCCGTTTTGTTTCCAAGCTGGAAAAAATGAAGGGGGCACACCGCCCCCTTCGGCCCCTCTATGCCGCTTCACGGCCGGAAGGGTCTTTGACAGGCTCCGCGCGATCTTCCGGCGTGATGCCACGCGCGCCGCGCACCGCGGGCCTTTCGCCGTTCGCACGAGGAATCGCCTCGGACTCCGCTTCACACTGCAGCTGGCGCTCGTGCAGATCGAGGTCGAACTTGGACACCTGGCGAGGCGTAGCGCCGCGTTCGAACAAGTAGGCGCCGTCTACCGGCATGGCCAGAATCGTGCTCGCGGCCCTGTTGGCCTTCATTCCTATGAACTGGGCCGTTTCAACATCTTGCCCGCCAAGGTAGAGCATGTGGTCGCAGTTGTTCACGATGGTCGCAGCGCGAGGCTTACCATACATGGCCTCAAGCTGGGAGAGACTCTGGATGATGATGCTCACCGAGATTTCGCGAGAGCGAACGACCGACACGATTCGGTCGAAATCGGGAATGGTAACGTTCGAGGCGAAGTCGTCCAGCACGATGCGAACCGGAACGCTCAGGCGGCGATCGGGTTCGGCATCGGCCGCGCGGCACAGGCTCTGCAACGCCTGCAGATAAAGCAGGTTCGTCAGGCGGTCCATGCTGCGGTCGACATCGCTCACATTGATGAACAGCGCCACTTTGGTTGAGCCCATGCGGGCGAAATCGACCTGACGCTCGCAGGTGAACAAATGCAGAGGCGCATCGTAGGCGAAATGGTCAAGCTTCTCGGCGATGAACCCCTGAATGCAACTTTGGGTCCTGTCCGCCTCCTGCACTCCTCTTGCCATCTTCCACTTTTGAGCAGCGAAGCTTTGGGCGTCTACGTATCCGCGCTCGGAGAACAGAAGATTCAGAAGGCTGATGCCTTTCTTGCCCTCGTTCATAATGGCCAGCAAGGCGGCGACGCTTCCCAAATGGCGCTCATCGGGAGGGAGCGCCTCTAGCACATACCCCACAAGCGCCGAAAGCTGCAGGCGACACGAGTTGTCCCAAAACGGATCGTCGACCCTCTCTTCGGGACATAGAGCGGCCACCACCGACATGATGTCCTGCTGCGAATAGCGGCCCGTTGCCCCGTCGAAGCGTATGTGGCTCAAGGGGTTGTATCCCCAGGGCGAATGGGCCATATTCACAAGGTCGAGCAGCTGCACCTCGTAGCCGCGTCGTTCGAGGGAGCACCGCAGGCTGCCGTAGAGCTCGCCCTTGGTGTCGGCCACGATAAAGCTCCCTTCGCAGGCAAGAAGGTTGGGCTTCACGTAGCTGCGGGTTTTGCCCGATCCGCTTGTGCCTATGATCAGGTCGTTGTTGTTAAGACCGGTGGAGTGCGCGTCGTTGCGCACAAACACGCCTTCGGCCAAAATGCGTTCGCCTTTATGGGGCAGCAGATGGGTGACGGGGGTGCATGCGGTTTTCGTGCTCATAGTATCCTCGCTTTCGCTGGTGATGTGCTCATACGTCATATACGGACTTAGAAGCGCTCTAGAATGCCGTCCGCTAGGCCGAACGCTATTGCCTCGCGAGCGTCGAAGTAGGTGTCGTTTGCCGTTTTCTCGTACACCTCCCTCAGGGTGCGGCCGGTGTGTTTCGCCAGAATCGAAGCCATGAGCTCGCGGGTCTCCATGATGTTGCGCACCTTGGATTCCAGGTGGCGGGCGCTGCCGGAAATACCGGGGCTTGTCACCAGCGGGTCATGGATCATCACGTTGGCGTGAGCGAGCATCAGCCGATGGTCGCCCGCCGCAAGCAGCACGGCCGCCATGCTCGCGGCCAAACCCTGGCATACCGTGTGCACGGGGCACCGAAGCGCCTGCATGGTGTCGTAAATGGCAAGCCCGCTTGAGATTACGCCGCCGATCGAGTTGATAAACACCGTGATAGGGGCCGAGCTATCGACGCGTTCCAAATAGCGCATCTGGCGAATCACCTCGTTTGCCAGCGGGTCATCTATCTCGCCCGCGAGTTCGATCTCGCGAAAGTCGAGCATGTCGTCGCAGATAGAGCTACGAATAAACCCGCTGCTTGTTTCGCGCACGATGAAGGGACTGAACGTTTCGGCCATGAAAGGCTCCTTTCGTAGGGGGACAGCTCCGCGCAGAAGCGCGGAGCGTCGGGCGACGGATATCGTGGCGGCGCCGGCCCGTTACAAGATCTCTTCATCCCAATCGATGAAGGGGGTTTGATCGGCATCCATCTGGTCGGCACGGTAGATAGCCGCAAACGGCTCAATAAGCAGGGCTTCGGCGAGAATATCCTCGTCCCTCTCGTCTCCCACCTCGTCAAACCGTGAAGCCTCATCGGCCGACCTCGACGCCTCCGATTCCGCGGATCGCTCTTCCGCGCCGTGCTCCCAAAGCACGCGCGCCGCTTCTTGCAGAATGTCATCCTGGCTTGCATCGTCATCCACCGTCACGGTCATGTGCGAGAGCTCGTCCATCGTGAACTCACTACGGGGCTCTGCACAAAGCGTTGCGATGTCCTTGGGACAGCCCGCCTCGCTGCGTTCAATCGCCCGCAGCACCTCATCAGTGGGAGAGCCGTTCATGATCAGACACGACGCTTCCAGGTAATCGGAGGCGAGGATGCTGCCCCACAGAAACATGAGCCTGTTGTTCCGAGGGGCCTTGACGTCGTATCCCTCTAGGAGCTGGCGCCTTGTTTCGCGCAGCTCCAGTTCGCGCCGGAACCGCTTGCATATTTCGCGGGCTACCGCGCGATACCTTTTCGGCTCCTTGTCTTGGAGCTCGAACGCCCGCTGGCAGAATTCCCCGTAAGGCATGCGCATGCCCTCGTCGAAGGGCACCCGTACGGCAGAGAGGGCGCGGCTCGCGCAGGCGGCCCTGCCGCCGTAGATTTTTGAAAGCGGAGCCTCTGCCACCTCGAACATGATGGCGAAAACCGCATCAAGCCCGGTGGGAACACCCTTGCGTGCGTTTTCGACACGGCGGTCGAGCGAAGCGAGCGGGACGTCTGAACCCGCTCGGTTGACGGCAGCCTGGCTCGCGACCGCCTGTCTTTCGCCCGTGCGGCTGCCGACCGCCTGGCTTGAGGTTGCGCCGGCGGCGGGCGGCGCCGCATCCACGCTTGCCGCTGTGCTTGTGCCCGTCACCGTGCTCATGCCCCTTGCTGCGCTCGTGCTCGTCGCTTCGTTCATGCTCATCACTGTGCCCATGCTCGTCTCCTGTCGTTCATGCTGGTCGTTTATTGCATGCCTGCATCTTACGGAAGACGGCAAAACCATATTCGTAATTTTTACGAAACAAGAGCAGAGGGGTCGCAGACAAAGCAATCGACCGCGCTATCGGCCGATGACCGATTCCAGCGACGTATCAAGATCGAGCATTGCCCTCTCGTAGGCTGCGGTATCAAACCCCCGATCGGCCTGTCTAAAGAGGGCCTTATGCGTTCTTGGGCATTCCTGCGGCGCATAGCCGTTCTCAACGCGCACGAAATAATTGAGGCGCTCAGCGCGCACTACCTCGTAGCGATCGAATGCCTGCGCGAAATCCCAAAGCACGCTCTGTGCACCATCGTTGTAGCTCACGCTGAACAAAATGCTCGTATTCGCCTGGATGTACTCCACCTCTTCAGGAATGTACTCCTCAGGCTCGATCACCGCGAGAAAACAAACAGGTGCCTCGCCCGTTCCAACGGCGGCTTCTACAGCGTCTTGCGCGCGGGGAACCGTCAGCGCCAAATGAAGCGCGGAGCCCTTTGGGGCATTCGATGAATCCGACGCGAAGCGCCTTAATACCTCGAGGGCTAATTCGGCGCGCAGCCAATCTATCCCGATAATAGCCAGCACCACGCCCGTGTGCGCATCCGCGAAAAGCGGCGCGAACACGCGGCGCCTTTCTGAGTCAAACGCAACGGCGTCATACAGCAATTCGGCTTCTTCAAGCGAAGGCTCATTCCGCGCAAGAGCCGCCTGTTGCGCATCTGCGCTCAAGCGAAGCCCCTGCTCGCTGCAGAACGCATCGATCATATCTAGCGCCTTGTCGCGCTTGCGCCCACGCTTCTCGACCGCGCCCTGGCGCGACACCGGGTACCCATGGTTTTCGAAGAACACCTCGCATGCATGCTCCACATCCTGGGCAATCATGGCATCGAGCTCTTGCACACGCTGACGCACAGCCGCACGGCCTGACGCTTCGGCAGAAAAGCCGGGCACGTTGGCCGCCGAACCCCATTCGTCAAGGAGTTGCAAAAGGGCGTCGCGTTCGGCGGCAAGCTTTGTGCGACGTGCGTTTTTAGACGCTTCGCGGGCGGCGAGAAACCTATACACGAACGATGCACGCACATGGCCATCGCGTGCGCGGCAAGCATAGTAATCTTTGCGCAGGCGATTGTAGAAATCGTCTTTCAGGCCCTCTGCCATCACGCACGCCCCGCCCGTCGAGACGCGAGCCACGCGACGCGCTTTGCGTTCTCAATTGCGGCCATCACCTGAGCAAATTCTTGATCATCGCACAGAGGCGCCAAACCTTGCGCATTCAGATATGCATCCACCATGCGCGTTACGGCATCGCCTATGCCTTCGATATAGCTCAGCAATTTGGTGGGCGAGTACGCCTGGATGGTCGAGGAGCTACGATTTTCCGCGAAACAGCTTGCGAGGATTTTCATCATCTCATCGTAGCGCCCGGCGTCATCAATAAGGTTGCGGCGTGCGAGTCTCTCTCCCACAAGCGGGCTGAAAGTAAGTTTGTCGTAAAAATGCAACATGCGCACAGACGCAGGATACGGCTGAACATCGTACCCGCTTTCCAGGATGCCATACGGATCACCAGGCGCGCCTTCCCCGTTATCGAGCACGGGCACATCCATATCGCAAACGCTCCACAGCTCCGGTTCGAAGAACTTGACCAGCGAGGCAAACGTGGCTTTAGATCGGCTGAGGAACGCATCCGCTCCTTGCGCGCCCCCGCCGTTTCCGGCCGCTGTTCGCGCGCCATCCTCCTGAGCATCGAGCTCCGAGCTGGCAAGAAGGTACACGATGGAGCAATACAGCGCCGCCTCATATACGCGAACCGATTCGTCGAAATCATCCAACGCCTGCTTGACGTAGGGAGCCCACGCACCCTCGCCCTCATGAAGGTCGATGCGGTCCCGTCGCGAGAGATAGGTGCCCAGCAAGGCACTCACCAGGCCATTGATGCTGCCCTCGAGATGCACGCCTTCGGACAGACGCGCAGAACGCCCCAGCGCCAACGCCTCAATCGCCTCGAGCGAATGTTGGATCTCTCCCGCACGGACAAATGCCCGCTGCTGAGAGCTCTGGGCATCGGACATGCCGCACCTCCCCTTCTCACATGATCTCAACCTGGCAGCTTGGCTTGGCCACGGCGCCAGGCACAACCGCCTCACGAATCATCTTCGCGTTTACGCAAAGTTACTCTCGTCATGCCGAGCATCCCGGCGACTACGGACATCCTCTTCGCGCATACGCGAGTTTTTTGCTTCATGCAATCACATCGTTGCAGTATAGCATCGTTATTTTTACGGAAACGAATTGCAGGGGGCGCCACGTCAAGCCGCTGTCGTTCGCGGGAGACGAGACCCTCCGTGGGACACCACGTCAAGCCGCCATTGACCCCGACATCATCCCTCTCGCCCCTACTGCGCAGAGAACCGGCAAGCCATTAAATGCAAAACCGCCCGCACGGCACATGCCATACGGGCGGTATATTCCGCATCAAAGCGCACGATTGCGGGGCGAAGCAGGCCAGAACGCGGCAAAAACCGCTTTGTACCCGCCTTTTGCGTTGGGCGCAAGCGCTGACTATTCGGCTGCTGCCAGGGGGCTGGGCGTAGTGTAGGTGCGGGCGGCGTATTCCTGATCCAGGTCATACAGCGCCTTGGCATCGGAGCCGAACAGCTTCATCTTGGTGATCATCGTGTCGGCGGTGTCTTCCTCCTCCATCTGCTCCTCGATGAACCAGTCGAGGAACTTCATGGTGCGGTAATCCTTGACCTCGGCGGCAGCGGAGTAGATGTCGTTGATCAGGGAAGTCACGTACTTCTCGTGCTCCAGGCCAGCCTCGAGGGGCTCCAGGAAGTTGGAGAAGGTCTTGTCGGGCTGCGCGATAGCGGAGAGCTTCACCTTCTGGCCGTTCTCATGCAGGTAGTTGCGGAAGATCAGCGCATGGTCGCGCTCCTCTGCCGCCTGAATCTCGTAGAAGTTGGCATAGCCTTCAAGGCCCTCTTCCTCGTAGTAGTCAGCGAAGGACAGGTACAGGTACGCGCTGTACAGCTCGGCATTAATCTGGGCGTTGATGAGCTCGTAGACTTTCTGATCCATGATGATTCTCCTCCTGTGTCAAAGCCAAATCATTTGCGTAGCCTCATTGTACGATGACGCATACTGTTTCTTATTGAGAATGAGTATCAATAAGCAAAACGACACGGTTTCGCCACGGATAAACCGCCGCGCCCAGAGAACCCGAAAGCATGGCAATCACGCAAACCACGATGAAGAGGCGGGGTCTAAGCCTCCCTAATCCATCCGCTGAACGCCGATGCCGATGAGGCCAGGGCCGGTGTGCACCACCAGCGCAGGGCTGATCTGCTCGAAATATACCTCGCGCGCATAGGGAAACAGCTCTGCGACACGCTCGTACATGGCGCGCGCCTCTGCCTCCGCCGCACCGTGCACAATTGCCACGCGATACGACCGAGAATCGCCCAGCGCCGCCTGCGCCGCCGCGATGGTCTTTTTGAGCGACGCCTTGCGCCCATGCGCCTTTGCGCAGGTCACATAGGTGCCTTCGTCATCGCAGGTGATGATGGGCCTGATGTCGAACGCCGTGCCCAGCGAATGCGTCACCTTGCCGATGCGCCCGCCCGCATACAGGTAGTCGAGCGTGCCCACACAGAAGAACACCTGGGTTTTGGCCGCCGCCTCATGAGCCGCCTGCATCACCGCCTCGAATGACTCGCCCGCACACACCGCCTGCGCCGCCGCGATGGCCACGAACCCCGCGCCCAGCGCGATGCTGCGCGTGTCGACCACCTCGATATGCAGCGCGCCATAGCCCGCTGCCACGCTGCGCATCATATCGAACGTGCCCGAAAGCCCTGATGAGATGCTGATAACCGCCACGTGCGTATAGCCTTCTGCGACCAGCTCATCAAACACATCCACCACCTCTGCGGGCGACGGCAACGATGTCTTGGGAATCTCCTCGTCGAAGCGCGCATACACCTCGTGAGGCTGAATGTCCGCGCGGTCGCGGTAGGACTCCTCGCGATAGTTGATATGGAGCGGCAACACACGAATGCCCAGCTTGAGCGCCACATCGGCCGGCACATCAGCGCACGAATCGGTGACTACAGCAATCTTTTGACTCACAGCGCCCGCGCCCTTACTTTGCTCGGCACCACGTCCGAACGCGCCTCGCACCACTTCTCGCACATCGGGAACCAACATTGGCGATCCTCCTTTATGCCGCGGATGTCGCACGTATTCGCGCATTTCCGCAGCCGTCTTTTCCTGCGCCGTACGCGCCCTCGAAGCCACTGCGTTCAAGGGCGAATCGTCACCGAGTAATCTAGTATTTGAAACTAGATTAAGTATTTAAAGTTACTGTGTCAACCAATATGGAGTTTACTTGAAGCAATGGGCCACGGACGAAATGCACCCTCCCGACAAGCCGACCGCCTGATAGGCTACGAACCATGCCTAGAAAAGACGAACATACCCCCGCCTTGGGCGAGCACGATTTTGTGGAGCTCATCCGCGCGCTGCACCTGCCGCGCTACGCCGAGCTACCGCCGATCGACCTCTACATGGACCAGGTGCTTACCTATATAGAAGAGCAGCTGCGCCCGCTGGTTTCGGCCGACGAGAAGCTACTCACCTCCTCCATGGTGAACAACTACGTCAAGCAGCACGTGCTGCCCACGCCTCGCCGCAAGCGTTACGGGCGCGAACACGTGGCGTGCCTGATTGCAATATGCCTGCTCAAGCGCACGTTTTCCATCGGCGACATCCAGCGGCTGCTGGATGCCCGCGCCGCCACGCACGAGCTGGGAACCGCGTACGATTTCTTCTGCACCACGGTGGAGGAGAGTTTGCGCGTGCTGTTCTGCGGCACCGTTACCTCCCATAAACTAGGTGCCTGGGCAATCGAGCACGAGGGCGGATTCGCTTTCGCGCTCAAAGTAGCCAACGCGGCCGAGCTTTCGCCGGAACGACGCATGGCCATTTCGGCCGCCACCTGTGCCGCCAATAAGATTTATGTAGAGAAGTGCTTCGAGCTGGGGATTCTCGGCGGCGCCTTTGCCGAAGTCGCAAACGGCGAGGAAGCGGAATAGCACTCACCTTGCCTATAGCGCCGGAAGGTGCCCTGTGTCCCTCGGAATGGAGTGCAAAACGCAGTTGGGTGGGCAGTTAAGAAACGACTCCCCAAGGTTTGGTTCACGGAACGACAACGCAGAAAGCGAGCTAGCATGACCGACGTGCCCCAAAACGCCCACGCGGCGCAGACAGAAGATTCCGCGCCCGGCCCCGCGGCCCCCGACAAGCCCGGCTTCGATGTCGAAGCCGCACGCAAGGCTGACGAGATGACGGCTCGCGCCTATGAGCGCAGCCGCGAGCGCATCATGGAGCGGTTCGCCGATAAAGAGGTCGCCCGCGACATTGTCACGCTGGCAGGAATGACCGAAATCTACTGCGCCGACCATCATGACGACGCCTTGCGCACGCCCTATGATAGCGAGGCAGTACGCGCCGGCGTATATCCCGCCCGCAAAATTCCGCGCCTGTGCCCTGAATGTGCAGCCCACCTGCGTTACGGCGAAGTACGCCGCGCGCTGTGCCGTCGCGAGCCGCGGCCTAGTTGCAAAACGTGCTCGAACCACTGCTACGCATCCGCCGAACAGGCGTTTCAGCGCAAGGCAATGGCCTACGCCGGCCCGCGCGCGATGTTCCGCGGCCACGCAATCGAGGCCATCCGCCACCTCATCCAAACGCGCTTAAGCTAAACCGGGCAAAGGCTCGACCTAGAGCGACTATCCCAGCGCCACATCCAGGATCATCATTAGGAGGAAGCCCGCCATCACGCCGGCGGTGCCCCAGTTGCTGTGGTCACCCAGGTGCGCCTCGGGGATGAGCTCCTCGACCACCACGAACATCATGGCGCCGGCGGAAAACGCCAGCATCCACGGCATATACGGCGTGATGAACCCGATGCCCAGCACCACCAGGCACCCAAACACCGGCTCAGCCAGACCCGACAGGCTGCCCATGGCGAACGCCTTCGCGCGGCTCATGCCCTCCTGCGCAAGCGGCAGCGAGACCGCCGCGCCTTCGGGGATGTTCTGAATGCCGATACCCAGCGCGAGCGCCGTGGCCATGCCCAGAAGCACCGGATCGCCGCCCTGCTGCGCGGCCATGCCAAACAGCAAGCCCACGCTCATGCCCTCGGGGATGTTGTGCAGCGTGACCGCCGTGAACAGGAGAGTCGAGCGGCCCCACCGCGACGGCAGGCCCTCGGCGTGGCTCTTGCCGATGTTCAGGTGCGGCAGAAGCGCGTGCAGCACGAACAGGAACGCTGCGCCCAGCACGAAGCCGCCCGCCGCAGGAATCCATCCTATCTGGCCCATCTCCTCCGCGCGCTCGATGGCGGGAATGAGCAGGCTCCATACGCTCGCGGCTATCATGACGCCCGCAGCGAACCCCAGAAACAGCGTCTGGGCGATACCGCCCTTTTTGCCGCGAATCAAAAACACCGCGGCGGCACCCACCGTGGTGCACAAGAACGTAAACCCGGTGCCAGCGGCGGCACCCAGAAATGCATCAAGCATACAATCTCCTATTCTCGGGCCACTTCCCGAGCCGCTATCGCCCAAATGCCTCCGAGGCACTTGCCCGAAAGCACTCGCGCACGGTTCGTTTTGGCCCTCTCAGCGCGCACCTTCCGGCTCTGCCTCCTCGGAGCGAGCGGCAAACCGCAAGGCGAACGCACAACATTCCGCGCCCATCATCCCCTATTTTTCCTGTCGTTAACACACGCCGTCGAAATCATTGCAAAATTCGCCATAGAACAACGTCGCACGCGTTAGACTTGCAGTATGAACTGTTTTCGCCCGCGCATGCCAAAGCGCCCGAGCAGTTTCCGCCAACTCGGCAGCGTTCATGAGCGCCCCTTCGCCAAAACGCCGCCGCACCACCTTGAAAGCGAGGATGCCATGATCAATCAGCGCATGTATGAACTGGGAAGCGAGCCTTCCGCCATCCGCGAGCTGTTCGCCTACGGCATGGCGCGCAAGGCTGAGATCGGCGACGAGAACGTGTTCGATTTCAGCCTGGGCAACCCAAGCATCCCCGCGCCGCACCAGGTGCACGATGCCATCGTCGACCTGATGAAGCTGCCGCCCGAGCAGGTGCACGCCTACACGCCCGCCCAAGGCGCCGCCGGCGTGCGTGCGGCCATCGCGAACTCGCTCAACCGCCGTTTTGACACCGCCTACTCCGCAGACGACCTGTACATGACCGTGGGCGCGGCGGCTTCGCTCTCCATCACCATCAATGCGGTGGCCAACCCCGGCGACGAGTTCATCGTGATTGCGCCGTACTTCCCCGAGTACAAGGTATGGATCGAATCGGCCGGCTGCACGTGCGTGGAGGTGCCCGCCCGCTTGGATGATTTCCAGCTAAACATCGAGGCCATCGAGGACGCCATCACGCCGCGCACCAAGGGCGTGATCGTGAACTCGCCCAACAACCCCACCGGCGCGGTGTACCCCGCGTGCGACCTGACCGAGCTCGCCAGCGCGCTGCGCCGCAAGCAAGACGAGCTGGGAACCACAATCTGTCTGATCGCCGACGAGCCGTATCGTGAGATTGTGTACGGCGGCCCCGGCGTGCCGTGGGTGCCGTCGCTGTACGAGAACACGTTCGTGTGCTACTCGTATTCCAAATCGCTCAGCCTGCCGGGCGAGCGCATCGGATACATCCTGGTGCCGCCCGCGATGAAGGACGCACGCAAGGTGTACGCCGCCGTGTGCGGTGCCGGCCGCGCGCTGGGATTCGTGTGCGCGCCCGCGCTGTTCCAAAGCGTGATCGAGCGCTGCGTGGATGCGCCGTGTGACGTGGAGGCCTACCGCCTCAACCGCGAGACGCTCTACGAGGGGCTCACGAGCCTAGGCTACGAGTGCGTGACGCCGCAGGGCGCGTTCTACCTGTGGGTGCGCGCGCTGGAGCCCGATGCGCAGGCGTTTTCCGAGGCCGCGAAGGCGCATGAGCTGCTGCTGGTGCCTTCCGACAGCTTCGGCGTGGGCGGATGGGTGCGCATCGGCTACTGCGTGAGCCACGAGACCATCGTGAATTCGCTGTCCGCGTTCGCCGAGCTTATGCGCGAGTATCAGCAGAAACTCAAGGGATAATTTGCGCCGGCCCCGCATGGAATCCCGCATTAGACCCTACGCGAGATTCCGCGTTACAAGGTAGATTGGCCGAACCCCAAAGAACGTACGAACTGCCTCCCATTTCTTGGATAAGAAAAAGTCCGAGAGATGGGAGGCTTTCTCATGCCAACCGACATGCAGTGCGCACACGACCGCCCGATCAGGAAGCGCGCTACCCATGATGTTGCCGCTCCATGGTTGCACGACGCAGCATTCGCCGCCGCCATCTTGCCTCGTGCGCAACCCAGGAACGTAGTACAATTCTCCTAATATTTCAGGGAGAGGGAGCCATGCAATTTACCACTGCGAATCAGGCCGATCTGCGCGATTTTTCGGCAGGACCCACGCTGCTCGACGCGGCGAAGGCACCTTATCGCCTGGGCTGGGCGTTCTTGCGTGCCTGGGTGTTTTGCGTGTTCTACCTGCAGCTTTTCGGCGTGCCGTCGGGCGATGCGCTCATTGCGGCAGAAACGGTGCCCAAAACCTTGGCCCTGTTCTTTGATACGTTTCCCGTTTTTGTTTCCGTCGCCACGTTGGCTGCCGTGATTGCCGCGGAGCGCAGGGTTGGCCCTCCGTCGGCGCATCCGCGCATCGAGCTCGCGATGGCGGTCATCGCCTCCGTCGGCACGCCCCTGCTGCTTGTTTCGGCGGGCAACGTCGCGCTGACGACCGTTTTGTTTGCCGCGGCATCCCTTTTGACCGGCATCGGCAGCGGCGTCATGTGGGTGTCGTGGGGCGAGCACTACGCACGCATTCCGCAGGAAGACGTGGAGCTCTTCGGACCCGTTTCCGCCGTATTAGGCGCGCTCATTACGCTGGGCGTTTCTTCCATGAGCGGATGGGTTGTCGTGGCGGTTGTCGCATCGTTCCCCCTGCTGTCGGGACTTTGCCTTATCATCGCGCGCAAAGAGGACGAGGCTGGCGGCGCACCGGCATCTGCCCCGGGTGGCAAGGCGGCGCATGTCGCCGCGCTGCCCACCGATGACTTTTCGGATGACGCCGAAACAACCCGAGGCGCTGCCGCCCATACCGACGCCTCCCCGGACAACGCGGCACATGAAGACGCTTCCCCGTTTTCTGCCCTTGCCATTCCCGCCACGATGGGACGCACTATTGTGGGAATCATGGTGGCGTGTCTTTTTGTCTGCGTTGCCGGAGCGCTCGTAGAGGGACGAAACTCTTTCGACAGCCTGGGCATTCAAATTGCACTGCTCGTGTCCACCCTGTTTACGCTTGTCATCGCGTTCATTTCGGTCGTGGGGCCAAGGCGCATTTCTATTTCTTTCTTTTATCGCTGGATGTGCCCGGCACTCGTGCTGGGTTTTGCCGCCATCATTCTTTTTGGTGACACGCTGGGCAGTTATCTCGCATTTACCACGTCGGTAGCGGCGCGCTTTGCGTTCTGCCTGATCACGCAGATGTATTTTGCTCGTGTCACCTCGGAGAACAAGATGACCGCTGTTCAGGCGTATGGCTGGGGCTGGATCTCGGTCCATCTGGGCGACTTCCTAGGAGTGCTTGCCACCGCAGCGTTTGCCGAAGCAATTGCCGACAGCGTTATTACGCTTGACCAGGTTGCCGTTGCATCCATGGCGGCGTTGGTGGTGGCAACAATGTTCGTTATCGACGACAAACGAAGCTTTGCCTCGCCCGCCGACAATTTGGTCGCCAAGGATGCTTCGACCGCCAACGATTCCGCGGATATTCAGGCAAGTGGCACGACCGCAGCACCTAAGCCCACCGACTCCGCCAAAACCGCCGAAGACGAAAGTGCAATGGACGCCGATCCGTCTACGCTCTCAACGGATGACCGCATAGCTTCGATTGCCCAAGAATATGGGCTCACGCGTCGCGAGTCAGAAGTGTTTGCGCTGCTCGCACGCGGGCGCTCCGTACCGTACGTGCGCGATGCGCTGGTCATCTCGCGCGAGACCGCAG
>CAUWMI010000019.1:0-50427 GCA_963559755.1 uncultured Slackia sp. | reverse complement strand
AGTTGGATTCTCAACGTGCTTTCAAACGGCATCGCAATGGTAGCGCTGGGGCTGTTCTCGCTCTGGTGCTCCCCTCGTACGTTTCGTCGTCTTGGGCCCTTGTTCGCGGCTCTGACGGTTTTGGGAACCATCGGGTTTTCCTTCGGGCCGTCATTGTCTGTGGCGTGGGTGTACGTTGCCGCCGTCTTGTCTGGCTTCGGAACCGCAGGACTACTTCTTTTGTGGGCCGAGGCGTACCGCGATATTCCGCCCGCTCTTGCCAAGCAGCGCACTATTCCGGCGTCTTTGGCCGTAGGCGTTCTCTATTACCTGCTCATTTGCATGCTTCCTCATTTGGTCGGCGTTATCGTCACCATGTTGTTGCCGGTGATTTCCGTCGCCTTTTTCCATCTAAGCAGTCGCATGAATCATGGCGGCGAAATCGGAGAGGCCGAGAGGGCGATCAGGACCATTGGCCACGGCGAATACGAGGTTTGCGATGAGGCTGTCACTCCGAAAAAGGGCCGGCTGAGCGCTATCCGCGGGGCGGTGCCGGTACGTTTCGCGATTTTCATCGGGATTTATTGCCTCGCTCCGGGATTCATGCGCAGCTACACGTCGGCGCTGCCGTTTGCATCTGCGGGTGGTATCGGTGAGGCCATGTTCTCAGGCGTGGCCGTCGTGCTGGTGGTGCTGGCGGTGGCTAGTATTGTATTGTTCGGCGAGGCGAAGATAGACCTGGCGTATAAGTTTGTGGTGCCGCTTATGGCGGCCGGTCTGCTTTTGCTGCCGTTCATGTCTGCGGGGCAGGAGGCCCTGGCGGCGGTGGTCATCATGTCCGGATACACGCTGCTGGAAATTTACGTGTGGGCCAGTCTGGCTGATTCGGCAGCAAACACGAGTGCGCCCACTCCGCTGGTGTTTGGCCTGGGTAAATCCTGCATGAATGTGGGCCTCCTGGCGGGAACGTTTCTGGGCATGTACTTTGGTTCGAGCTCCTCCATGTTGCTGGTTGGCGTGATGGTGTTCATCGTGTACCTGTTTATTGTCATGGAGAACGCGATGTCGCCGGGTATTGGCGTGGCGCTGTCTTTGGATCATCAGGACGATTGCAAGCCGGGCAAGCGTGCGGCAAAGCCCAACAAAGTTACTATTGAGGAAGCGGCCAAGCTTAATCTTTCCGAGATGTTTAATGCCATGCTCGATGAGCGATGCTCCATTGTGGCCTCTCGCTACGGGCTTTCTGCTCGTGAGACCGAGGTTTTGGGGCAGCTTGCTCGCGGTCGCAGCTTGCAGGCGATTGCGGATGATTTGTGTGTGGCGTACAGCACCATCAAGACCCATACGGATCGCATCTATGCAAAGACTGGTGTCCACTCGCGCCAAGATCTGATTTCCCTGTTGGAGAATTCTGGGGGGTAGTTTTAATAGGGTAAGCGGACGTTGTGGGCGGCACCTGGGTGACGCAGATCATGCGGTACCGGCGCGCTAAACGGGGCGTAAACTACGATTGCCGGCTTCGAGTCCAGTTCGCCAACGATGACGGTTCCGTAAAGCTCGTCACGCTCGGTGACTTATACGCCTAATCAGACAACGGCCTTCCGTTCCGCGTACGGCACGGCGGCGGTAGCTCTCTGCCGCTGTCGTCTCAAGCAAGAAGCTCCCGGTTTTTTTCGAAAAGCTGCAATATAGGTGGTGAGCAGGTGCTTAAAAGAAAGGTATACACCTACCTTCTTTGGAGAAGCCGCGGCAATTCTCCACCAGACACTCTCCTCGTGGACGCCACACATGCTCATTGCGTGATTTTGAGGTGTGTTCACGTTTAGGAAACACGTGTCGCGCAATTGCCGCGTAATATGGGCGGTGCACTAACCAAGAAGCCGGTCGAAGGGCCGGCTTCGTAGTACTTTGGAAATGCTGCCGGGCGGCGACGGATGTCAACCGCCCATCGGCGCATCCCCAAGTGCGTCCATGAGTTAAGGAGCATGCATCATGGCAAACGCTACCGAAACGGTTCTCTATCAGCGCGAAGGCGACTACATCCCGCGCGTCGCCGCCGTCCATGACCTGTGCGGCTACGGCAAATGCTCGTTAGGCGTGGCCATCCCCGTGCTCTCCGCCGCGGGTTGCGACGTGTGCCCGGTTCCCACGGGCCTGTTCTCCAGCCACACGGCGTTCCCCGGCTGGTATATGCACGACACCACTGACATCCTGCCCGATTACCTCAACGCCTGGAAGGGCATCGGCGTGGACATCGATGCCGTGTATTCGGGCTTCCTCGGGGCGCCTGAGCAGGTGGATATCATCCGCGGCATTTACGAGACCTATCCCCATGCGTTGCGCGTGGTTGATCCCGTGATGGCCGACCACGGTAAGGTGTACCCCACCTACACGCCCGAGTTGTGCCAGGCCATGGCTGATCTTGCGGCCGATGCCGACATCCTGACCCCCAACCTCACCGAGGCCGCCATCATTCTGGGCGAGCCCATCGGCGACGAGTGGGGCGGTGTGGATATCGACGACGCCGAGGCCGAGCGCATTGTGCGCGCGCTTTTGGACAAGGGTGCCAAGAACGTGGTGCTCAAGGGCATCCAGCGCGGCGACGGCCTGATTCGCAACTTTGTGGCCGGCCGCGATTGCGATTTCTTCGAGGCCAAGAACGAGTACCTGCCTTACATGCTGCACGGCACGGGCGATCTCTATGCGAGCGCGCTTTTGGCTGCTGTGATGGCGGGCCGCTCGCTGGCCGAGGCCGTGACGTTCGCGGGCGATTTGACGCACGACGCGATGATCGTGTCGGCAAAACAGCCCGATTTCAAGAACCGCGGCGTGAGCTTCGAGCTGCTGCTGGGCAAGGTGACGGGGCTTCTGTAATGCATTTTTCTATCCTACGCAAAGACACGACCGCTTCCACGAATGACGACGTGTGGGAGCTTGCCTCCCAGGGTGCCGCCGAGGGCTCCGTTGTTGTGACGCGCAGCCAACGCCAGGGGCGCGGGCAGTGGGGCCGCGTGTGGGTGAGCCCCGAGGGCGGTCTGTACTTTTCGCTTTTGCTGCGTCCGGCTCTTGCGCAGAGTGAGTGGCCTCGGATCAGTCCCGCTATAGCCACCGCCGTGTGCCGTGTGGTGCGTATGGAATGCGGCGTCGAGCCTGATGCGTATGAAATCGAGCCCGCCCCCGGCGAGGTGGGCACCGCGGACAAGACCCAGGCAGCTTCCGAGGAAAAGGCCGGTTTGACGAGCGCTTTGGCGAATGGGCTGCACAAGATCACGGGCACCCAGGAGCCTCGGGCGGCTGAATCCGCGTCGCCGCGCCCCGCCGACTCCATACATGTCAAGCGTCCCAACGATGTGGTGTGCGATGCGGGCAAAATCTGCGGCATCTCGCTGGAGGCGCGCGATGGGTGCGTGGTGGTGGGATGCGGCGTGAACGTGTTCCATCCCGATCGTCCGGTTGAAACGGATGGGCGTAACGTGCCGGCGTATCTGGCCGATTTGGCCGAAGGTCGCCTGGGCGCGCCGAGTGGGGAGTATCTCGATGCGCTGCTCGATGCGCTTCTCGTGTCCATTGCGCACGAATTGGAGTCGCTGGAGTAGGGTCATATCTCTTGGAGAACTTATGGAAGCAAAGCCCCCTGCGCCTCGTTCCCTCTCCAAAAGTTTGCCCTTCGCGATGTTCCTCTCTACAATACAAATTTCGTAGTCGTAACATAGCGACACCTATCAGGCCGCACTCGCGGCCTTTTCAACGTTACATACCAGCTCCGCATTCAGCACGTTCGGCAAGAGAGGCAGCAAGAGCATGAGCGCAGACATCGCCAAAAAGAGCCAGGAAGCACCCGTTTCCGCTGGTGCCCCCAACGGCGCTCCCAAGAAGGAAAACGAGCGCGTGACCCGCATGGGCACGGGCAACATCCCCAAGCTCGTGATTGAGTTTGCCATTCCCGCCATCCTGGGCATGTTGGTCAACGGTGCCTATCAGCTGATTGACTCCGTGTTCTTGGGTCATGGCGCGGGAGAGATCGGCCTGACTGCCGTCACCGTTGCCGGCCCCATCATGACGGTGTTCATGGCGCTGTCCATGCTCATCGGCGCGGGCGGCAACGCGCTGTGCGCCCTGCGTCTGGGCGAGGGCAAGCACGAGGAGGCCGAGAACATTCTGGGCAACACCGCCGTGCTGGGCATTATCGTGTCGCTGTCCTTGGCCGTGCTCGCCCATGTGCCGTTCTTCATTGAGCCGCTCATGACACTTTCCTCCGCCACTGACAGCGTGCGCCCGTATGCGCGCGAGTTCATCCAGATCATCAGCCTGGGCTGCGTGTTCCAGATCGTGGGCATGGGCCTGAACAACTTCATCCGTACCGCGGGCGCACCCAACCGCGCGTTCATGACTATGCTCATCGGCGCCGTGGGATGCACCGTGTTCAACGCCATCTTCGTGCTGGGCATGGGCATGGGCGTGGCGGGCAGCGCGTGGGCCACGGTGTGCGGCATGTTCATCAGCTGCTGCGCCGTGATCTGGTACTTCACCAAGACCCCCAACGTGCCCATTCGCCTGCGTCGCAAGTATCTGCCGCTCAAGGCCAAGCTGTGCCGCAGCATCATCTCTCTGGGCACCGCTTCGTTTGCCATCCAGATTGGCTCCGCCGTTTCCATGGTGGTCACCAACTATGCGCTGGCGAAGTATGGCGCTATGGACCCCATCGGTGCCGATAACGCGTTGGCCGCCATCGGCGTTGTGGGCCGCGTTGCCATGTTCACCATCCTGCCGCTGATTGGCGTGTCTATCGCCGTGCAGCCGCTGCTGGGCTTCAACTACGGCGCGCGCCTGTGGGAGCGCGTGAAGACCACCCTGCGCGTGGGCATCATCGGCGCCACCATTCTGGGCACGGTCATGTGGGTGCTCATCCTGATCTTTGCCCCGCAGGTCATCAACTTCTTCGGCATCCGTGATGCGGAGCTGGTGGCGCTTGCGGCGTTCGCTCTGCGCGTGAACCTGATCTTTCTGCCCATCATCGGCTTCCAGATTGTGGGTTCCAACTACTTCCAGGCTACGGGTCAGCCTGCCAAGAGCATCATCCTGTCGCTCACGCGCCAGATTCTGTTCCTGATTCCGCTGACGCTGATCTTCCCTGAAACGCTGCCGCACATCCTGCCGATGATCGACTCGCTCGACGCGGTGTACTTCGCCGTGCCGGCCTCGGACTTCCTGGCGATTTTCACCGTGCTCGTGTTCCTCATCGTGGAGATGCGCAAGATCAACCGCCGCATTGCCGATCAGAAGGCATCGGGCGAGTATCCGCCCAAGGCGGCGTAAGCCATGACGAGTGTGGGTATCCCCATCGTTCCCAAGCTTTCGCTTGAAGGCGTATCGCAGGTCTATGATGGCGCGCGCGGCAAAACGCAGGCGTTGGGGCCGCTGAGCCTGCAGGTTGCGCCTGGGGAGTCGGTAGCGATTCTCGGCCCTTCCGGCTGCGGCAAATCCACGAGCCTCCTGATTGCATGCGGGCTGCTCAAGCCCACCCAGGGAGCTGCCTTTGTGGACGGCGGCATTGTCACGCGCCCGCGGCTCGAGACGGGGCTCATTCTGCAGGATTTCGGCTTGATGCCGTGGAAGACGGTCGAGCAAAATGCGGGCCTTGGCCTGCAAGTTCGCCGCGTGCCTAAGCGTGAGCGTCGCGAGCGCGTGGCGGATGCTCTTGCGCGCGTGGGGCTTTCCGATTTCGCCAAGGCGTATCCTGCCGAGCTTTCGGGCGGCATGCGCCAGCGCCTGGCCATGGCTCGTGCGCTCGCGTGCGATATCGACCTGCTGCTGATGGATGAGCCTCTTTCGGCGCTGGACGCGCTGCTCCGCGAAGAGATGCAGAACATGCTCAAGCGCACATGGCGCGAGAGCGGATATGCACAGGTGCTGGTCACGCACTCCATCGAGGAGGCGGTGTTTCTGGGTCAGCGCGTGGTGGTGATGACGCCGCGTCCGGGGCGCATCGCGTTCACGCTGTATAACTCTGAGATGCAGGCCGAGGATTGGCGCGATGACCCGCTGTTTTTCGAACGCTGCCGTCAGCTGCGTGAAGTGCTGCGGGGGAGTGTGGTGGGGAAGGGCGCCGATGCGTCGGTTGCCCCCAATGCCCCTGACGCCTCTGACGCCCTGGGCTCGCCAGCCGCTTCCTCGGAGGAGGTGCGCCATGCGTAAAGAAGGAATCGCGCGTAAGCTGATCGGCTACGCGCTGGCCATCGTGTTCATTCTCGCGGGCTGGCAGGTGACTGCCATGCTCGTGGACAACGCCGCTTTGCCCGGCCCCGCCGAGGCGTTTCCCATGGTAGTGCAGTACGCGAGCGATTTGTGGCCGGCGTTTTTGGTGAGCCTGTATCGCGTGGTAGTCGCCATGTTCATCGGCACGGTGCTCGCCATCCCGCTGGGGCTTGCCTGCGGGCGATCGCCGCGGGTGGATGCCGTGTTCGCACCGGTTCTGTATTTTCTCTACCCGCTTCCCAAGGTGGTTCTGCTACCGGTGCTCATCGTGTTGATGGGTCTGGCCGATGCGCCCAAGATCACGCTCATCGCCATCACCATCTTCTTCCAGGTGCTGGTCACGGTGCGCGATGCGGCGCAGAGTGTGCCCGAGCAGGCCGTGATGTCCATGCGCTCGCTGGGCGCTGGGCGTCTGGATGTGTATCGCCACGTGATTATCCCCGCCACGCTGCCGGAGCTCTTCACGGCTCTGCGCATTTCCAGCGGCACTGCGGTGGCTATCCTGTTCTTCGCGGAAAGCCTGGCGGGCTCTACCGGTCTCGGCTACTTCATCGTTGACGCATGGGCACTGCTCGCTTACCCCAAGATGTTCGCCGGCATCATCGCCATGGCCGTGCTGGGCGTAATCCTGTACGAGATCTTCGACATCGCCGAACGCCGTCTCACCAAATGGCGTCGCGTGGGATAGATTTGGATATGAGTTCTACTTCAATTCGTCCGTCTTGCGGACGCTGATTTGCGTCAGGTCGAAGGCGAGCTTGTTGATGAGCTTCATGTAGTCCATGCGCTCCAGCTTTTCGCCGTGCACGAGGATCTCATACACCACGCCGCCGTCCTTGTAGCCGTATCCCGACGCCTTGTAGTCATGCTGCGTGTACAGCTTGCGGTGCTGCGCGCGCAGCTTGGCGCCGTCGGTGCCCGGGCGCACCGCACGAATATCGAGTGCGATGCTCTTGCCTTCGTAGTGGCTCACGAGCGCATCGAGGATCTGTCCGCCCAGGCCGCGCCTGCGCATGGATTTCTCCACGGCCAGATACTGGACGTATGCCGCCTGGTCGTTCAGCGTGAGGCAGGCAAAGCCGCAAAACTCGCCGTCTTCGCAGAAGGCGAGCATTTCGACCTCTTTTGCCGAGGAGCGCGCCCGCAGCGCGAAGAAGGGCACGCGCTCCCACTCCTCGAACGAGGCGCGGTAGAGCTTGCTTGCGCGGCTTGCGAAGCTTCCCTTGAGTTTTTCGATGGTAACCATGGTGATGGGATCCTTTGCTGGGTCGATTGCTGTATGCCATTTCGCGTGTGGGGACCAATTATGACACGGCGGCGTAGCGTTACACATGCAAAATTGCGATGCCTTCTACGCTCGCGAAGCACCGCGCCTGCGAATCATTTTAGGCTTGCGGCCGCCTTGCGACACCATGAGCACCGCCGTGAACGCGAACGAAAGCGCCAGGCACGCCGAGGGCAGGAAGAACGCGATGCCGTAATCCACGTAGTCAGCGCAGAGCCCTGCGAAAAACGCGCCGCCGGCGATGCCTACGTTGGATGCCGTGTTGAGCCACGAGAACATTTCGGCTTGGCGTTCCTGCGGCGACAGCGTGCTCGCCAGCTGGTAGTGGAGGTTGTCGACCGGCGCGCCGGAGGCACCCACAAGCACCATCAGCACGCACATGATGGCGAACCCGTTCACGCCGAAGCCCGACAGCAGCGACACTGCCATGAACACGCCGGTGAACAGCGCCATCTGCTTGACGGGTGCAATGGTGCGCGGGTTGGGCTGGAAGCGGTGGAACAGGACCACGCCCAGCACCGATCCCACTGACCATGCCGAAATCGCGATGCTTCCCAGCGCCGCCTGACCTGTGTCGCTGTAGAACAGTGGGATGATGGTTTCCAGCCAGCCGCTGAACATGAGCCGCATGAGGGCGGCGAGAAGCAGCAGGATGACGGCAAACGTGAGGAGCGGGACCTTGGCTGGTGCGGCGGGTGCCGAGGTGCTGCTGGTCACTCCGGCCTCAGGCGCCCCGGTCGCCCGCTCGCGGCGGGCGCGGTTGCGCTGCGCGTGGTTCTTGACCGGCTCAAGCGACGCGAGCACAAACGTGCCTACGAGAGACCCGGCCGTGGTGGCAATCAACCCCGCCTCAGGCGCGCCGATCGCAACGAATACGCTGGCGAGCAACGGGCCCGTCACGTAAAGCACGTCGATGACCAGCACCTCGAAATTGTAGGCGGTGGCGATCATCTCCATCTCCAGCATGCTGGGCCACAACGATCGCGTGACGCCGGCGATGGGCGGCATGAACGCACCGCAGCAGAACGACGCTACTACCGCCAACATGAAATGCGTCTGCGCAAGGACCAGCGCAACAAGCGCTAGCACGCTCACCATTTCGACCACGGCGAGGATGCGCAGCGTGATGGGACCGTACCCTTTGTCCACAAACTTGCCGAACACGGGCGCCAAACACGCCATGCCGATGGTGAATCCGGCGGTACACAGGCCCGCGATGGTGGCGCCGTAGCGCGTGCTCACGAACAGCACCAGCACAATGGTCACCACGCCCACGGGTAGGCGTGCGAGCACCATGGACAGCGCGAGCTGCGGAACGTGCTGAGTATGGAAGAACGCGCGATAACCCGACCCGCCCATGGCAACCCTCTCTACTCTCGCAGTCACAACTCACGCTTGTGACGTCCGCGACTGCGCCGTTATGCCGATGCGCACACTGCGCCATCAAAGCGCCATTGTAGAGAGCGGGCGGGTTTTGTGCCATCGCACGATTTCAAGTATTTGGCGCAGACGACAAACATGCGACAAACGCGTGAAAATGTGGGACAGATGCAAAAGATGGCGATATGCTGCAGTTTTTACCGCTCATCGCAAGTATCTGATTTTGGGCGGTCTTGTGACCTGGGGACACGATGGCTAAAAATCACGACTACTCTGTGTGCTGCTTGCAAACTGCAGCATATCGCCATCTTTTGCAAACGGCATCTCTTTGGAGGTGGCTTTCGCGCTTGCGGGCACTCCTCCGACTCGTATCGAGCTCCCCTTTGTATCAGCGGATGTGCTCGTGGATGCTGGGGAGCGTCACGATGAAGCAGGCACCGCCTTCAGCGCGGTTGAGTGCCTCGATAGTGCCGTCGTGCGCCTCCACGATGCTCTTGGCGATGGCGAGCCCCAGGCCGGTTCCGCCCGTGTTGCGGGCGCGCGAGTTGTCGCCGCGGAAGAAGCGCGTGAACAGCAGTTTTGGATCGATATTGCCAAAGCCAGGTCCATCGTCGAGCACGCTGATGACCGATCGGTCGGCCAGGCCTTCGAGCCGAATGATCACGTGCCCGCCTTCGCCGATGAAGCGCGACGCGTTGGCCACCAGGTTGTACACCACCTGCTGCAGGCGGTCGGCGTTGCCCAGCACGTCGGGCGCCTCGCCTGTCACGGTGAGGGTGCCGCCGCGCTCCTCGATGAGCGGCCCCAGCGCGTCGGCCACATC
Organism: uncultured Slackia sp.; assembly: GCA_963559755.1. GTDB lineage: Bacteria > Actinomycetota > Coriobacteriia > Coriobacteriales > Eggerthellaceae > Slackia. The sequence continues at coordinate 40,705 of CAUWMI010000019.1, read as the reverse complement.
GGCCACCACGTCGTGCAGCTTCACGCGCCGCCAGCTGGTCTGGTCGGTGCCCTCCTCGACGTGCTGCAGCGTGAGCAGGTCGTTCGCCATACGCGTGAGGCGTTCGGATTCGCTGATGATGGTGTGGCAGAAGCGTTCGCGCAGCGCGGGCGGCATATCGGGATCCATCATGGTTTCGGCATTGCCGCGGATGGCGGTGAGCGGCGTGCGCAGTTCGTGGGCTACATCGCTGATGAACTGGGTCTGGCGCTTCTGCTGCACGGCCAGATCGGACATCTTGGTTTTGTTCTGCTCGCTGAGCGCGGCGAAATCCTCCGCAAGAAGGTCGGCCTCATACAGCTTGCCCTCGGGCTTGATTTCCACCGTGGCATCGCCCTCGAACACCGCCTGCGCCTTGCGATGAAGGTTCACCAGGGGCTCGGCCATGTAGTGTCCGATGATGAGCGAGATGATGAACACAAACGTGCCGCCGGTCAAAAGAACCCATGCGATGACCAGCGGGTTCCCCGCCTCGAACAGCGCGATGGCCATGAGCGCCACCACGGCGCCCGCAACCGCGAAGATGGCGGTCAGAATGGCGAAATATGTCTGAAGGCGCTTCAACGACCGACCCGCCCTATCGCTCGCCTGCCGTGCGCGCGCGTCGCGCTGCCCCGCCTCGCCTGCAAGCGCAAAAAGCGCATCGGGAGGGGGGTAGGCCGATTATGCGTATGTGCGTCAGACACCATGTTTTGCTCCTAGGCTACGCGCGCAGGCGATAGCCGTAGCCGCGCACCGTCTCGATGACGCCGGCGTCGAACCCCGCCGCCGAGAGCTTGTCGCGCAAGCGCTTGATGTGCGTGTCGACGGTCTTCGTCTCGGTGATGTATTCCCAGCCCCAGGCCTCGCGCAGCAGCTCTTCGCGCGTGACCACCTTGCCGGCGTCCTTCATGAGAGCCGCGAGCAGCTCGAACTCGCGCGGGGTGAGGTCGATGGAGCCGTGCGGGCCAACCGCCGTGTGGCGATCCTCGTCGAGCGTGATGCCCGCCGCGGTGAGCGCGCCGGAGTTGGATGCGGAATCCATGGTGCCGCGACGCAGTAGAGCGCGCACGCGGGCGATGAGCTCGCGCACGCCGAACGGCTTGGCCAGGTAGTCGTCGCCGCCGATCTCCAGACCCACGACCTTATCGAGCTCGGTGTCGCGCGCGGAAAGGAACAGCACAGGCGCCGTGGTGCGGGCGCGCAGCCGGCGACACAGCTCATAGCCGTCCATGCCGGGCAGCATGATATCCAGCACGAACAGGTCATACTTCTTGCGCATGGCAAGCGCGAGCGCGTCTTCGCCGTTCGCGGCCACGTCTACGCGGAAGCCCTCTTTCATGAGGCTGTACGAAACGAAATCGGTGATGGATTGCTCGTCGTCGACGATGAGGATGGACTCAGCTTCTTCATTCATGGCGTGTCCTTCGGTTGAATACATCAGCTGCGGGCGCGGCCAGGCGCGCTTGTTTTTCTGCATCATAGCACGCGACCTCGCGTCTTACGCCGGAATCGGGCGCTTCCGCAAAACGGTTGCCGCGCTGTTGACGGGGCTGGACGCGTGTTCGCCGGGGATGTGGGCATGCGATTGCCGGGAGATGTGGAGGTGAGGTCGTCGGAAAGGAAAGAGTGGTGATGCCGGGTGAGGGGTGGGGTAAGCGCACGGCGACCCGATGCCATCATGAAGATGGGCGCGCCATTGTCGAGGCGAGGGGGCGGGCGCGCGGCGACGCGAGTGCCGCATCCGGGGTTTTCGTGCCGCTTGTCAAGGAAACGTTGCAGCAGCCCAGCGACCGGCGCCCCGACAGGTACAATGTGCCAATCCCAATCATCGTGCGTCCTCTCGCGCCCCGCCGTCCTATGGGTCGGGTGCGCGCTCGGACGCCGCCGTCTCCCAAGGAAGGAAGGGCCCGAAGTGTTGACCGACATTGAAATTGCCCAGTCCGTGACCCCCGAGCATATCTCCAAGATTGCCGAGCGCGCCGGCGTGCCGCAGGAGTATTTGGAGATGTACGGCAACTATAAGGCCAAGGTCGACTACAACCTGCTGAACGACCATCCGCACGAGCCCGGCAAGCTGATTCTGGTGACGGCAATCAACCCGACGCCCGCCGGCGAGGGCAAAACCACCACCACGGTGGGCCTGGCCGACGGCCTGCGCAAGATTGGCAAGAACGTCGTGGCGGCGCTGCGCGAGCCCAGCCTGGGGCCCGTATTCGGCATCAAGGGCGGCGCTGCGGGCGGCGGATATGCCCAGGTCATCCCTATGGAAGACATCAATCTGCACTTCACGGGTGACTTTCATGCCATCGGCGCGGCCAACAACCTCCTGGCCGCGATGATCGACAACCACATCCAGCAGGGCAACGCGCTCGGCTTTGACGTGCGCAAGATCACCTGGAAGCGCTGCGTGGATATGAACGACCGCCAGCTGCGCAACATCGTGTGCGGCCTGGGCGGCAAGGCCCACGGCGTACCGCGCGAGGACGGCTTCGACATCACCGTGGCGTCCGAGGTCATGGCCATCTTCTGCCTGGCCACGAGCATCTCCGACCTCAAGGAGCGCCTGGCCCGCATCGTGGTGGGCTACACGCGTGACGATCAGCCCATCACCGCAGGTCAGCTCCACGCGCAGGGTGCTATGTGCGCGCTGCTCAAAGACGCGCTCAAGCCCAACCTGGTGCAGACGCTCGAGGGCACGCCGGCGTTCGTGCATGGCGGCCCCTTCGCCAACATCGCCCACGGCTGCAACTCTATCATGGCCACGCGCATGGCTATGGCGCTCGGCGATTACTGCGTGACCGAGGCCGGCTTCGGTGCCGACCTGGGTGCGGAGAAGTTCCTGGACATCAAGTGCCGTCTGGCGGGGCTTAAGCCCGACGCGGTTGTGGTGGTTGCCACGGTGCGCGCGCTCAAGAACCACGGCGGCGTGCCTAAGGCGCAGGTCACCGAGGAGAATCTCGAGGCGCTTGAGGCCGGTTTGCCCAACCTGCTGCAGCATGTGAACAACATCACCAACGTATACAAGCTGCCCTGCGTGGTGGCCATCAACCGCTTCCCGCATGACACCGATGCCGAGCTCGAGCTCGTTGAGCGCAAGTGCCGCGAGCTGGGCGTGGACGCTGTTCGCTCCGAGGTGGCAGCGCGTGGCGGCGAGGGCGGCATGGCGCTCGCCGAGGAAGTGGTGCGTCTGTGCGAGCAGGGCGATGCCGAGGGCCGCAGCGCTTCCACGTTTGAGTTCTGCTACCCCGACGATGCGAGCCTGGCCGAGAAGATCGAAGCCATCGCCACGCGCGTTTATCACGCCGACGGCGTTGACTTCACGCCCAATGCCAAGAAGCAGCTGGCTCAGCTCGAGGACCTGGGCTTCGGCGGCATGCCGGTGTGCATGGCCAAGACCCAGTACAGCTTCTCGGACGACCCCAAGCTTCTGGGCGCGCCGCGCGGGTTCCGCATCACGGTGCGCAACGTCAAGGTGTCGGCGGGCGCCGGATTTGTGGTGGCGCTCACGGGCGACATCATGACCATGCCTGGCCTGGGCAAAGATCCCGCCGCTGTGCACATCGATGTGGATGAGACCGGCAAGATCTCGGGGCTCTTCTAATGCCCGATAAGAAGTTTGTAGAGGCGGTCGCCTCCGCTGCCCCTACGCCTGGGGGTGGCGGAGCGAGCGCGTATGCGGGCGCGCTTGCCGCGGCACTTGGGGCCATGGTGGGCAATCTCACGCTGGGCAAGCAGCAGTATGCTGCGGTGCAGGACGACCTTAAGGGCGTTCTTTCCCAGCTCAAGGCATGTCGCGAGGAACTGCTCCATCTGGTGGAGGAGGATGCCAAGGCGTTTTCGGCGCTGGCGCGCACGTGGAAGATGCCCAAGACGACGCCGATGCAGCAGCAGCTGCGTCACGATGCGGGTCAAAGGGCGCTGGTTTCCGCCTGCGAGGTTCCGCTGCAGATCATGCGCGTGTGCTCCAAGGTCATCGAGCTCGATGATTTCTTGGCCCACAACGCATCGCGTTTGGCCCTGTCTGATGTGGGAGCGTCTGCCGCGCTTGCCAAGGGTGCGATGGAGGCCGCTGCCCTCAACGTATACGTGAACACGGCCATGATGGATGACGCGCCGACGGCCGAGGCGTTCGAGCGCGAGGCGAAAGACCTGGTCAAATCGTTCTCGTACCCGGCCGACGTGCTCTATGACTACGTACGCCACGAGGTAACGAGCAAATAGCTCATCCTTCAAAGGATTGCACTCGAGCAAAACGCCGCCGCGATTTGGCGGCGTTTTGTTTTGGTGAAATTGGTCAGCTGTGCTTTGTTGCTGCGGTGCCATAGATAAAATTGCCGGAACATGTCTTAAGTGCGCAAGATGATCGGAGCAGAAGCCATGCCAAACCTGCTTTTCGGGAAACCAGTGATTGACGCGATTGCCGCCGAAATGCAATCGCGCGTCGAGGCGCTTGCGCAGCGAGGCATCACGCCGACGCTTGCTATCGTGCGCGTGGGGGAGCGCCCCGACGACATGTCCTACGAACGAACGGCGCTCAAGCGTGCGGAGTCTTTAGGGATAGCCGTGCGCCGCGGGGTGCTGCCCGGCTAAGCCTCCCAGGCCCAGCTTATGGAGACGATTTCCCAGGTAAATGCGGATGATTCCATTCATGGGTGCCTGATGTTTCGCCCCCTTCCGTCGCATCTTGACGAACAGGCCGCCTGCGACGCGCTTGATTCTCGCAAAGATGTGGACGGAGCGGGGCTCGGATCGCTTGCCCGTGTGTTTTCGGGCCGCGGCAACGGGTTTGCCCCCTGCACGGCGGCAGCCTGCCTTGAGGTGCTCGACCATTACGATATTGAGATTGCGGGCAAGCGCGCTGCGGTGGTGGGGCGCAGCCTGGTCATCGGCCGCCCCGTCGCCATGCTCTTGATGGAGCGCCACGCCACGGTCACGCTGTGTCATTCTCGCACCGATGACGTGGCGGCAGCCATGCGCGATGCCGATATCGTGGTGCTTGCGACGGGCCGCGCTCGTGCCTATGGGGCAAAGTGTTTCCGGCCGGGTCAAACGGTGCTTGATGTGGGCATCAACTTCGACGCGGCGGGTGTCATGTGCGGCGATGCCGATTTCGACGCAGCCTGCGAGGCGCTCGGTGATGCAGGTGCCATCACGCCCGTGCCCCGCGGCATCGGCGGCGTGACCACCAGCGTGCTCATGAAACACGTGGTCGAGGCGGCGGAGATGGCAGCTCGATAGACGCCCCGCTATTTCGCTTGTGACCCCTGCGTCTCAAACAGTGCGGCAAGTTCCTTTTTGCCGCTGACGCCCGTTTTGGTGTAGATGTGATGCGTGTGAGCCTTGAGGGTTCCCGAGGCGATGAACAGCTCTTTCTCGATTTCGGCATAGGTTTTGCCGCGTGCGAGCAGGCGCAGGATTTCATCTTCGCGCGGAGTGAGGCGGCACTGCTTGGAAATTTCATCGCAACGCGCGCTCAGTCTTTCTTCGCGAATAGCATCGGCGGTTAAATTGTCAGATGTGACAAGACGGCCGCCCCAGTCTATCCAGCCGTTTTTATACAGAAGCAGTGCACAGGCAATTATAAGAGCAAGGATAAGCACCAGAGTAATGACTTCCTGCACAAGATGGCTTGGGAGCGCTTCGGAAAGCAGGTCCGCGCAATCGTTGCCCCATACAATGAAAATCTTATCGATGCGCTCCATGCCCATCAAAGCAATGATGGCAATGCCCATGCGTTTTGCCAGGTCGTAGAACACGAGTGAAATCAGAAGGCTCATGAGGGAGACGCTCATAGAAATGAGATACCCCGAAATGTATGTTCCCAGTAGTCCCTCGGCAGGAATAAGCAGCAACCCGCAGGCCAGAAGAAATACAGGGGAGCGGTAGAGCGCGCTGAAGCTGAACTTATCCGAGAAGAAGCACACGGCAACGAACACGAGACCCATGATTATTGCGGTCGAAATGGAAGAATGGATGCCTCCGCCAAAGGCGATTTGCTGCTCGCGCATGCCGTATGCAAAAGAGAAAACGGCAAACAAGGCAAGCGGCTTCCAGGGAAAGACGAATTTGGGGTACACGCGCGGAGGCCGTTCCGAGGCGGACGTGCATTTGTACGCGAAGGATACGCATGCGGTGGCGATCAGGGGCAAAACGATAAGGGCGAACACGAAGCGGACGCTGTCCATGCCTTCGCAGAAAAACACGATGGGTACCGCAAAGAACCGCGATGCGGCAAGATAGAGCAGGATGCGAATGAGGCTGAGCGGAAACAGCGCCTCTGAATTGAGCAGGAGGAACACGCAGAATCCTAATCCTCCCAGTAAGGCCCCAATGACACCAAGCGCAACAGCATATTCGCTTGATACCGTGGATGCGATAACGCACAGCGATGCCGCAATCATCCCACCTGCAGCCGCGGCTTTGCTCCACGGCTGCTCCTGTAGGGGCGAAAGCCGTCTGGCAAGCAGTGCTATGGCAACACCCACCACGACATACGAATAGTCGAAGATGATATGGGGGTCGAAGACCAGGTTCAAATCGGAGCGTGGCGCGGCGAATAGAAGCGTCATCCATGCACGGGCACAGCCAAGGGAAAAAATATAGGGAATCATCTGCTCAAGATGATCGATGCGTGGCTTGGGCGGAGTATGTCGTCGCTTATTCATAAAGCGATTATAGCGTGAGATGACATCGAGCGACGATGGGGCCCAGCGCAAAGAGGCGCTACGCGGCTCGGCCTGCTCACAAATGGGACGAGCTGCGTCTTTGCCTCTGTGGTGGCAAACTTCCCGGGAATGCTATCCTCGAGGTTTGGGCGATTCGGAAGGCCGGGACGCTTTTCCTGCACCCGCAAAGACACAAGCGCGCTGATCCTGGGAATCAGCGCGCTTGTCAGGAGGAGCCGGCGCGCACAAGGAGGGGATGGATAGGCACGCCGGCAAAGGGAGGCATTGTTGGAGTTCTGGGAAGACGGTACCAGGAGGGGCAGGAGGGGCCGATTGCCTTCCCAGAAGCAAGGTCGGCTCTACAGGCTTGCCACGTAGCGGCCGGTCACGAAACCGGAAGTGATGGCGCGACCCACGGAGAGGCCCTCGACGTCCATGGGGTAGTCAACACCGCCGTAGAACTGGCCGGAAGCGTTGCCCACGGCGAAGAAGCCCTCGATTGGTGCGCCCTCGGCGTCCAGGCACTGCTGGTTTTCGTCCACAATCAGGCCGCCCAGGATGGCGGGCACGCTGTTGGCGCCGCGAGGAACAGCGTAGAACGGGCCCTCCTCGATGGGCACCAGGTACTTCGCACGCTTACCGAACTCGGTGTCCATGCCGGTGGCGCACAGCTCGTTGTAGTGCTTGATGCTCTCAACGATGGTGGCCTCATCGATGGGATTGATGCCCCAGGCCTCGTCCTCCATGTACTTGTTGATCGCGCTGGCAAGCTCCTCGAGGGTGTCGGCCTTAATCAGCTGACTCTCGTCGGGGATGCCACCGTTGCCAACGCCCATCTGTACCTCGGAGGGGTCCTCCTCGACCCACTTCTCGCCGATCTCGAGCCAGTTCGCGGGCATGATGGTGAAGAACTTGGCAGCCATGGAGTTCTGATAATCATACTCGGCCAGGTAATCGCGCATCAGGTTGTTCAGGTAGGCGAAACTCAGCACCTCGTTCATGAAGCGCTCGCCATGGATGTCCAGGTTGAGGAAAGGCACCTGCAGGCGCGTGAGCACGCCACCGCCGTGAACCATCTTGGAGTGGTTGATCGGGGTCATCTGAGCGCCTGCCCACATGCCAGCCGCCATGCCCATGCCGTCGCGGAACTCGGACATGGTCTTGAAGCCGCGCAGGTCGGGGCAGTAGTAGTTGCGCATCTCCTCGTTGCCGGAGCAGTCGCCGGAGGCGAGAATGACGCCCTTGGCGGCTTTGTACAGCGTGTAGGAATCATCCTCATTCTTGCAGATGACACCAGTCACGCGGTTGTCCTCTTTGTAAATCTGCACGGCGGGGCTGTTGTAGAAGAACTCTACGCCGTCTTCAGCAAGCTGCTCGGCGATGACCATTGCGGCATCGTTGTGCGCGCCGTCCATGTGGTTATACGTGTTGGCGTGCAGATAGAAGGTGTAGCCGTTGTATTCCTTGGAGGAGTCGAAAGGCTTAGATTCCACGCCGCGGGCGGCTGCGCAGTCGGCCCACCAGTGGATGGCCTCATGAGAGTTGTGCGCCCACGCTTCGAGCAGCTTGCGGTTGGAGCGATAGGCGTTCTTCTCCATTAGGAACTGGACGGCAGCCTGGACTCCTGCTTCGTCGGTTTTGTCCAGGTCGACGGATGCGCCCATGTTGCCCGTAGTCTGGGCGGTGCCGATGTTCTGGACGACGGCCACATGCGCGCCTGCTTCCTGGGCGGTGTGCGCGGCGGAAAGTCCGGATTCGCCGGCACCCACGACCACGACATCGAACTCCTTGGGTTCGGCGAATTCGGTGATAGGTTCGGGCTGCTTGAGAAACTCAGGGGTGTTGGAGGCCTCGGTGTCGGCAGAGGCGGACGAGTCGGAAGCCGCGGTGGGCGCGCATCCGACAAGCGCGCCGGCGCCCAGAGCGCCCGCGGCGGCGATTCCGCCGAACTTGAACAAGTCGCGACGCGTAACGTTTGCGGTCATGATGTATCCCTTCCTTGCTGTTGGCTGATGGTCGCCTTTGGGCATCGCGCACAAGGTTGACGGCGACGGGCGAAGGAGGGGTTTCGAAGATTGCGTTTCCGCGCGTCTTCGAACTGCCCGTCGGCATCGCTTCCTATGCGGTTGCCGGCGACGGATCGCATCATGCACCGCGGGCGATTGCTGCGCATCGGCCATGCGAAAAGTTTTCGTTTATTTGAATAAACCTAGGAATAAACCATGCTTTGAGCCGGGGATTTGCAGATGAGGTTCAAGTGACATCTCGCAAGGCGGAGCGTTGCGGTTATTTCCCAGCTGGATGGGTGAGCGGGCTTGGCTGCGATATGGATCAGCTTCTTGCGGTCGAAACGGCTTGCACGCGCCAGCGTTGGGCGGCCCTGTCGCGATGCGGCCCGACTTCTTGCGGCCGGAGGAGCGCCCGCACCCTGCGCTTTACCAAGATTTGACACGCGTGTGACAGTCGTTTGATGGCTCGATTGTAAAGTCGGGCTTTGTCGAGCGAGTGCCTACGACCGCTCTCCCTCCCTGTGGTCGTGGGCACTTGTCGTATGTTCGAACGTATCTGCGCCCGTTCCGCAATGCGACCGCGCTCCGGCGCATCCGGCCTCGCGGCGGGCGGCGGCATGTAAGATGCCGCGACACTGGCAAGAGAAAGGGCGCATGCATGAGCAACGCCAATACCGAGGCCCCCGCCGCAGCCGAGGGCATTGCTGTCGCCGACGTGGAGGTGGACATCGCAGTGCCTGAGCGCCGGGAGACGCCGACCTCGGCCCACCGCACCAAGATGGCGGTGAAAGATCTCGACCTGTACTACGGTCAGTTCCACGCGCTTCTTAACATCAACATGGACATCCCCGAGCGCCAGATCACCTCGTTCATCGGCCCTTCCGGCTGCGGCAAATCCACGCTGCTGCGCTCGCTCAACCGCATGAACGATATGGTGGAGGGGTGCCGCATCGAGGGCTCCGTTACCATCGACGGCGACGAGATCTACGGCAAGAACATGGATGTCAACCTGCTGCGCAAGCGCGTGGGTATGGTGTTCCAGAAAGCGAACCCGTTTCCCATGAGCGTGTACGACAACGTGGCGTTCGGCCCGCGCACGCACGGCATCAAGGACAAGGCGCGTCTGGACGAGATCGTGGAAACCGCCCTGCGCAAGGCCGCCATCTTCGACGAAGTCAAAGACTGCATGAAGAAGAGTGCCCTGCAGCTTTCCGGCGGCCAGCAGCAGCGTCTGTGCATCGCGCGCGCCCTGGCGGTGGAGCCCGAAGTGCTGCTGATGGACGAGGCCACGAGCGCTCTGGACCCGATTTCTACCGGCCGCATCGAGGAGCTGGCGATTGAGCTCAAGAAGGATTACACCGTGGTCATGGTGACGCACAACATGCAGCAGGCCGCGCGTGTGTCCGACATGTGCGCATTCTTCTTGCTGGGTGAGCTGGTGGAATACGATGTCACGCAAACCCTGTTCAGCCATCCGAAGGATAAGCGTACCGAAGACTACATCACGGGAAGGTTCGGCTAAATCTTATGATGCGTACCGTTTTTGACAATCAGCTCGCCCTGCTCGACGCGCAGATGCTGGTGCTTTCGTCGTCGATGGAGGAGGCGCTGGTGGGCGCTATCGAGGCGCTCGAGACGCGCGATGTGGAGCGCGCGCGGGCCATCGTCGAGGGCGATGACGACATCGATCATCAGGAGCGCGAGATTGAGGGCCTGTGTCTGAAGCTGCTGCTCACTCAGCAGCCGGTGGCGGGCGACCTTCGCCGCGTCTCAGCCGCGCTCAAGATGGTGGGCGATATGGAGCGCATCGCCGATCAGGCGGCCGACATCGCCGAGATCGTGATCACGCTCGAAGGCGAGCAGTTCGACCCCAAGCTGCACAAGCATCTCGCCAAGATGGGCCGCCGCGCCGCGACCATCGTCCACGATGCCGCCGACGCCTTCGTGAAGCGCGACGAGGAGCGTGCCCGCCAGGCCATCGTCGAGGACTCCGGCGTGAATGAGATGTTCGACCGCGTGAAGCGCGACATTGTCAAGGGAATCCAATCGGCAACCGACCCTGCCACGAACCTCGTGGAGGCGCTTATGGTGGCGAAATATCTTGAACGTGTGGGTGACCATGCCCAAAACATCGCGGAATGGGTAGAATACTCAATCACGGGCCGATACAAAGGAGAGCTGCTCGGATGATTTACTACCTTGAAGACGACGAACAGATCCGCAACCTGACGCTGTACACGCTGTCTCAGACGGGGCATGAGACCCGCGGGTTCTCCCGGGCGGCCGAGATGGATGCTGCGCTCACGCAGGCCATCCCCGACCTGTTTCTGCTTGACGTGATGCTGCCCGATGAGGACGGCATCAGCGTGCTCAAGCGCCTGCGCAAAGACCCGCGCACGCAGGACGTGCCTATCATGATGCTCACGGCCAAATCCACCGAGTATGACACGGTGACCGGGCTTGATGCGGGTGCCGATGACTATCTCGCCAAGCCGTTCGGTATGATGGAGCTGCTTTCGCGCGTGAATGCGCTGCTGCGCCGTGCCGCTCGCGATGCGGCCGCCGATGCCGCGCCTCTTGCCGCTGGCGAAACGCTGGATGCCGGCCCCATCTCCCTGGATCCCGCGAGCTATCGCGTGACGGTTTCGGGCAAAGAGGTGCGCCTGACGCACAAGGAGTTCGAGATGCTGCGCTACCTGATGGAGAACCGCGGCATCGTGGTATCGCGCGACAAGCTGCTCGAGCGCGTGTGGGGCTACGGCGTGGCCGGCGAGACCCGCACGGTTGACGCCCACGTGCAGACGCTGCGCAAGAAGCTCGGCGAGGCCGATCCCGAGGCGGTTTCGTTCGTGGAAACCGTGCGCGGCGTGGGCTATCGCCTGAAGGCGTAGCCTCGCATCAATCTGCCAACGGGACCGGGCGCCATGGACATTCGTATCAGATCGCTTTCCAAGGAAGATACTGCAGGCGGCGAGTCGCGTCGCCGGTGGCATCTTTCTCGCGCTGTGGCGTCTATGGTGGCCGCCGCCTCCGCGACGCTGGTGATTGTGTGCTGCATTCTGTATGCAGCGGTGTTCTATTTCACGCTCGACCAGCGCGCGGTGGACGATCTTGCCGCTGAAGCCGAGGGATACGCCCAGGTCATCAACGATTCGGGCTATACGGGCACCGATGCTATCGCGCTGGTGAAAACCGAGAGCACCATCGAGCCCGACACGCGCATGACGCTTATTTCGCCCAATGGCACGGTGCTGTACGACTCCTATGCCGATGAGTCATCGATGGAGAACCACGCCCAGCGCCCCGAAGTGGCGGAGGCCATGCAAACGGGCGAGGGCCAAAGCGGCCGTTACTCCGAGACACTCGGCGAGGAAACACTCTACCATTCGGTTCTGCTGTCCGATGGCTCGGTGCTCCGGCTTTCCGTCACGCAGTCGAGCATCTGGGGCATCATGGGCACCATCGCGCTGCCGTGCCTGCTCGTGCTGCTTCTTGCGGTGGTGGTGTCGTTCCTCATCGGATTCGCAATCGCCCGGCGCGTCATCTCGCGCATGGAGAAAATCGATCTGAACAACCCCATCGAAGGCGATGCGCCCGAAGAGCTCATGCCGCTGCTGCGCCGCCTTGATGCGCAACACCGCCGCCTGGACGCGCAAGCCAGCGAGCGCCGCATGTTCACGGCCAACGTGTCGCACGAGCTCAAAACGCCGCTGACCGTCATTTCGGGGTATGCCGAGATTATCGACAAGGGCATCGCCAAGCCGCGCGACGTGCGCAGGTTCGCCGGTCTCATCCACGATGAAGCCCAGCAGATGAAAAGCATGGTGGAGGAGATCATCGCGCTCACGCATCTGGATGAGATGGGTGAGGGCCAGATGGATCTGGACATGCAGCAGGAGGTGCCGCTCGAATCGGTGGCCAACAACGCCGTGGGGCGCCTGAAGCCTTTGGCCGAGCGCTATCGCGTTGACCTGGTGATGAAGGTCAGCCGCACCGACAACGAGCCCGTTACCGTGCGGGGGAATGCGCGCGTCCTCGAGGAGATGGTGCGCAACCTCGCCGAGAACGCCGTGCGCTACAACCACGAAGGCGGTCGCGCGGTCGTGGAGGTGGCGTCCGAGGGCGGCAAATCGGTGGTGCGCGTGAGCGATACGGGCCGCGGCATTCCCTATGAGCTGCGCGAGCGCGTGTTCGAGCGCTTCTTCCGCGTGGAGGAGAGCCGCTCCAAAGACACAGGCGGAAGCGGCCTGGGGCTTGCCATCGTCAAGCACGCCGCCCAAGTGCACGGTGCCAGTATCTCGATCACCGACAATCACCCGCAGGGAACCATCATCACGGTAACGTTTCCCCAGTCGTAGGGCACGCGCGCGTGTTTTTACCAGCGTTTGACAATCGCCTGACGCAAGCTTAACCACCCCTTTCTAGGATGGGTTTCGTTGTTTGAGCAAGACATCAACAAGCCATCAGAAAGGGATGTTCACCATGTCCAATAGCCTGATTCAGAATTCGATGAGCCGTCGCCGCTTCCTTACGGTGGCCGGCAGCACCGTGGTGCTTGCCGGTTTGGGCGGCCTTGTGGGCTGCTCCTCCAATTCTTCCGACTCCGCTGCCAGCGACGCCTCCGCTGACGCGTCTTCCACTGACGCGAGCGCCGCGGCGCTGACCGGCAGCATCACCGCTGTGGGCTCCACCGCCCTGCAGCCCCTCGTCGAGGCGGCCGCCGAGCATTTCATGGCCAAGAACTCTGGCGTGCAGATCACCATCCAGGGCGGCGGCTCCGGCCAGGGCATCACGCAGATCGTGCAGGGCGCTGTTCAGATCGGCAACTCCGACGTGTTCGCCGAGGAGAAGGTCGAAAACGCCTCCGACGTTGACAAGATCAAGGACAACAAGGTCTGCGTCGTGGGCATGGGTCCGATCGTGAACCCCGACGTGACCGTCGACGACATCTCCCTGGAGGATCTGGCCAAGATCTTCACCGGCGAGATCAAGAACTGGAGCGAGGTTGGCGGCGCCGACGAGGACATCACGGTCATCAACCGCCAGAGCGGCTCCGGCACGCGCGCGGTGTTCGAGGCGGCCGTATTCACCGACGGTCAGGAATCCGCCACGTTCCAGGAGCAGGATTCCTCGGGCACCGTGGTCAAGATGGTCTCCGAGACTCCGGGCGCTATCTCCTACGTTGCGTTCTCCTACCTGAGCGACGACGTGAAGGCGCTCTCCGTGGACGGCGTTGACCCCTCCACCGAGAACGTTGAGACCAACGACTGGACCATCTGGGCGTACGAGCACATGTACACCTCCACCAGCCCCGACGAGGCCACTCAGGCGTTCATCGACTTCATGATGGGCGACGAGGTGCAGGGTTCGCTCGTCGAGGAGAACGGCTACATCCCCATCTCCGGCATGAAGGTGGAGAAGGATGCCGAGGGCAACGTGACCCAGCTCTAATGCGCAACATGGGTCCGTCGGGGTGCGAATCGCCGACGGACCTTGCTTTCAAGCGTTTCGGCGCGGCCTGGAAAGGGTCGCGCCTCTTTGCTGTTCAGCGCGGGCTTACGTTGGGTGGGTTCGCGCCGTGAGGAAGGTGTATCAGTGTCAACGACATCGAACGCCCCGGCCAAACGCGGCCGGCCCCCTTTGAGCAAGAAGGCCAAGGTCGAGCTTGCGGGAAAATCGGTGTCCATCCTCTGCATCGCCGTCGTGGTGCTTTTGGTGGTCACGCTTGTGTTCATGGTGGCGCAGCATGGTTTGGCCACGTTCTTCGTGGACGGCATCTCGCCTATCGCGTTTCTGACGGGCACCGAATGGAACCCCCATGTGAATGACGAGGCGGGAAACCCCCTGATGGGAGCGCTTCCCATGATCGTGGGCTCGTTCTCGGTCACGCTGCTTTCAACGGTCATTTCCATTCCGTTCGCCATCGGTTCGGCGATTTTCGTGGTGGAGATCGCTCCGCGTTTCGGACGCAAGGTGTTCCAGCCCGTCGTGGAGCTGCTCGTGGGTATTCCCTCGGTGGTCTACGGCCTGCTGGGCCTGACCATCGTGGTGGGCTTCATGCGAGATATGACGGGAACCACCGGCTACGGCATTCTTTCGGCGTCCATCGTGCTGGCGCTGATGATTCTGCCCACCATCACGTCGCTTTCCATCGATGCCATCACGGCGGTGCCCAAGTCGTACCGCGAGGGCTCGTACGGCGTGGGCGCATCGCGCTGGCAGACCATCTGGCACGTGGTGCTGCGCGCCGCCATGCCCTCGCTGTGTACGGCCGTGGTGCTGGGCATGACGCGCGCATTCGGCGAGGCGCTTGCCGTGCAGATGGTGGTGGGCAACGCCGCGCAGATGCCTGACGGCCTGTTCACGCCCGCCGCGACGCTCACCTCGGTGCTCACCATGGGCATCGGCAACGAGATGATGGGCACGGTGTACAGCGATGTGCTGTGGTCGCTCGCGCTGCTGCTCTTGTTCATGTCGCTCGTGTTCATTGCGATCATCCACTTCATCGAGCACAAGGGAGGATTGAAGAAGCATGGCTAAGAACGGTTCTTCCCTTGCTCGGCGCATCGTGGCGCAAGACAAGGCGGCTACGGTGGTTTTGACGCTCATCGTGGCGTTCATCTGCCTGGTCCTGGTCGCGATTATCGGGTACATCCTGTTCAACGGCCTGGGCAAGGCGCTCGACATCGACTTTTTGACCGGCAAGCCCGAGCAGTTCAAAGAGGGCGGCGGCATTGGACCGCAACTGTTCAACTCGTTCTATCTGCTCGTGCTCACGCTGATCATCTCGGTGCCCATTTCGCTGGGTGCGGCAATCTATCTTTCGGAGTACGCGCCGCACAACCGCGCGACCGCCGCTGTGAAAACGGTCATCGAGGCGCTGTCTTCGCTGCCGTCCATCGTCGTGGGTCTGTTCGGCTTCCTGTTTTTCGTGCTGCAGATGGGATGGGGGTTCTCCATCATCTCGGGCGCGTTGGCGCTCACGATGTTCAACCTGCCCATTCTGGTGCGCGTCATCCAGCAGGCGCTTGAGGCTATTCCCGATGACCAGCGCGAAGGCGGCCTGGCGCTTGGCGCGAGCCGCTGGGAAACCACCGTTCACGTGCTGCTTCCCGCCGCGTTGCCCGCCATCATCACGGGCGTGATTCTGTCTGCTGGTCGCGTGTTCGGTGAGGCGGCGGCGCTTATCTACACCGCGGGTCAGTCGGCGCCGATGCTGGACTTCACCTGTTTCGATCTGGCCAACCCGTCGTGTCCGTGGAACATCTTCCGCCCCGCGGAGACGCTCGCCGTGCACATCTGGAAGATCAACTCTGAGGGCGTGGTGCCCGATTTGGAGGCCGTGTCCAACGGCACGGCGGCCGTGCTCATGATCTGCGTGCTGGCGTTCAACCTGCTTGCACGCTTCTTCGGACGCATTGCCAGCCGCAAGATGCAATCGTAAGGGAGACACCTGCGGACCTGCGCGGCCATTGCGTTGTGGTCCGTTCTGCCATGGTTTCCTAGCTCGCCTGATGGTGTTTGCCGCACGTCTCTTGTGCCCCGACCTGACGAATAAATGTCGGGTCGGGGCATTTTGCGTTTCGTTCGCGCGCACATGCCCGCTATGCTGCGGTACACTGCATCTTTATACCGATTTGTGCCGTGCGCTGCGCCGCTTCGTCAGGCTTTGCGTGCGGTCTTTATTCCCGAGCAGAAAGGCGAGCATCGTGAAGCTTCTCGAAGAGCGCATCCAAAAGGATGGCGTGGTCAAGGCAGAAGGCGTGCTAAAGGTGGACAGCTTCCTGAACCACCAGATTGATATCAAGCTTCTTGATGAGATGGGCGCCGAATTCAAGCGTCTGTTCGCCGACGCTCCCATCAACAAGATTCTGACCATCGAGGCATCCGGCATCGGCATCGCGTGCATCGCGGCTCAGCATTTCGGCGTGCCGGTGGTGTTCGCCAAGAAGGCGCAAAGCATCAACCTCGATGGCGAAATGTACTGCACGCGCATCCAGAGCTTCACGCATGGCAAGGTGTTCGACGTGATTGTGTCCAAGAAGTTCATCGGGCCGGACGACCACGTGCTGATTATCGACGACTTCTTGGCCAATGGCTGCGCTCTCAACGGCCTGATTGAGATCGTTGAGGCGGCCGGTGCCACCGTTGAGGGCATTGGCATTGCGGTGGAGAAGGGCTTCCAGCCCGGCGGCAAGAGCCTGCGTGAGCGCGGGTATCGCCTGGAGTCGCTCGCCATCGTGGACCGCATGGATCCCATGACCGGCAAGATCACGTTCCGTCCGCAGGGCGGCAACGCGCCGACGTATGGCGAGGTGGTCGAGGTGAACGCCGATGACCTCGCAAGCGCCGATGCGGCGTTCGACGCGGCCGCGAAGGGCGAGGCGTAAGCCGTGGCGGCTGCGGGCGGCGCCAAGGGCGCAAAGAAGCAGTTCAACCACGCAAGTCTGTTCCAGCTCGACGGCGATATCCCTTTGCTGCGCGCCATTCCCTATGGCCTGCAGCACGTGCTCGCGATGTTCGTGGCCAACCTAGCGCCCATCGTGGTGGTGGCGGGTGCGGCAGGGCTCGCCGAGGACCAGACGGCCATGCTGGTGCAAAGCGCCATGCTCATTGCGGGCATCGGCACGCTCATTCAGCTGTTCCCGGTATGGAGGGTCGGTAGTGGCTTGCCCATCGTCATGGGCATCAGTTTCACATTCGTCTCGGTGCTGTGCGTGATCGCGACGCAGTACGGCTACAACGCAGCTATCGGCGCCATCATCGTGGGCGGCATCTTTGAGGGCACGTTGGGCCTGTTTGCCAAGTACTGGCGCCGCATCATTTCGCCCATCGTGGCGGCCGTGGTGGTCACGTCCATCGGTTTCTCGCTGCTTTCCGTGGGTGCTACGAGCTTCGGCGGCGGCAGCGGCGCGGAGGATTTCGGCTCGCCGCGCAACCTGGCGCTGGGCGCCATCGCTCTGGTGTCGTGCTTGGCGTTCCAGATTCTGGCCAAGGGCAAAACCAAGCAGCTCTCGGTGCTGTTCGGCCTGGTAGTTGGCTATATTGCGGCACTTATCATGGGTGCGGTCGACCTGACAGCGTTCGAGAACATGCAGTTGTTCGCCCTGCCGCACATCATGCCGTTCACGCCTGAGTTCAACCTGGGCGCCATCATCTCGCTTGCGGTCATCTTCCTGGTGAGCGCCACCGAGACCATCGGCGACACCTCGGCGCTTACCATCGTGGGCCTGGGCCGTGAGGTGCGCGAGAAGGAGCTTTCGGGTTCGCTTGCCGCCGACGGCTTCGTAAGCGCGCTTTCCGGTTGCTTTGGCTGCCTGCCCGTGACGTCGTTCGCGCAGAACATCGGCCTGATCGCCATGACCAAGGTGGTCAATCGCAAGGCTATCGCCACCGGTGCCGTCATCATGCTGTTGGCGGCGCTGCTGCCCGTGGTGAGCGCCGTGTTCTCCAGCCTGCCTGAGGCTGTGCTGGGCGGCTGCACCATCATGATGTTCGGCAACATCATTGTGAGCGGCTTCCAGATGATCGCACGTGCCGGGTTCAGCCAGCGCAACATCCTGATTACGGCGCTGTCGCTGGCTATTGGCATCGGGTTCACCCAGGTGTCCGACATCTTCGTGATTTTCCCCGAGCTGGTGCGTAGCGTGTTTGCCGACAACTGCGTGGCCGGCGTGTTCCTGGTGGCCGTGGTGTGCAACCTGGTGCTGCCTAAGGACATCTCCATCGATGGCGCCGAGGTTGCGGGTGCGGCGGAGCAGCAGCAGGCCGACGCCGAGGCGCTCAGCGACCTGCGCGAGCGCGCCGCGGCAGGTGATGCTGCAGCAGCCGCTGCCGTAGAGGCCGAAGAGCCTGCGTTCGTGGCCCCCAAGCCCGCCGAGCTCGTTTTCGGCGACCCCGACAAGCGCAAAACGCCCAAAGATGACGAGTGATTTGAGCGGACGAGATACCTAAAGAAAAGTGCCCGACGCTAATGAACCGTCGGGCACTTTTACGTTTTATCGCAAGATGGAATGGCTACACCGCATCGGCGCCTACGAGAACGAGGATGTCGAGGCCGTCCATTGTGGTGCCTTCGGCGAGCTCGCCCTCCTTGAAGGTCTTCACCTCGCCGCCGAGCGCCTTGGCGATTTTGTCGGCTTCAGCGCGCACTTCTTCGGCGTCATCACCCTCGCCGGTCACATACACCGTAGTGGTGGGCATGACGGCGGCAAGATAGCTATCGACGGAGATTTCGTAATCGCTGCCTTCGATGCCGTCGGCGGCGAGCTTTTCCTGGGCGGCGCCAGCAAGACCGTCTGCACCGCCTGCATTGAGGATGCTCACTACGAAGGGCCCTTCATGAACGGGTTTTTCTTCAGCTTCCTCGGCGGCTTTGTCGGCTTCGGCATCAGCATCGGCATTGTCATCGGTGTCGGCCTCGGCCTCATCGGTTGCCTGATTGTTCGCCTCGCCAGTCGTCTGGCCCTCGGCTGCATTGGCATCGGTGTTCTCGGGAGCGGTCGCATCCTGCTGCTCCGCCTGGTCTTGGCCATAATCCGCAGGGGGCGTAGCGATTTCGGGTTCGTGCCCGCAGGCGGAAAGCGTGAACATGCATGTTGCGGCAAGCGCCAGGGCGGCAAGACGAATCAAGAATGCGCGCGTATGGGTGAGCGCGAAGCGATGCGTAGTGACCATGGGTCCTCCCTCTCGAGTAGCGTGTTCCGCGCATGCAAAAAGTGCCTTCCGGGCACACGTGCTTTGCGGAAGGGGTGTGGCGCACAGTCATTTTGTGTTCTCAGCGGTTGGAAAGAGGACATTCGCCGCTCGTGCCAAGCGTTGCAGAAAGCGCATCGCCTTGCGCGGCACGAACGAAAGCACCCACCCCTTCAACCATACGCTGAGTCCAGCGACATATTGTAGCGCAAGGTTGCCATATGTGCGCGAAAAGCACGCTCCCCGACCGGGCAGGGGCACAATTGCCGGTCGGGGCGTAAAGGGCGTACGGGCTCTCTATTGGCGGGCGGCGGCTGCTTCGTTCTGATGGGAAGCGGACTCCGCTCGTGGTGCCCGCCCCTATGCGCCCAGTTTCGTCAGGTCGATCTGCATCAAGCGGGCGATGGTGAGGATGTACACACGCATGGCGCGCTTGAGGCTTTCCTCGGAAACGCCTTCGTCGGCGCCGTGCATGGGGCCCACCCAATCGGGATAGACGTCGTGCGGATCTTCCGGTCCGAAGCTCGCCGCGCAGGGGAATTCGCGCGCATACGTGCCGCCGCCGATGGTGAACGGCTCGCCGTCAAAGCCGGTAGCTTCACGGTAGGCCGAGGCGAGCGCTTGAATGGCGGGGCTGTCGGGCTTGGTGAGGAAGGGCGGAAGGCCACCGGTGAGCTCCACGGTTGCACCGGCTTCCGCGGCCAGCGCCTGGAACTTTGCCAGCAGCTCCTCGCCCGTCGTGGAGGTGGGGTAGCGGATGTCGATGGTGATGCGCATGCGGTCAAGCTCGCGATGGATGGTGCCAACGATGCAAGTGAGGCCGCCGAAGTACTCGTCGCGCGAATCCACGCCGATTGAACTGCCGTCGGTGGAGTCCATGATGCGGCCGATCATGCGCAAGTACGCCTCCTCGGCGTGTCTGCACAGGCCGTTGGCAAGTGCGTATTTCACCAGCATGTCGATGGCATTCACGGTACCTTCGGGCAGCGACGCATGGCCCCCGCGTCCGGTTGCTACGAGGCGCGCGAGGCCGTCGCCCGCATCGGCGATCTCGATGCCATCGGCAGCCGGCAGGCTGGCAGCGTCGGCGCGCACCACGAGCGTGGCCTGGCTGGGCACCGCGTTGGTGGACGAATCGCCCGTGGTGAAGTCCACGATGCATCCATCGGTGATTTTAGGCGACGTGATGGCGCAGTCGAACTGGCCCTTCTCGCCATAGCAGGCGGGAAAAGCGTTGTCGGGCGTGAAGAGGAACGCTGGGGCGGGGTAGTGCTCCAGGTAGTAGCGCACGTCGCGCATGGTGCCGGTTTCCTCGTTGGTTCCCATGAGCGTGCGCAGCGTGTAAGGCAGGCGCGTGCCGGTTTTTTCGCACCACTCCTGGAAGAACTTCATGCAATAGAGAGAGATGACCAGCGGGCCTTTGTCGTCGATTACGCCGCGGCCGATGAGGAAGCCCTCGCGACGCTCGAGCGTCCACGGGTCGCTCGTCCAGCCTACGCCGGGTGTGACCACGTCGGCGTGGCAAATCATGGCAAGCTGCTCGTCGCGCTCGCCTTCGAGGTCGGCGATGCCGATTTCGCCCGCATCGTCCCACGCCTTGAAGCCCAGGCGTTGTGCCAGGTCAACGGAGGCGCGCAGGCCCTCGTGCGCTTCGGGGCCGGAGGGGTCCTCCGCGGTGGCGCGGGCAAAATCCACAATGCTGGGCACGGCTACGAGCGTGCCAATCTCGCGGACGATTTCCTCCCAGTGCGCCTCGATGAACGCATCGGCTTCGGAGAGCAGTTCCTCGGTGGTGATGTCGGCGATAGTGGCCATAGCCGCCCCTTTCTTCATGTTTGGGCGCGAGATTGCGCAGCGCGTGCCCCGTATCGGCAAACGCGGGTTTCGTGAATCCGCTCGCATTCTATCACCACGCAATCGCGCGTCCGTCGCAAGGACGCTTTTCCGCCGCAAATAAGACGAAGGTGCCGCCTAGCTTCGCTCACCAGCAGAGGGTGATACGGGGCAGGGTGAGAACGTGTTTTGCCTGGTGAACAAGAGGATGGTGAGAAATCCCCTGCAGGGGGTGACGAATCGCCCGTCCTGCGTGCCTAGGATGCGTGGCGTTTCGAAAAGCGCCGGCTTGGTTCGCGCTTCCCTCTCCGACGAGGTGAAGGGGCGCGAATGGATTCCGCCGAAAGGGTGGCAGGAATCCCCGGATGCTGAAGGTAATCTTCCGAGGAGGGAAACATGGAAAAGGGTTTGACTCGCCGCAACTTCCTGACGGGCGCCGCCGTTGCCGCGGGCGCCGTTGCCGCTGCGAGCATGGCAGGCTGCGCGCCTCAGGCCTCGTCTTCGAGCGAGGCTGCCGATTCGGCCGCCGCTGAGGTGAAGACGCTCGTCGGCCAGACGCCCGCCTGGTTGGGCGAGGCTCCCGAGATCGCTGAGGGCGATATCGTTGAAACCAAAGAGACCAAGCTGCTCATCGTGGGCGCAGGCAACGGCGGCATGGCTGCTGCTGCCACGGCGTGCGACCTGGGCCTTGACTTCATGGTGGTCGAGAAGACGGCCGCTCTGGCGGTTACGCGCAACTGGTATGGTGCGGTCAACATCCCCGAGTGCGCCGAGGCGGGCAAAGAGGTCGATACCATCAAGCTGGGCAACGTGATGCGTCAGGCATACTGCGGCAAGAACGACATGCGCGTGGCCAAGGTGTGGATGAATGAATCCGCCAGCATGCACGAGTGGGTCAAGGGCATCATGGACTCCTACGGCTTCGATGTGAACTTCGACTCCGATCAGGGCAAGGGTCATGGCGGCGTCGGCATCGACATGTACGTGCCGCCGATTCAGGTGAACTACGTTGCCCGCGAGGATTGCCCCGAGGAATACGCCGCGCTCACCCGTAACGACATCTTCCAGGACTACATCAAGCAGGCCGGCCACGAGGTCACGTTCAACTACGACCTTGCAAAGCTGGTGCAGGACGAGTCCGGCGCGGTGACGGGCGCAATCTTCAACACTGCCGATGGCTACGTGCAAATCAACGCCAAGAACGTGCTGCTGACCACGGGCGGCTATGCCTCCAACCCCGACATGCTCGATGCCCTTAACCCCCTTATGACGCGCTGCCTGACCGCGAGCGATGCTCTGCCCGGCAACACCGGCATGGGCATCAAGGCCGGCATGTGGGCCGGTGCCATGAAGGACGCTGAGGCGATGGCAATGGTGTTCGACCGCGGTGCGGTTGTGCCTGGCACCAAGGCGGGCTACACCGCCGAGAGTATCGAGGCCGGCGCCCCCTCGTTCACCATGCCTTCGAACGGCCAGTTCAACCCCGGTTCCCAGCCGTTCCTCAAAGTGAACACCCACGGCGAGCGCTTCTTCAACGAGGATGCGAACTACGATTGGGCTCCCTATGCTGCAGCCGGTCAGCCGGGCGGCGTGTACCTGGAGATCTGGGACTCCAACTTCGCCGAGGATGTCGACCGCTTCCACAGCCTGGGCTGCGCGGGCCTCACCCGCATGATGCTCTCCTTCATGAGCATGGACGACATGCTGAAGGATTGGATTGACAAGGGCGTGGTCATCAAGGCCGACACGCTTGAAGAGCTGGCTGATGGCCTGCTGCTCGAGGGCGAGTACAAGGAGAACTTCCTGGCCACCGTTGAGCGCTACAACGAGCTCTACGACAAGCAGGAGGACGAGGACTTCGGCAAGGAGCCCTACATGCTCTCTGCCATTCGCAAGGCCCCGTTCTACGGCGTTACCCTGGGCGGCATCATCCTGTCCACCGGCGACGGCCTGCGCATCAACACCGACATGCAGGTGTACAACACCGACGGCGATGTGATTCCCGGCCTCTACGCTGCGGGTGACTGCTCTGGCGGCATCTTCGCCGACGGCTACTACAACCTCACCCATGGCATGGCCTGCGGCCGTACGCTTACCTTCGCGCGTCACGCCGTGCGCCACATCGCGGGCGACCTGGACTAATCCATCCTCCGCTTGGCGCCGCGCCCTTCCCCTCCCTTAGGTGCGGCGCCAAGCCTTCTCTTCCCCTCCAACTGGGCGGTGTGCAACGGCATGCCGCCTTTTTATTTACTGCGCTTCTCGGACATCTTGCGCTCTACGAGGTCGATAAGCTCCTGCTGGGAGTGCACATCGAGCTTGGTGTAGATGTGCTTCACGTGGGTCTTCACGGTGTTGTATGAAACGGTGTAAAAGTCCTCGATGAATTTTCCGTTGCGTCCTTTGGCGAGCATGGCGAAAATCTCGGATTCACGCTTCGTGAGCCCCCTGGCGGCGGCGATCTCACTGCATACGTGCGCGAAGAAGTCGCCTTCGTCTTCGGCGGCATTTTGGGCGACGATGGCCTTGACCGGCTTCACGTCAAAGATGATGTCGGCGAACTTGTAGCGCGAAATCCACGCGAAGCATAGCGCGATGAACGTGATGAGCATGCCCGATAGAAACAGCGAGGCAAGGCTCGGATGATCGGCGAAAAAGGCATTGGCGGAGTGGCCGGTCAAAGCTCCCAGGTCTATTCCCAACGACGTAAGAAGGTTGCTGAACGCGATAACGAGTGGTGCGCCGCTGGGGTTGCGTTTGCAGAGCGACGTCATGCATAGCATAAGAAGCATCGAAAAGCATGCGTTGGCTGCACCAAGGGCGATGTTTGCCAAGGGGGCCAAGGGGGTTGATCCAATGGAAATGGCCAGAAGAATACCCGCAATGGACACCAGAGCAGCCACCTTGGCAGCCAGGTCGATGAATGTCTGCCTGTGTGCTGCGATCAGGAGCGCGGCGGACGCGATGAACGAGCATATCGATGCCAAGGGGAGGTTTATGGGCACGCCGGCGATGACGTTCAGCGCAAGCGCGAAGCCCGAAAGGAACGAGAACGTGAAAAAGCACGCGAACACGGGATTGGTCAGCTTGAGGAACGAACCGGGCTGCTGAAGAGCAAGGTCGCGCACGGGGGCGGGCTCGATGTTTTCAAGGAATCGGCAGGCCAATCGCTGCGTGGCGATGAGACAGGCAATCTCCATGAGGCAAAAAGAGACGAAGCGCAGCAGGGAAGGCAAGGCATCAACTGCGCCTTGAAGCAGGGCGCTCAATCCCATAGAAAGGCACACGGAAAGCGCGATGATGCGCGGCTCGCCGAGTCGGCAGAGCGCCAAAACGAGAGCGGCATCAATCCATACCGACCCCAGAATGGCAAAGGCGAGGGCCGCCGCGTGGCCCCCAGCGAGGGAGGAACCGGAAACGAGGGCCACGCCCGAGGCGAGCGCGATGGCGACAATTGAGGTGGCGAAAAGCGTGCGAGTGTGTTTGGCGATGACGATTCTGCTGAATATCATTGCAAACGCGATCCAGCCCGCCGCCGAGGCGGCGACAAACACCGTGTCGCGCAAGAACGGAGCAAGCATGGTGAGCGGGGCGATGAAATCGGTGTTGAGGATACGAGTTCCGGCACCAGAAAAAGCACCCGCTATGGTGCAGAGGACGAATGCCCTCAATGTTTGTTTGTCCAATGATCCCCCTCCGGCCTCGGCGCATTTTGGCTACTGTAGTGTTTTGCCTCATGATGCGTCTGGTTTTTGGCGTGCGAATCATACCAGAGCCTCGGTGTCGCGCGCCCCTGAGAAGGGATGTTGAATCATTGTCTCATGCGCCGTTCAATTCCTCGTGGCGCGGCGGCGCTGGTTCATATATAATGTCCATTCGCGCCCGAGTGGCGGAATGGCAGACGCGGCGGTCTCAAAAACCGTTGTCTTTGACGTGCGAGTTCGACTCTCGCCTCGGGCACCATCCCGCGCCAACAGGGGAACGCCACACCCGGCGTTCCCCTTTTTTGTTGTCGGAGCACCGCTTTCGCCCGATTCGTTTCGATGGCGTGAGCGGAATGTATAGGATAGAAGGCGCCTTTCGCCAAGGCGGGGCGCGAATGAGGAGAGGATCGGCATGCCCGCGTCTCAGATCAACCTGGAAGACCTCATCATTGACATCCCCGATTACCCCGAGCCGGGTGTCGTGTTCAAGGACATCACGCCGGTGTTGGGCAACCCGGAGGGCTTTGCCGCCATGGTTGACCGCATCGCCGACCATTTCAAGGATGCCGGGGTGACCAAGGTCATCGGCGCTGAGGCGCGCGGATTCATGGTGGGCGCTCCTGTGGCGTATAAGCTGGGCGCTGGGTTTGTGCCTGCGCGCAAGCCGGGCAAGCTGCCGCGCGAGGTGGTGAGCGAGTCCTACGCGCTCGAATACGGCACCGATGAGCTGCAGATTCATGCCGATGCCATCTCAGCGGATGACGTGGTGCTGCTGGTGGACGATTTGGTTGCTACGGGTGGCACGGCGGTGGCGCAGGTGAAGCTGGTGGAGAAGTTCGGCGCGCGTCTTGCAGGCATGGGTTTTCTGATGGAGCTCGCGTTCTTGAACCCGCGCGAGGCCATTGCTCAGGCCACCGATGTAGACGTGTTCTCCCTGGTCAAGGTGCAGTAGCCAAATCGCAAATCAAAATTCAGCCTTCGTTTGGGCATTGTGCTGTTTTGGGGGAGTGCTTTAGTAAGCTAGCGCGTGATAGTGACCCTTCACAATGTCATGCTACAATCGGCGGGTTCTTACCCCTTTGCAGCAGAGGCATACGATTTCGGGGCCATCCGCCGTTGGTGGCCTAGGAGAAGTTTGCCATATGCTGCGCAGGCGTCGGACTGAGCGGGCATCTGTCCTGCGAAGCTGGCGCCGTCAACGAGAAAGAGATGAAATTGGTTCCTACGAAAAACGCAGCGCTCTTTCGAGCCGAGTCCATCGCGTTCTGCGGCCTTGCTATCGCGCTGCTTGCCGTGGCTTCCTGGATCACCGTTCCGCTGGGCCCCGTGCCGTTTACGCTGCAGATCATGATGCTCGTGTTCGTGGTGCTGCTGTTTCCGGCGCGCGAGGCTCTGGTGAGCATCTTCGGCTACCTGATTCTGGGCGCCCTGGGCGCGCCGGTGTTCTCGGGCATGAAGGGCGGTCTGGCTGCCCTCATGGGTTCCACGGGCGGTTTCATCGTGGGCTTTGGCTTGGGCGCCGTGGCTGCGGTGCTGATTCTCAAGGCGTGGAAAGCTCCTGCGGCTAAGGAATCTTCTGAATCCCGGGCCGGCAAGCGTGGCGGCGTGCTGGTTATGGGCCTGGCGCGCGAATACGTGGCGGCGCTGGCGCTGCTGCTCGTGTCCTATGTGTGCGGCTGGGCTCAGCTCATGGCTGTGGCGGGTATGGATCCGCTCGCTGCCTTTATGGCGGGCATCGCGCCCTTCATCGTGCCCGACGTCATTAAGATCGTCGTGGCTGCGTCGCTCGCGCACGCTATCCGTAGCGCCGTGCCGGCCCTCCGCACCAAGGCGGCATAGGCTTCGCTCATCTTTCGCGAGCCCTTGGCGTATTACGCTTGCGGCTAGTTGGCCGCGCGGCGTTTATATCCGGGGTTTTACGCGGAATGCGCGAGAAAACGAGTATTTCCCCGGGCGTGAGTAACGCCTAGGCGCAAACAAAAAGGAGCCGGCATTGGTCCGGCTCCTTTTGCGTTAACGATGCACCACGTCTTAAGCGGTGTGCGGTGTCTCGGTTTGCGCTACGCCAGCGCAACCACCATGGTCAGGGGCACGGCCGCCATGACCACCAGGTAGCGGAGCATGAAGCCGCCCACGAGCACGCTGATGTCAGAGGCGAAGCTGATCCAGTGCGCCTTGCGGCTTTCCTCAAACTCCTTAGGGCTGAAGAACAGCAGCCACAGCTCGAGCACGGTGGGAAGCACCAGGCCCACGGCCACCAGGCCGATCCAGAACCACAGCGCCCACTCGCCGCTTACCAGGTTGGCCACGCTTGCCGCGCCGGCGGAGTTGGTCTGCCCGGTGATGAACAGGAGCGACGCCACCAGCAGAAGCTCGATGATGGGCAGGCAGAAGTGGAACTTCTTGAGCACGCCCACGCGGTTGAACTCGTCGGCATGGCGGATGACGGCCAGCATCAGCACGCTTGCGGCGCCGGCGCTCATGGCGCCCACCACGAACAGCACGGGCAGCAGCGCGTTGTTCCACAGCGGGTAGGTCTGGCACACGCCCAGCAGCGCGCCGGTGTAGGCGGCCACGCACAGCGAGATGACAACGCCCACGATGTCAAGCCAGGTGGGGATGGATTTCTTCATGAAGTCCATCACGACGGCCACGATGGCCACCACCATGAACAGGCTCAGGAACACCACGCCCCAGGTCATGACCGAACCCCAGTTGGTGAGCAGATAGAAGAAGCGGATGGGGTTGTGCAGGCCCGCCTCGGCGTCAATCATGAGCAGCACCAGGCCGATAGCCACCGCGATGGGGGCCACGATGTGTCCGGTGCGGCGCATGGAGGTCGCGTCGGGATGGCGCCAGCCGAGGAACGCCGAAGTGATGTAGGCGCCCGCGCCCAGGCCGGCGAGGAACAGGTACCATGCGATGATGGAGCCCCAAATAGGTTCGTACGTCATCTTTCATCACCTCACGTAGAAGATTTTGGACTTCGTCAGGTCGCCCGCAAGCGGCTGCGCGTTCAGCTCGACGATCGCACGCGAGATTTCGCTCTGAGGATCGTCCAGGTCGCCGAAGATGCGCGCGCCGGTGAGGCAGGCCTCCACGCACGAGCACATCGGGGTGCCGTCGAGCGCGCCCACGGTGCACAGGCGGCACTTCTCGGCCACGCCGGTGACCTTGTTGTGCACGCGCACCTGATAGGGGCAGGCGGTCATGCAGTACTTGCAACCGATGCAGCGGCTCTCATCCACGCGCACGATGCCGCCCTCTTCGATGTGCGTCGCGCCGGTGGGGCACACCTTGGCGCACGGGGCATCCTCGCAGTGCATGCACTGGATGGGCACGGTCTCGATGCCCACGACGGGCAGCTTGCCGGTTTCCTTCTCCTCGTAGCGGATGTAGTCGATATCGGCGGCTAGGCCGTTCTGACGCTGGCAGGCCGTACGGCACGCATAGCAGCCGATGCATTTGCGGGTGTTGATCAGCATTCCGTAGCGGGTCATCATGCACCTACCTTCTTAACCGTGACGATGGCTTCCTGCGTGCACGCCCCGCCGTATACGGGCTCGATGCCGAAGGGTACGAAGTCCATCTGGCGCAGGCCCACGCCGTATGCCGTGCGCTGGTCGGGCGACGAACATCCGTAGTGGCTGGGCAGGTAGATGGACGTGGGCTCGATGCGCTGGGTCACATGCACGCGGGTCGTGCCGGTGAACTCGCTGGAGGAAACCTCCACCTCGTCGTTCTCCTCGATACCCATCTGCGCCGCCACGTCGGCGTTCATCCAGATGCGGTCGAGGCCGTACTTCTTGGTGATTTCCATCAACGGCTCGATGTTGGCGGTCTGGGTGTGCGTGTGGATGGCCTGCTTGCCGCCGATCAGGCGGAACTCGCCGTCGCCGGGCGTCACGCGCGGCTCAAGCCACTCGGGGGAGGCGGGCAAACCCGCCGCTGCGCAGGCATCGCTCGTGAACTGGATCTTGCCGGTGGGGGTGGCCCACTCGGTCTTGGGGCCGTAGACCACCTTGATGTCGGGGAAGGTGATGGTGCCCTTCTCCTGCAGCTCAGCCAGGCTGATACCCAGCGTCTGCAGCTGCGCGTCGGCCAGCTCGTCGATAGTGAAGTTGAAGTACTCACCCACGCCGCACGCCTCGGCCAGACCGGAGAAGATCTCGTCGACGGGCTTGGTGTTGGGATGCACCTTCTCGATTACGCGGTCGCGCAGGCTCACCACGGGCACCTTGCCGCCCACGAACTCAGGCACTTCCAGGCGCTCGAGGTAGCTGGTGTCGGGCAGCACGTAGTCGGCGCACATGCAGGTCTCGCTCATCTGCACGTCGATGGCGACCACCAGGTCCATGGCGTCGAAGCATTCGGCCAGGTGTGCCGGGTTGGAGTAGCCGGCGGCCATGTTGGACTGGTAGGTGATCATCGCGCGCATCTTACCGTCGAGGGCGGCTTCGGCTGCAGCGAGGCAGGTGCCCATGCTGGCGGCTGCGAGCGGGTACTCGTCAGAACCCACCTTCTTGCCCTCGACCGCGGGAGGCGCGGGGAACTTCTGTGGATCGAGCGGGCCAGCAGCGGCGCCGCCGTAGAAGATGGCTCCGCCCTTTTCGCCCCAGCAGCCGAGCAGCGTGTTGAACAGGCAGATCGCGCGGCCGGTTTCGCCGGAGTTCTGGTAAGCGCAGCCGAATGCCGCGCGCCAGCTCTGCTCGATGGACGAAGCGGGGGCCGCCTCCCAGAGCTCGTTGGCCAGGCGCGTGATGGTGTCGGCCGGGATGCCGGTGATGCCCTCGGCCCATTCGGGCGTGTACTGGGGCAGCTTGGCGAACCAATCCTCATAGCCGATGGCGTTGGCCTCGACGTACTCCTTGGCGTAGGTGCCCTGGCTCACCAGGACGTTCGCCATCGCGAGCACGAGCGCGAGATCGGTGCCGGGCTTGATGGGCACCCACTCGTCGGCGAAGTGGATGGAGTTGTTGCAGCGCGGGTCCACGATGACCACATGGCAGCCGTTGTCGTGGCCCTTCATCATCGCATGCACCGAGGAAGGACGAATGCCGTCGGCGTAGGAGCGGCCGATGAACAGCACCATCTTGGCGTTCTCGATGTCGCTCGAGTAGTCGCCGGCGCCGATGGCCTGCATGAAGCCGCTGGTCTTGGACAGGTTGCAGGAAGCGCCGTGCGTGTACACGTTGGGACTGCCCAGGGCGGTCATGAAGCGCGGGCAGTAGAAGCTGCCGGACGGGCGCGGGTCGTGGACGAGCGAGATGGCCTCGGGGCCGGACTCGTCGATGATGGCGGTGAGCTTTTCGCCGATCTCTTGGAAGGCCTGCTCCCAGCTGATGGCTTCGAACTCGCCGGCTTCGTTCTTCTTGAGCGGATCGGTCAGGCGATCCTCGGAATAGGCGATGGCGGCGTAGCCGTAGCCGCGGGCGCACAGGGTGCCCTCGCAGTACGGATGGTCGGGGTCGCCGATCATCTTGCCCAGACGGCCGTCGGTCACGTATCCCGTGAATCCGCATTTGGACGAACAGGAGTTGCACAGCGAGTGCGCGGTGGTTTCCTGGCCGCCTCCCGCCTCGTCGGCGTGCGCCTGCTCCCAGGCGTTGAAGCTTACAAAGCCGCCCCCTGCGGCAAGCGCCGCGGCGGCACCGCTGCGGGCCAGAAAGCTTCGCCTGGTTATTGCGTGCTTCGACATGGTATCCCCCTTCTTGGTTACTCGTCGGTCAAGCCAAGGTGAAAAAGCGCAGCGCTTGGTCGTGCGCTTGATTCCAAAAGTGTCCCGCGTTGCGTGAAGCGCGCGGTGTGCCGGTGCGATTCGGCTTTCTGCCGCGAGTGGTGCGTCCTCGGGCCTCGCGGCCGGCGTTACGCCGATGCGGCTGAGGCGCTGGCCAGAGCCTCCTGGCGGGCGCGGATGCCGATAAGCGCATCGACGAGCGCCAGATAGAACAGCCCCTCGTCGCCTAGCGCCATCAGTTTCGTGCGATACGATCCGAGCCAGGCGAGGCGCTCGATGCAGAAGGTCTGCGCTTCGGCGGCCATCCCCGCCTCCAGCATCGTGGCGATGAGGTCGAGCTCGATGGCCAGGTGGTCGGGCGTGGAGGCGAACTCATTGGGAATCGCGATGCCCATGGAGCGCATGAGGTCGCGCATGTAGAGGGCGGAATCTCCCAGGTAGAGCCCCGTGCGGCCCGCGAACGGCCCGTCGCCCGGCTTGCTCCACGCGGTGTAGAGCGACTCCACGGGCACCGTCGATTGGGGCAAGCCGCCCGTGAAATGCCGGGCAGAAAACGACGTTTTCTCATCGTGGGTAGGTGGGGCAAACAGGGCGCGCACTTCCGTTTCGGCGAGAAAGTCGGAGAGGGGCTCGCTGCGGCGTGCGCGCCCTATAGGGGGAAACGTTGCACCCAGAGGCCGTTCGTCCTGGAGCAGGCTGCGGGCGCCGGAGAGAAAATCGGACCACGAGACATCTGCGCGCACGGCGTCCCACTCTTCGCGGTCGACCGGGGCAAAGCAGCATGCGAACGTTGCAAAGGTCATGGCGTCGTTCATCATCGTGGTCCCCCTTGTATCGAATAGGCGAGGCGCGGCGGTGGCGTTTACCACGGGCGGCAGCGTTTTGCTGCCTCCATCGGCCCCCTTGCCGACGGTGTTGCGCCTTCGATGCTTGGGAGTATGCCGGATGACGCGAGGTCATCTGTCCTCTCCTTAAGATGAATTTGCATAAAGAAATCCCAGGTGGGAAATGTCATCTCCTTTGTCCTCTCAAACAGATGACACGAATTGCGGGGTATGCGCTATCATTAGTAAGCTTTATTTTGCGCACGGTAGCGCTGGAGCGGGCTTGGCGCGTATGGCATGCCGGGCGAGGGCCAGCGCGAGACGTGCGCGACGTTTTTGGAGGGGGCGTACCTGGTGGGCGAAGCGGTTATGCGCGGGGAGGCGCCGGCCGACGCGAAGAAGACGAAACGTGATAATGCCGGCTGCCTTAACGAGGAGCACGGCGGGGCCCAACCTGCGGGCATCGCAAGATTTTTCCGCCAGTATGCGTCGCTCGCCCCGCTTGTCGTGGGGCTTGCGTGTGCGCGCAGCGGCATCGTGGTTTCGGCGGCAGGCAGCTATCTGTATACCGATGAGGGTGTTTTCACTGATGGTGCCATGGCGCTCGTGTTCCTGGTCTTTTTCGTGATTGCCGCGGTTCTGTTCAAGACGCGGTTCGTGTTTCATAAGCATCTGATTAATGTAATTGCCCACGTGGCGGTGGCGCTCGAGTTTGCGGGCGTGCTGATTATGGGCGTGCTGCGGGCGAGCGGCAATTGCACGTTTCCTTCGCGCTTCGCTCTTTCGGCGCTCGTGAGCGCTGCCGGTATGGTGGCCATCGCGTACTGGCTGCGCAGGGCGCGCGGGGCGAGCATGTCCACGGCGGCAGTGCTCGTGTTCTCGGCGACATTTTTGAGCGAAATCATCGTGTTTGCCACGGTGTTTCTCCCCGATGGAGTGCGCTGCCTTACGGTGGCCCCGCTCGTGGCCGCGCAAATCGCCTGCATCTACTGGGCGCGCCGCCGCGGCAACGCGTCCGACCTCCTCACGCCCACACGCGCCGACGACTATTTCGCCTTCATGACGCGCGGTGCCACCAACCGCAGGTTCCTTGCCGCAAGCGTTGTGGGCATCGTGGCGATATCGCTGGTCATTGGCTTCTTGCGTGGGTTCCCCGACGGGAATTCGGTGCCGTTCTGCATGCCTACGCGCGTCGCGTGCTTCGTGCTGACCGAGGTGTCGTGCGTGGCGTTCATCGTGGCCACGCTGCACCAGCGCACCCGCGTCATGACGGTGGGCATTTGGGTGGTCATGCAGTTTCTCGCGGCGTTCACGTTGGTGCTGTACACGGCGTTTCCGGGACATTTGGATGTGGGTGCCGTCACTGCGACGCTGCTCAACACGCTTATGGGCGCGTTCGCGTATTACATCGTGCTCGCGTTCATGTCATCGGGGTGGCGCGATCCGTTCTACTACGCCATCGCCATTTGGGGAACGTGGATTTTCTCGCGCGCTATTGGGCGTTTCGTGCTGCTCAACGTGATGCCCATGGGACACAGCCACTTCACGGGCACGGTCATCAGCCTCATGCTGCTGGTGGCTACGCAAGTCGTGTTCATCAAGCTTATCGGGGTGGCGGAGTTTGCGGTGCGCCACGGCGATGCTTCGGCGCGTTTGGGAGCTGGCCAGGAGCGTGCGCCGTTTGCCGGAGCGAGCAGCTCTTTTGGTGACGAGGTAGAGCAGGGTACGCTTGCCGGGCGTGCGGCGCGCATCGACGAGGATGGGCGTGCATTCGGCTTCGATGGCTGCGCGGACGATGTGCGCGAAGCGGCGCGCGGGACCGATGGGGCGCACGGAGGATTGGCGCGGGATGCATATGCTCACGCCGAGCCTGCGCGTTGGGCGGGCGATATGGAGGCGCCCAAGCCCAGCGCGCTCGAACGTTTGCTCGGCTTGGACAATGATTCCGCCATGGCCGACGTGCAGAATGCCGTCATGCGCCATCATGCACGTCAGATGGGCGATCAGTTCCTGCTTTCCGAGCGCGAAGTGGAAGTACTGGCGCTGTATGCGTCCGGAATGACGCAGAAGCGCGTGGCGGAAGAGCTGCATATTTCGCAGACCACCGCGCATACCCATATCGGACGCATCTACACCAAGACGGGCCTGCACTCCCGCCAGGAGATTCTGGACTACTTCAAGCAATACGGAGATGCATAGGGTCGCAGCTGTCTTTTGCCCCGCTACGGCATAGGGCCGCAGCTGCCCGCCTTCTCCTTGCTGGAACGCAGGCAACCTTTCAGAGCGTGTTTATCCACCCTGTTGCGCTCCCCAGGCGCAAGCCCCGGCCTGTTCAACTCGGATACCCAGGGGATGGCTAACGTTTTCAGCCTTGAACGAAAGCGTTCACGACCTCAAGTCGCGGTGCCATATCTTCCTCCAAGTCATCAACCACGTACGGCGCGAGCGGGAAACGCTTTTTGATTTTTGCCGCCTCGTTTCGTAAGGCGGGGACGACTTTGCCGGCGATGTCATCGCAAATATTTCGTAGAGCTGCTGGTCGTATTCCCAGGTCGGACGCAAGGGCCGTCAGGTGGTTTGGTGTTATATCGTCAATCGCTCTCGTTCCGCCGAGATCCATCCCCATGTTTCTGGAGAAACGCGCGTAATAGGTGGTGCTCACAAGGTCGTACGCCGGAGCAAGTCGAAGCGTTCTGCCGTTTTCAGCATAAAGAACGGAGAGGTTTTTGAGGTGGTTGTCGCAGTTGCCTATAAGGTAGCAATAGCAGAGCACCATGGCTAATTGCCGGATGTCCTTTAGGGGCTGGGCGGAATAATCGCGCAGATGCGCGGCAATGCGCTTAACGGTTCCGCCGGGCAATTCGGTATATTTAGTGCTCGAAGTGAGTCCGAATGTCTGAGAAAAGTCCTCTTGATGCAGGCGTCGAACGCGTAGCTGCTGATTGCGTATCTCCGCGATCCGGTCGAACCGCTCGCTGCATATGACGGGGTGAGGTAAGTCAATGATGTCTGTTTGCGCCGAACGAATGCCGCATTCGTGCGCCGCAGCCATGCAAAGATATTCGAGTTCCAGCAGTCCTTCGAGGCTACCGTACTTAAGAATGTGGGTCGATGCTGACAATCCTCGTGGTCGCATCCATCCTTCGTCCAGAGGAGCTTCGGGCATGTGCGCGAGTCCGGTTTTGTTCTGAGTCCCGGCCAGCGAAAGGCTCGACTCGACATTTTCATTGGCTATTGAAGGAGCGCTGGAGAATATCTCCTCCATTTCCGTGGCGGTGATGGAGCCATAGCCACGGTCGGGGTCGAGCGTAGACAGCGCTTCTGCGACCGCGCGTTCGTCGGACGAGTCTGCCCCCAGAACAATTACGTCGCCTATGCAGTCTTTCCCGCAAAGACGAAGAAGCCCAAGATAATCGTCCTCGCGCAGTCCCGCATTTGCAGCAAGTGCCTTACGTGCCCCCGCTTCAGGGAGAAGCCCCTCAAAATAAGGCTTGAATTGCTCTTCGGCATAGGGACGAGAGGAGAGAGGTAGAGAAAATGAAAGTCCGTATGATTTTTCGCGGGATCGATAGCCCTCGTCGTAGGAAAACGAAAGAACGAAGCAGTCAATCGTGCCAACGAATGAAGGATTGGCATCTTCGAGACGGAAGACAAGAAGGAAGGGCGTGGGCTTAATCATGGCTCAGCCTGCTTTCGGCATAAAGATTGATTCCGAGGGTTTGAGCCACGCGAAGCGTTTTTTCCAGCTCAGCGGTGGGTTTGCCGTTTTCGAGTTGGGAAAGGAACGTGATACCAACGTCGCTGAATTCGGCGAGCAGTTCTTGCGTGTAGCCGATCCTCTTTCGTTCGGCGCGAATGACTGCTCCGAGTTCTTTTGCGGTAGAAAAACGAATCATGGTCCTTCTTTCGCGTACGCATAAATTAAGACATCAACCATACTAATTTATGCGTACGCATGAAATAAGGGAATTGAGCAAGATATTTATGCGTACGCGAAAATCGAAAGGCCGCATGCTTGTTTTGGCACGCATCTACAAGCTGGCGGATGATGGAGCGTCGTTGACGTGTGGCGTGCCGGGGGGTGATAGGGGGAGCAGTACGCATGCGTCGCTCCGCATTCGGCCATCGCACGCTGCGCCGACCGAGTGCGTTCAGCGTGTGCTTATAAGCCCCAGCTTTTCCAGCTCAGATATCCAAAGTGCGGCGATTTGAGCGTGGCCTTGTTTGTTGGGGTGCAGGTCGTCCTCGACGTCGTAGGCCGGGCCGCCTGCCGCGGCCGCGAGGTCGGCGAGCATCACGCCGCATTCGTTCGCTACGAGGCGAATGCGCTCGTTGAATTCGTCCAGCGGGGTGAGATGCGCCCACTTCTCGTCGAACGACCAAGCGGAGTCGAATGTTTTTCGGGGCTTCAAAACGGTGCCGCACACGATGCGAGCGCCGGGATAGTTTGCCTGCATACGGCGCAGCATGGTGGAGTACGCCTCGCGAAACGTGGGTTCGTCGGGCGATTCGGCAAACTCGCGGTCGCACGGCACAGCGAATCCGAAATCGTTCACGCCGATATACACCAGAATCAGATCGGGGTCCACGCCGCCATGCCCGGGCGCGCCGGAGAGGTCGCGCCCCAAAGCACCCGTGCGATCGAGCCCACTCGCACACGGGAACTCCTCTCCCGTCACCTGGCTGCCCGAGTACGCGTTGTCCACCAAGAGCTCGGCATCCAGTGCGTCAAGCACCTGCATCCACCAGGTGTCGCGCACTGAATCCATGCTGTTGGCCTCGCGCTTCTCGGCGGTGTAGTACAACTCGTACCCTTCGGGAATATAGCCTTCGTAGGTGGAAATGGAATCGCCCATAATGGAAACGTACATGCCTGCTCCGTTTCTCGCTCGTCTTGCTGCGTAATTGTGCGCAAGACATTGTATGCGCATGCGTCCGCGCCGAGAAGGTCGGGTTTCGCCATCGTTCGATTTACGCATTCGATTTGCCCGTGCCGCTCCCTGTGTTGCCGAGCTTGAGCAATGAGAGTCTGAGGAAGCGGTCATTCAATCGCATAAAAATGCTTTGCGGTCGTTGAGGGCCAACAGGCGCTCGTCGCCTCTTTCTATGATTGGGAACTGGCAAATCATCTTGCAACCATGCGAGGGGCGCAGGATGCTTCATGCGGACTGGCTTCTCTAGTGACTTTATTGTGAAGTCACTTTATAATGAGGGAGTGAGCAACGATGACCTCACGGCGCGACGTGGTGAAGTACTTCAAAGACAGAGGGTTCTGGTCGGTGGGAGGAACGAAGCACGAAAAGTTCACCAACGGAAGCATCACCATCCTCATCAAACGCCATAGGGAAATCGAAGATGAAGTGTTTTATCGCCTGAAAAGGCAAGCAGGTCTTAAATGAGCGTCGGCGGCAAAAGAGCGGAGGCTACTATGCAGCGCACGTATGAATTTGAGTTGTGGCGCGGAGAGAGGCAATGGATCATCGCCGCATTTGATTTGCCGGAGGCCATAACGCAGGGCGAAGATGTCCAGGATGCATGCGAATCTGCGGCAGACGTATTGCGAGAGGTGTCTCGCGACGCGATGATGCGCGGGGCGACGCTGCCCTCCCCATCATTTGGAAACGAGCCTCGCAACGGTGGGATTTGCGTCATCGTGTCGGTTGAGGTGAATCTAAGCGAGATGGAGAAGGTTTCCGCCACCGAGGCGGCTCGATTGCTCGGAGTGTCGCGAAGCCGGGTGACTGCGATGATCGCAAGCCGCCATCTGGACGGATGGCGCGAAGGACGCAATACGTGGGTGACGCGGGCGAGTGTCGAGGCGCGTCTGGCGGATGCCCCGGCTCCAGGGCGCCCGAGAAAGGAAGCGCTAGCGTAAGAAAAAAGGGGGCCGAAGCCCCCTCATACAATCAGCTTGCTTGTGGCGCTATGCCAGCCCTAACCAGATTTGGAACTTGGGCAGGTATCCCATCACGAAGATGATTACCATCAACACGGGGATGCAGTACTTGATCCACACGTAGCTCCACGACGCGAATTTCATGCCCTTGCCCGCGTCGGCCTCGTTGATGAAGTTCTTCCAGCCCCAGCCGTAGCGGCTCGTGCAGAAAATCACGTAGAACAGGCCGCCCAGCGGCAGGATGTTGTTGGACACGATAAAGTCCTCGAGGCTCTGAATGTCGCCGATGCCCGGCACCTGGAAGCCCGACCACAGGTTGAAGCCCAGAATGCAGGGGATGGACAGCACGATGATGCCCACCGCGTTGATGGCCACGGCGCGGCGGCGCGACACGTTCCACTGGTCCATGGTGAACGCGATGATGTTCTCAAACACGCCGATGACGGTGGAGAGCGCCGCAAAGCTCATGAACACGAAGAAGAGGGCACCCCAGAGCTGCCCCATCCACATCTGGTTGAACACGCTGGGCAACGTGACAAACACCAGGTTGGGCCCCGAATCGGGGCTCACGCCAAAGGCGAAGCACGCGGGGAAGATGATGAGGCCCGCGAGCAGCGAGATCATGGTGGAGAGGCTCGCCACGCTCACGGCCTCGCCGGTCAGGCGGCGGTCGCGGTCGATGTAGCTACCGAAGATGGCCATGCCGGACGCGCCGATGGACAACGTGAAGAACGCTTGGCCCATGGCGGCGTACACCGCGTCGCCGAAGCCGTTCTCGATCATTTTGCCGAAGTCGGGCATCAGGTAGAACTTCAAGCCCTCGCCGGCGCCCGGCAGCAGCACTGAGTTGACGGCCAGGATGACGATGGCCACGAACAGGCACGCCATCATTACGCTGGTGATGCGCTCGACACCTTTCTGCAGGCCCATGCCGCAGATGCCGAAGCCGATCGCGCAGATGAGCAGCATCCAGAGGAACATCTGCAGCGGATCGGCCTGCATGGCGGCGAACACCTCGCCGGTGGAATCAGGCGCCACGCCGTTGAGCTCGCCCGCGGCGGTTTTGAACGCGTAAGCCACCATCCAACCGGCGACGGTGGTGTAGAACATCATGAGGATGTAATTGCCCGCGAAGGCGAACCATTTATACAGGTGCCATTTGCTGCCCTTGGGCTCAAGGATGTTGAAGCTACGCGCGCAACTTTTCTGGCTGGCGCGGCCCACGGCGAACTCCATGACCAGGATGGGCAGGCCCAGAATGGCGAGAAACACCAGGTACAGCAGCACGAACGCCGCCCCGCCGTACTCGCCGGTCACGTAGGGGAATCGCCATACGTTGCCCAGGCCGATGGCGCAGCCCGCCGAAATCAAGATGAAACCGATGCGCGAGGCAAACTTCTCACGCGGCTGACCGGCGCCGCCGCTTGTGGGGGTTGCGGCACCCGATTGCGTCGCGGGGGTGGAATCGTTACTCATATATATGCTCCAACCGTTGGTGATGAATGATGCGTGCGATCGCCTTGGGGCTGCAGTGCACGCAATCTCCGAAAAAGACGATACAAGCGCCCCATTATAGGCGATTTGCCTGGCAATTCTATATCTTGTTCGAGCTAAGTCGAAGCACGGGGATGCCGACTGGCCGCGCTATGCTAGACTAAAGCGGTTTCGATTCCCGTTATCAAGGAGCATCGCATGGATAAAGCGATCATCACCGTAGTCGGCCAGGACACTGTGGGCATCATCGCACGCGTGTGCACGTACCTTGCCGACCACAAGGTCAACGTGCTCGACATTTCGCAGACCATCATCGACGGATTCTTCAACATGATGATGATTGTGGACGTTGCCGCCGCCGACAAGGATTTCGGAGGCGTAGTGGAGGATCTCGAGCAGCTCGGCGACCAG
Source organism: uncultured Slackia sp. (assembly GCA_963559755.1). Lineage (GTDB taxonomy): Bacteria > Actinomycetota > Coriobacteriia > Coriobacteriales > Eggerthellaceae > Slackia. Next base: position 1,419 of record CAUWMI010000019.1, on the reverse strand, counting down.
ATTGGCGTGCGCATCCGCTGCCAGAAGGAAGAGATTTTTACCAAGATGCACAGGATTTAGGGGCCGTCATGATCAATATTATGGAGGTCCATGAGACCAATAAGATGATCGAGCAGGAAAAGCTCGACGTGCGCACCATCACCATGGGCATCAGTTTGCTTGATTGCGTGAGCAACGATGTGGATAAGCTGTGCGACAACATCTATCGCAAGATCACCACCTATGCGAAAGACCTGGTGGCAACCGGCAGCGCCATCGAGCGCGATTACGGTATTCCCATCGTGAACAAGCGCATCACCGTGACGCCCATTTCGCTGGTGGGTGCCTCGGCGTGTAAGACCAGCGAGGATTTCGTCAAAATCGCTCATGCGCTCGACCGTGCGGGCAAAGAGGTTGGCGTTGACCTGCTGGGTGGCTATTCCGCCCTGGTGAACAAGGCCATGACGCCTGCCGAGGAGCTGCTCATTCGCTCGCTGCCGCAGGCGCTTTCCGAGACCGATATCGTGTGCTCCAGCGTGAATGTGGGATCCACCAAGACGGGCATCGATATGAACGCCGTCGAACTCCTGGGCCATGTGGTTAAGGATATTGCCGCCGCTACGGCCGAGAATGATTCTTACGGCTGCGTGAAGTTCGTGGCCTTCTGCAACGTGCCTGATGACAACCCGTTCATGGCGGGCGGCTTCCACGGCGTGACCGAGGGCGATGCCGTGATTAACGTGGGCGTTTCCGGCCCCGGCGTGGTGAGCCGTGCGCTGGATGAGGCCCAGGGTAAGGATTTCGAATTCCTGTGCGAGACCATCAAGCGTACCGCGTTCAAGATTACGCGTGTGGGACAGCTGGTGGCGCAGGAGGCAAGTCGCAGGTTGGGCATTCCGTTCGGCATCATCGACCTGTCGCTGGCGCCCACGCCGGCCGAGGGCGATTCCGTGGGCGAGGTGCTGGAGAAGATCGGCCTTGCGCAGGTAGGCGCACCCGGCACCACGGCGGCTCTCGCCATGCTGAACGACCAGGTGAAGAAGGGCGGCATCATGGCATCGTCCTACGTGGGTGGTCTTTCCGGCGCGTTCATTCCCGTGTCCGAGGACAAGAACATGATCGAGGCGGCGGCCAACGGATGCCTGACCATCGAGAAGCTTGAGGCCATGACCTGCGTGTGCAGCGTGGGCTTGGACATGATCGCGGTGCCGGGCGACACGAGCGCTGCCACCATCAGCGGCATCATCGCTGATGAGGCGGCCATCGGCATGGTGAACCAGAAGACCACCGCCGTGCGCATCATTCCCGTGGCAGGCAAGGGCGTGGGCGAGATGGCGCACTTTGGCGGGCTTATGGGCTACGCGCCCATCATGCCGGTAAACCAGGCCAGCTGCGAGGCGTTCGTCACCCGCGGCGGTCGCATTCCTGCGCCGATTCATT
>CAUWMI010000018.1:0-1822 GCA_963559755.1 uncultured Slackia sp. | reverse complement strand
CCACAACATGCGGTTTTGGAGACCGCCGCTCTGCCAATTGGAGCTACTGGCCTGTTTCCTTACCTTATCGAGTTTCCTTATGCAAGGTGTGGGTCTTGCACCACTTGCAGTACTTCTTGAACTCGATACGATCGGGATTATTCTGCTTGTTCTTTTTGGTCGTGTAATTGCGGCGCTTGCACTCGGTGCAGGCCAAGGTGACCAACGTACGCATGAATTCTCCTTCAAATTAATCGTTTTGTAGCTCGATGATTGTACACATATGAGCATCTCTTGAAAAGAAGAGCCCGCCCGAAAGCGGGCTCTTCATCAAATCACTGCAATAGTTTAAAACTATTTGATGATCTTGGTCACGCGGCCGGAGCCAACGGTGCGGCCACCCTCGCGGATAGCGAACTTAAGGCCTTCCTCCATTGCGATCGGGTGAATGAGCTCACCGGTGATCGTAACGTTGTCGCCAGGCATAACCATCTCAGTGCCCTCGGGGAGGTGTGCAACACCGGTAACGTCGGTGGTGCGGAAGTAGAACTGAGGACGATAGCCATCGAAGAACGGGGTGTGACGGCCGCCCTCTTCCTTGGTCAGGATGTAGACCTGGCCCTCGAACTCGGTGTGCGGAGTAACGCTACCGGGCTTGCAGAGAACCTGGCCACGGACGATGTCCTCGCGCTTAACGCCACGGAGCAAGCAGCCGATGTTGTCGCCAGCCTGAGCCTCGTCGAGGAGCTTACGGAACATCTCGATGCCGGTGCAGACGGTGTTAGAGGTCTCGCGGATGCCGACGATCTCCAGCGGGTCGTTGACATGCAGAACGCCACGCTCAACACGACCGGTAGCAACGGTGCCACGACCGGTGATGGTCATGGTGTCCTCAACAGCCATCAAGAAGGGCTTGTCGGTCATACGCTCGGGGGTCGGGATGTAGGAGTCAACAGCGTCCATGAGCTCCCAGATCTTCTCCTGCCATTCCTTGTCGCCCTCGAGAGCCTTCAGTGCAGAACCGCGAATGATCGGGGTGTCGTCACCGGGGAAATCGTAGGAGCTGAGGAGGTCACGAACCTCCATCTCAACGAGCTCGAGGAGCTCTTCGTCGTCGACCATGTCGCACTTGTTCAGGAAGACAACGATGTAAGGAACGCCAACCTGGCGAGCGAGCAGGATGTGCTCACGAGTCTGAGCCATCGGGCCGTCGGTAGCAGCGATAACGAGGATAGCGCCGTCCATCTGAGCAGCACCGGTGATCATGTTCTTGACGTAGTCAGCATGGCCCGGGCAGTCAACGTGTGCATAGTGACGCTGGTCGGTCTCATACTCAATGTGAGCGATGGAGATGGTAATACCACGCTCGCGCTCCTCGGGAGCCTTGTCGATGTTCTCGAAAGCGGTGAAGTCTGCGTGTGCAGAACCGTGAGAACCGTCGTTCTCAGACAGAGTCTTGGAGATAGCAGCCGTCAAAGTGGTCTTACCATGGTCAACGTGGCCGATGGTACCGATGTTCACATGCGGCTTGCTGCGCTCGAACTTCTCCTTAGCCATTATTCCTCCTCTAGGGAATGGTCAAAAGACCAATACTTACTTCATAAAAATCACGCGCCGTAAAGGCGCGTGAAAAAGTGCAATGGTAGCGGTGACTGGATTCGAACCAGTGACGCCACGGGTATGAACCGTGTGCTCTAACCAACTGAGCTACACCGCCATGTATACTTCTATGAAACCTTCAGTTATGATGGCTCCATTCAGTAACAAGTAATGGAGCCCGCGACCGGACTTGAACCGGTGACCTCTTCGTTACCAACGAAGTGCTCTACCGACTGAGCTACAC
>CAUWMI010000017.1:0-2513 GCA_963559755.1 uncultured Slackia sp. | reverse complement strand
GGAGGTCCTGAGCTTCTTATCATCCTGGCGGTCGCTCTGCTTATCTTCGGCCCCAAGAATCTTCCCAAACTCGGCAGCGCGCTCGGTCGCACGGTGAAGAACCTGCGCGACGGCATGGGTGCCAAGAAGGAACTCGAGGACATGGACGAGGAAGAGGAAGAGCCCGAGAAGCCCGTCCGCAAGAAGAAGCCTGCTGCTTCTGCCAAGGCTGCATCGAAGGAAGCCGAGAAGGAAACCGACGAGGAGTAAATCCGGTATCACAGATGCTTAAGCGGTATGTCGGCGATGAGTCGACATACCGTTTTTTACGTTTAGTGGAGCACGCACGGCGTGCCTGTTTTTTAGGTAAGGTGTTTTGCAACAATGGCTAACAACGACTACATCCTCACCCCGGAAGGCAAGGAGAAGCTCGAGCAGGAGCTACATTACCTGGAGCATGAGAAGCGTGCCGAGGTAGGCGAGCGCATCAAGGTGGCGCGCGAGTTCGGCGATATTTCTGAGAATTCCGAGTACGACGACGCCAAAAACGAGCAGGCTATGCTTGAGGCCCGCATTTCTGAGATCAACCAGATTCTGTCCGAAGCCACTGTGGTTTCTACCCCCAAGCGCTCCAACAAGGTGAATGTGGGCAGCACCGTCACCGTCAAGATGGGCGCGGGCGAGCGCGTGTTCACCATCGTGGGCGGCGCCGAGGCCGATGCCGCTGCCGGCAAGATTTCCAACGAGAGCCCCGTGGGCGCTGCGCTTCTGGGCCACAAGAAGGACGACAGCGTTGTTGCCGTGGGCCCCACCGGCCGCGAGATTAATATGACCATCCTTAAAATTGAACATTAATTGTTTCGCCGCTTGAGGAGCGGCGAAACCGTCCTGACGCTGCAAGGCCGCCGGGCACCCCATCCAGCCGCGCTGGCGCGAGCTCACGTAGCGAAGTACGCTACGCTCGCGCCATCACGTCTGCCTGGGGCACCGGGCGGCCTTTCGCTGACTTTCGTGCGATCTGCAAGAATAGTATGAGAATTTGTTTCGCTGTTTCATCCTGTTTCCGCGGGATTTTCGATTTTGAGCTTGGCATACGCTAAAATTCTCCAAGCCCAATAACGACATCTGTAATGAGGTATTTCATGAGCGAGAACACTGAGATTTCCCCTGAGCTTTTGAACGACGAGCGCGCGCTGCGTCTCTCCAAGCGCGAGTCGTACATCGAGGCGGGCGTGAACCCGTACCCTGAGCACTCCGAGGTGCGCGACTACGCCGCCGATATCGACGCGAAATACGCCGATCTGCCCAACGAGGCCGAGACCGAAGATGTGGTGAAAATCGGCGGCCGCATCGTCGCCAAGCGCGGCCAGGGCAAAATCATGTTCGTCGTGGTGCGCGACGTGACGGGCGACATCCAGCTGTTCTGCCGCATCAACGAGGTGCCTGAAGCTTCTTGGGAGCTTCTGAAGAAGCTCGACCTGGGCGACATCGTCAACGTGGAGGGCGTCGTGGTGCGCACCAAGCGCGGCCAGCTGTCCATCTCTCCGCGTTCTATTGTGCTGCTGTCCAAGGCAGTGCGTCCTCTGCCTGAGAAATTCCACGGCCTTTCCGACAAGGAGACGCGTTATCGTCAGCGCTATGTTGACCTCATCGTGAACGAGGACGTGCGCGACACCTTCCGCAAGCGCTCCGCCATCCTTTCGGCCTTCCGCCGCTACATGGAAGACAACGGCTACATGGAGGTGGAGACGCCCATCCTGCAGACCATCCAGGGCGGTGCCACGGCCAAGCCGTTCATCACGCACTTCAACGCGCTCAATCAGGAGTGCTACTTGCGCATCGCCACCGAGCTGCACCTGAAGCGCCTGCTGGTGGGCGGCTTCGAGGGCGTGTTCGAGATCGGCCGCATCTTCCGCAACGAGGGCATGGACCTCACGCACAACCCCGAGTTCACCACCATGGAGGCCTACCGCGCCTACTCCGATCTGGACGGCATGAAGGCGCTGGCCCAAGGTGTGATCAAGGCCGCGAACGCCGCCATCGGCAACCCCGAGCAGATTGAGTACCAGGGCAAGACCATCGATCTGTCGGGCGAGTGGCCGAGCCGTCCCATGACCGAGATTGTGTCCGAGGTGCTGGGCCGCGAGGTGACCATCGACACGCCCGCCGAGGAGCTGGCTGCCGAGGCCAAGGCTCGCGGCATCGAGGTCAAGCCCGAATGGACCAGCGGCAAGCTGATCGCCGAGATCTACGATGAGCTGGGCGAGGACACCATCGTGAACCCCACGTTCGTGTGCGATTATCCCATCGAGGTGAGTCCGCTGGCCAAGCGCTTCGAGGATGATCCGCGCCTGACGCACCGCTTCGAGCTCGTGATTGCCGGCCATGAGTACGCCAACGCGTTCTCCGAGCTCAACGACCCCGTTGACCAGGCCGAGCGTTTCGCCGCGCAGATGGAGGAGAAGGCCGGCGGCGACGAAGAGGCCATGGAGTACGACGAGGACTACGTGCGCGCGCTCGAGTACGGCATGCCC
>CAUWMI010000016.1:0-3604 GCA_963559755.1 uncultured Slackia sp. | reverse complement strand
CCGCTGCGCCCCGCGTGGCCCATGCCCTCGAGGAGTCCGTCATTGGTGCCAGCCAGGGCGACCTGTATCCCGTTATCTGGATTGAGGGCGCTTCCTGCACCGGCTGCACCGAGGCGTTCGCTCAGATCGACGCCCCGGATGCTGCGACGGTCGTGCTCGAGCTCATCTCGCTGAACTACAGCGAGACGCTCTCCGCCGCCGCGGGCCATTCGATGGAGGAGGCAAAGGCCCAGACCATCGAGGCCGGCAACTACATCCTGGTCTACGAGGGCGCCGTGCTCAAGGGCTGGGACGGCAACGCGCTGCGTGTCGCCGACAAGCCGGGCTACGAGCATCTGACCGAGGCTGCGGCAAACGCCACCGCCGTGGTCGCACTCGGCTCCTGCGCCGTCAACGGCGGTTGGATGGCTGCCCATCCCAATCCGTCCAACGCCATGGGCGTCCAGCAGTTCCTGCAGGAGGAGGGCATCAGCACGCCGGTCATCAACATCCCCGGCTGCCCGCCCAACCCCGAGTGGCTGTGCGCGGTGCTCATTGAGTACCTGCTGCTCAACCGCCTGCCTGAGCTCAACGCCGAGAACAAGCCCACCCAGATCTTCGGCCAGACCATCCATGACAACTGCCAGCGTCGCGGCCACTTCGAGAACGGTGAGTTCGTCTACCAGTTCGGCAGCCCCGAGGAGGCCAAGGGCTACTGCCTGTACCCGCTCGGCTGCCGTGGGCCCCAGACCAAGGCGAACTGCGGCATCGTGCGCTACAACCACCGTCGCAGCTGGTGCGTCGAGGCCGGCGCCCCCTGCATCGGTTGCTGCGAGGCCAACCCGATGAACCCGGGCCAGAACTGGGTCGAGGTCAACACTCCGTTCTTCAAGCGCCATCGCGACCTGCGCGTCGGCGACTTCCTGATTCAGCCCGAGATCGTCGCCCCGATCGTGACCGGCGTTGTGGCCGTTGCCCTGGTCATCCACGGCTTCGGCATGAAGGCCGCGGGCCGCGTGCCCAAGGGTGCCGATTTCGAGAAGGTGCGTGCATGGGATGCCAAGCACCCCGATAAGTCCATCGGCGTGTACAAGAAGGAAGACGTGGAAGCCGCAAGCAAGAAGGGAGGCGATAAGTAATGACCCGTTCCGTCATCGACCCCATTACCCGCATCGAAGGCCATCTTCGCGCTGAGATGGAAGTCACCGACGGCGTTGTTACCGACGCCTGGATTTCCGGCGGCTGCTTCCGCGGCATGGAGCTCGTCGTCCGCGACCGCACCCCCGAGGATGCCGCGTACATCGTGCAGCGCATCTGCGGCGTGTGCCCCGTCTCGCACATGCATGCGTCCTCTATCGCGGCTGAGAAGGCCTACGGGATCACCATTCCCAACAACGCCCGCATCATCCGCAACCTGATCGAGGGCTCGCAGTTCCTGCACAGCCACATCCTGTGGTTCTACAACCTGGCCGGCCTGGATTACGTGAACCCGCTCAATGCGCTTTCCGCCGATCCCGTGGCCGCCTACGACCTGGCCACTGAGCTGGGCACCCCTTCCGCCGACTTCGTGGGCCTGCAGGACCGCCTGCAGAAGTTCGCCGACAACGGCCAGCTGTCCATCTTCAGCGGCAACTGGTTCGACACCGGCGAGTACAACCTGACCCCCGAGGCTGACCTGATTCTGACCGCGCACTACCTTGAGGCGCTGCAGATGCAGTCCAAGGCCTCCGAGATCGCGGGTCTGCTCGGCGGCAAGATGCCCCACATCATGACCATCGTTCCCGGCGGCACCGCCTTCGTGCCCACCGCCGAGAAGCTTGACGACCTCAAGGGCCTCGTCGACGAGCTGTACAACTGGGTCGCCTCCACGATGATCCCTGACACGCTCGCCGTGGCTCAGTTCTATCCCGAGGCCGCCACGTTCGGCAAGGGCTGCGGCCGCTACGGTGCATGGGGCGTGTTCGAGCGTCCGTTCGACGCCTCGACGTCCTACACCGACCAGATGAACAACCGCTACCTGCCCGCCGGCGTGCTGGACGAGAACTTCAACCTGTCCGACGTGGACGAGTCGAAGATCACCGAGTACGTGGGCCGCTCCTGGTACGAGGGCGACGCCGACCTGCCTCCGTTCGAGCAGGGCGTCAAGCCTGCGTTCACCGAGTACAACGTGGACGACCGCTACACCTGGAACAAGTGCCCGCGCTACGACGGCAAGCCGCTCGAGACCGGCGGTTTCGCGCGCCTGCTCGTGGCGTACAAGCGCAACGTTCCGTTCATCGTCGAGCAGATCGACGGCCTGCTGGAGGCCCTGGGCGCTCAGCCCGGCGACCTCAGCGCGCTGCAGAACACGCTCGGCCGCACCGGCGCCCGCCAGATCGAGACCCTCTACATCGCGGGCCTCATGAAAGAATGGGTCACCGAGCTGTGCGAGGCCATCGAGGGCGGCGACAGCACCTACTTCACGGGTGCCGAGCAGATCACCGGCGAAGGTACCGGTTTCTGGGAGGCTCCGCGCGGTGCTCTGTACCACTCCGAGAAGGTCAAGGACGGCAAGATCACCGATTACCAGATCATCATCCCGTCCACCTGGAACCTCGCGCCGCATGACCCGGAGGGCAACTATGGCCCCATGGAGCAGGCCCTGATTGGCGTGCCCGTGGCCGACATCGAGAAGCCCATCAACGCTCTGCGTACGGTCCACAGCTTCGACCCCTGCACCGCTTGCGCCGTGCACATCGTCGAGCCCAAGACCGGCAAGAAGTTCGAAACCGTGACGAGCCCTTGGGGGGTGAAGTAAGATGGCCCATCTCGCACATTACCGCGAGGCGCATCCGGCGCCGTTCCGCGTCACGCACTGGATCAACCTGATCTCCATGATCCTGCTGATTTTCACCGGCTTCTGCATCCACTTCCCGTTCTTCCCTGAGTTCATGGGAATGGCTCGTGGCGTGCATATCTTCTTCGGCTTCGTGATCATGCTGAACGCCATCGTGCGCATCGTGCTGGCGTTCTTCGTGAAGTCCGCTCCGGCCGCCGGTACGCGTGAAGTGGTCACCGACTACAAGACGTGGCTGCCGCAGAAGGACAACCGCCATCAGCTGGGTGCCTGGATCAAGTACTACCTGTTCCTGAAGAAGGATCATCCGCTGTCTGCCAAGCTCGGCGTTCCGCAGAAGATCTCCTACCTGGCCATCCCCATCCTGATCGCGTTCATGTTCTTCACCGGTCTGCTGCTGTGGCCGCCCACGGCCAACACGCCGGCGCTGTCTGCCGCCATCAACTTCTTCGGCGGCGCGATGAGCGTGCGCATCATCCATTACTTCCTGATGTACGTGTTCATCTGCTTCACGCTGCTGCATGCGTACCTGGCCAATATCGAGGGCTTTGCGCCCACCAAGCTCATGTTCTTCGGCGTCGAGCACGGCGGCCTGACCTACGATATGAAGACGCACAACATCTCCGGCGAGGACAACCTGGGTCACGAGACTCACTAGGCAATGAGTTGTGCCGGCTTATCCGGCTGGTGCAATCTCTCGCTGAGATACCGCAAAGAAGCCCGCTTCGGCGGGCTTCTTTTTTGTGCTTTCGCGATTGCAAAGAGTTCTTTTGCGGTGGCTGTGGGCGA
>CAUWMI010000015.1:0-3773 GCA_963559755.1 uncultured Slackia sp. | reverse complement strand
GGTGACCTCTTCGTTACCAACGAAGTGCTCTACCGACTGAGCTACACGGGCAAACTGGTGGGCGCGCTAGGATTCGAACCTAGGTAGGCATAGCTAACGGGTTTACAGCCCGTCCCCTTTAACCACTCGGGCACACGCCCAGTTCATCAAAGTGCTCGATGCGTTATGTGTACTTATCAAGCTGCCGCTTTCGCGTTTCGCAGATGTTCCCGAACGCGAGAGCGAAAGCATAATACGCTAGCATCCTAGCCGTGTCAACACTTTACACGCCTCCGGGTGTATCCATCCATATCTTGTTCACAACGACCCGATGACCTGGCGTTTCCGCCCGCACCCCTCCCCTCTTGCGTCTCCTTGCGGCAAAATAGTCCGAAAAATTTTTTCAAAAAAGTTGAGGGATTCTCCCCCGATTTTTCTCGTCACCTTCCGCGACTTTTTCTCAGCACGCCCTGCTTTTGCCCCTAGAACCACGAAGGGCGAGCCCGATGGACCCGCCCCGTCTTATGGTTGTATGTACTTCAGTGGACGCATTGTGGCGTCACGCCGCACGTTCCACCGACTTGCCTCTATGCCCTCTTACACATCTGCATCCATATAGGAATCGAACTCGTCGGTGATCTTCTTCGACGGCGGCTCCGTCAGAAGCGATACTACGACGATGGCGATCAGCGAGAAGATGAAGCCCGGCAGAAGCTCATAGATGCCGAAGATTCCGCCCAGCGGCTTGATGAGGAAGCTCCACACGATAACGGTGACGGCACCCACGAGCATGCCCGCCAGCGCGCCCTGCTTGTTGGTACGGCGCCAGTACAGGCTCAGCAGCATAAGCGGGCCGAAACTCGCGCCGAAGCCCGCCCAGGCATACGACACCACCTGGAAGATCGAGGAGTTCTGGTCGAGCGCGATCACGATGCCGAAGATGAGGATCACGGTCAGCGCCACGCGCGAGACGAACATGCACTGGGCTTCCGTCGCGTTCTTGTTGATGATGCCCTTATACAGGTTCTGCGAGATAGCCGAGCCGGCGATGAGCAGATAGCTCGACGAGGACGACATGGTGGCGGCGAAGATGCCCGACACCACGAGGCCGCACACGAACGCGGGCAGCATCACCTGGGCCAGCAGAATGAAGATGTTCTCGGCGCTCGATGATGTGAGGAACGCATCGGGCATGGCGGCGCGGCCCACCAGACCGATGCACACGGCGCTCGCCAGCGAGATGACCACCCAGATGGTGGCGATGATGCGGCTCTTCTTGATCTCGTCGGAATGGCGCACGCTCATGAAGCGCACGAGCACCTGGGGCATGCCGAAGTAGCCCAGGCCCCACGCGAGGCAGCCCACGATGGTCACGATACCGGTGCCGTAGACGGCAGCATCGCCGAACACGGGCATGCCGTTTTCCACGAGCTGCACGCCATCGGGCCCAAGCGTGGGGTTGGCCTGCTCGGTAGCGGAAAGGAATCCAGGAATCGATTGGAGGAACGCGACGGTGTTATCCACGCCGCCGGCCATGCCCACGCTGCCGATGAATACGATGACCAGCGCGCAAATCATGATGGAGCCCTGGATGAGGTCGGTGGTGCACACCGAGAGGTAGCCGCCCACGAAGGTGTACACGAACACTACGAGCGCGCCCAGAATCATCATGGTGGTGTAATCGAGCCCGAACAGCTGGGTGAACAGTTTGCCGCAGGTGACGAAGCAGCTGCCGCAGTAGATGCAGAAGAACAGCAGGATGATGATGGCCGCCACGCTCATCAGCACGCGCTTGTCGTCATGGAAGCGGTTGCTGAAGAAATCGGGCAGCGTGATGGAGTTGCCGGCCACCTCAGAATACTTGCGCAGGCGACGCGCGACGAACTTCCAGTTGAGATAGGTGCCGATGGCGAGGCCGATGGCCGTCCACATGGCGTTCGACGCGCCCAGGAAGTACGCAATGCCCGGCAGGCCCATGAGCAGCCAACCCGACATGTCGGATGCCTCGGCCGAAAGCGCTGTGAGCCACGGACCCAGCCCACGCCCGCCGAGAAAATAGCTCTCGGAATCTTTGTTCGACTTCTTCAGATAGAAAAAGCCCACCGACAGCACGACGATGAAGTACAGCGCCATGGCCGCGATGACTTGGATATCGTTACTCGACATCTGAAACCCCTCTAGTGTACTTTGCGCCCTTTTGGCGCCGGCATGAAAACATAGCCCGCAATTATACGGTAAAGTGCATGCGATAGGCTTGACATGCTTTATTTTGGTAAAGCGTTGCCCTAGACGGCAGATACGGACGAATGCGGCAGTGCGAAGATGCTGCCGCCGGATAAGGAGGAATGCCGTGAGCTATGCAGATTTGAGCCGCGAGGAGCTCGAGACGCTGAAGGCGGCGCTCGAGGCGGAGTACGCCGAGCATTGCGCGAAGGGGCTCTCCCTCAATATGGCGCGCGGGAAGCCGGGGGCCGACCAGCTGGCCTTGAGCCTTCCGATGCTCGATTGCGTGAACGCGACGACGGAGCTTTTCGCCGAGAATGGCACCGATTGCCGCAACTACGGCGTCATGGACGGCATCCCCGAGGCCAAGCGCCTCATGGCCTCCATCATGGACCACGACCCCGAGCGCGTGTGCGTGTTCGGCAATTCCAGCCTCAATATTATGTATGACCTCGTAAGCCACGGCATGCTCTACGGATACCTGGGCGCGCCTGCGTGGAAAACCCTCTCCGAGGTCGCATGGATCTGCCCCTCCCCCGGCTACGACCGCCACTTCGCCATCTGCGAGCAGCTGGGCATTCGCATGATTCCCGTGAAGATGACCGAGACGGGCCCCGACATGGACGAGGTTGAGCGCATCGCGGCATCCGATGCTTCGGTGAAGGGCATCTGGTGCGTACCGCAATACTCCAACCCCACCGGTGCCGTGTACTCCGACGATGTGGTGAGCCGCCTGGCATCGATGGAATGTGCCGCGGAGGATTTCCGCATCTTCTGGGACAACGCCTACTGCGTGCATCACCTTTACGAGGGCCGCGAGGCGCACGTCGCCGATATCGCCGCAGCGTGCGAGGCGGCCGGCAATCCCGACCGCTATTTCAAGTTCGCGAGCACGTCCAAGGTGACGTTCCCCGGCGCGGGCATCGCAGCCGTGGCGGCAAGCGCGGCGAATATCGCCGAGATCAAGGCGCGCGTAGGCGTGCAGACCGTAGGCTACGACAAGCTCAACCAGCTGCGCCACGTACGCTTCCTGCACGATGCGGAAGGCGTGGCAGAGCATATGAAGAAGCACGCCGCCATCATCGCGCCCAAGTTCGACATGGTGCTGAGCATGTTGGATGCAGGCCTCGAGGGCGTGGGCGCCACGTGGAGCAAACCCGACGGCGGCTACTTTATCAGCTTCGAAGGCCTGCCTCATACCGCCAAGCGCACCGTGGAACTCGCAAAGAACGCCGGCGTAACCATGACGGGCGCAGGTGCCACCTGGCCGTACAAACAGGACCCGCAAGATTCCAACATCCGCATCGCCCCCACCCTACCCCCCACCGAAGAGCTCGAACAAGCCATGCAGGTATTCATCTGCTGCGCAAAGCTCGCCTCCGTCGAAAGCTTGCTGACGGAGAACTAATCCCATCGTCGGAGGGCGGAGGGGCTCCCTTCTGGGACACGCGTTCGGCTACCGCAAAAAGAGGTCGAGGCATTTGCCTCGACCTCTTTTTGCTATGCGCCTCACTCGCGTTTTCGGTTTTTGATAATAAAAGAGTGAGAAACGCAAGTGTCCCAAAAGGGAG
>CAUWMI010000014.1:0-4499 GCA_963559755.1 uncultured Slackia sp. | reverse complement strand
TATTTAAGTAGAGCAACCAAAGCTAGAATACATATCGAAAAGACTTCGACCTAAATCCATAGTTTCAGGATGCGAATATGCATGCGATTCACTCGAGCCGACAAAAAATAAGCGGAAATCAGTACGAACCAGGAAACACCGATTTGTCCAAACATATTTGTCGTATCATGTAACGCACACAACCAAGTACCGCTCAACTTCGGATCAATGTGTATCGCCAAATCGTCATTAGCAAAAAATGCGTAACAACAATAAACAACATCGCAACTAGACGCATGCATTCAAAACGCCAATCCCGTCTTCGGGTACTCATAATCTCTCCCTTATGATGTAACTACAGAGAACAGTATAGATAGCTGTACCGATATATCAGCACCTCGTATAATCAAGACGGCCCCCAACAAATCGACGAGGAAAGGAAGTCCATGCGCATGAAACCAGTGACAGCATTCGCAAATCGATTGTTCCAAAGCTGGAAACGCTACGACACATCTCGAATGGTCATCGGTTTGGCGCTGGCAGCAGTTCTTCTGGAGATTTTCGTTTTCAATATTCAATATTGGCAATCACGCACGTATTCACAAGTAACCGGAGTCTCATTTTCTGTCGGTACCGGTTTGAAAAAACAATCTGGTGACAGCTATTTGGTAGCGGACCCCGAAGAAGCAACCATAACCATCAAAGGTATCAACACTCAGGTCCACAACATCGAAGTACCTGTGGAAAAAGTCACAATATACCAGCAAATCGACGGAAGTAGATTCCCCGTACCTAGGGAGAGCCAAATAGCTTCGAGGGACGATGCGGCTCTAAGAATACATATGACAGTCGACGACGAGCCTCATCCTAACGGTCTTGAACTTCCCGAGGTCGCCATTAGCCCCGCAGTCGCCTCATCACGGTGGATTCGTTTGCATCTCTCGGGAACCACGCAAAAAATAACGATTCACATTCAGAACTCCGCTGGTACATCAATCGTCCTAAGCGACATGCCGCGAATCAATGTACAACGACCGTTACAGATCAACCCTCTGCGCATACTAATCTATCTAATGATAATCGCTTTCGCAGCAATATTCCCGATTATTCGAAACGGCTGGAAGACGAAGAACCATTCTGGTGTGTTTACTCGCGGCGTCTGGATTGGCTCAGCCTCCGTAGCTGCACTTCTTGCCGTCGGAACCTTGGTGTTAACTTTGCCGTGGCTTTATATGAGGACAAGTGTCTGGCAGGCGGATTTTGAATACCAAAGCGTTGCCAGATCATTACTGGCAGGACATTCATGGATCGATTATCCCGTTGCAGATACCTTACGAGATCTGTCTAACCCATACAACTCCGATATACGAGCCCAAGTCGTCTCGGGCGATAGTTATCTGTTCGATTACGCTTTTTATGATGGGAAATATTATTCCTACTTCGGTGTGTTGCCGGCCGTAATTTTCTTTCTCCCATATCTAGCATTGACGGGCAACGACCTAGCCCCGTGGAAAGCCATGCTCGTTATTGTTTTCATACTGGCGATTTTGTGTGTTGGGGTGGTGTATCTCCTGTTCAAAAAATGGGGGGCACGTGCTCCGTTGCCAGTTCAGACGGTCCTTGCCGTCTCTTTCTCATGCGTAGTTCAACCAGCTCTATACCTTTCTTATATGTCCACGACGTATTCAGTACCGATTGGTTTTGGCCTCATACTAGCATTATCCGCCATATGCTTGTGGCTTAAGGGCTCAATGCTACCTTCGACTAAACGCAGGCAGCGTCTGATGTACTACGTCGCTGGCGGATTGCTGTCTGGTCTAATCGTAGGTTGTAGACCGCAGATTTGCGCAGTGGTCATTATATTGCCCCTATGCATCATCGCGTCAGAATATTGGTCCAACGGCATCAGTATCGTGGCGAAGTGCAAAGACTTCTTTAGCACTTCCATCCTATCTGCATTGGCGGCGGTAGTTACGGCTTCCCCATTCCTATTCTGGAACGTCATTCGCTTTGACAGTCCATTCGATTTTGGTGCCACTTACCAATTGACCATGGTCGATATGAATCAGCAAAAAGCCGACATCTCAAAGATTCCTTATGCGATTGTAGAGGGGATTTTGTCTCCGGTATCCGTTCTGGATCGTTTCCCCTATCTGTCGGCGATTAGCGGGGAAAGCCGTTCAGCCGGCGGATATCAAGGATTCTTCTATTGCGAACCAGTATTCGGCAGCCTGCTGTTCTGGTTCCCAGTCGCTTTGATTCTTACGCTGTTTGTGTTCTCAACAATACGAAAATCTATCAGTTGGCCGGCAAAAATCAATGTAGCCGGATGTCTGCTGATGTCTTTGGTACCTTTAACGGTGGACGTCATGATGGCTTCATACACAATGCGGTATCTATGCGATAGCGGCTATCTTTTCGGCATGTCAGCCGTGATTTTCATTGCCGTGTTGTTCAACACATGGGACAAAATCGAAACAAACCGAAAGGCCTTATACATCTTTTCAATAGTTACCGGTTTATTAACGCTCATTCTAGCGATATGGTCGATATTTTTATCCGGCAAGTTTAATATGCTGATTGACGCAAATCCAACCTTATACGTATTAGCCCAACAAACATTGACATTCTAGCCGGTATGTACGTGCCTTGCATGATACTTTACGGCATCAATGCCATCTCAAAGTGTGACATCCTTGTTGGGGCTACACATCTAGTAGTTCGTCGGTGAGTGCCTTGACAAGTGTACGGTAGCCAGGCACGCGCATGAGGCGGTTATTAATCTCGTCGACGATTTCCTCGACCGCATGTGCTATACCATTGTCGCGGGGGCTCCAGTTCTCGCGTCCAGCAGCGGTGGGGCAGACGTCGCCAATCGGATATCGGCGGTCATGTCCGGGATGATGCCGGCCATGAGGATCCCAGTCCTGCGCTCAACCTCGGTGTGCAGTCGCAGACCGTCCCGATGACGCTGTCAGCCCTCCCCAATGGCCGAACGTGCTGATATGAACTGATTTTTGTTCCGCATTTCCCCTAACTCGATGGGAGATGATGGAACCATGGCAAAAGGAACGAGATACACGCCGGAGTTCAAGGCGAAGGCCGTCAGGCTGTTGACCGAGTCGCGCGGCTCGTATTCGTCGGAGACCAAGGCGATCGAACAGGTCGCCAAGGATCTGGGGGTCGCGCCGGAGACGCTGCGCCGTTGGCGCAACAAGACGGACGCCACGGTCGCGGCGGAGACCAAGCAGTCGGCCGAAGACGCGATGGCGGAGTTGAAGAGTTTGCGGGCCGAGGTCGCGCGATTGAGGCGGGCGAACGAGATATTGACGACGGCGTCGGCTTTTTTCGCGGCACGGCTCGACCCGACACGGCGTTGATGGTCGCTTACATCGACGAATTCAAGGACCGTTTCAGGGTCGGGCCGATCTGCAGGGTGCTGGCCGCTTCGCTGGACTGCGGGTTCATCACGCCGCGCGGCTACCGCATGTTCAAATCCAGGCCCGTCAGCCGCATGGCCGCCAGGCACGAGGCGCTGGCCCGCGACATCCTCGAGATCCATGCCGATTTCTTCATGGCCGTGTACGGGTACCGCAAGACGCACGCCCAGTTGTTGGCGCGGGGCTGGGATCCGGCCGAGATCGGCCGCGACCAGGTGATGAACGTCATGCGGGAATTGGGAATCCGCGGCGTGCGCCGCGGCAGGACGCCCGTCACCACCAAACCGGCGAAGGGCACGGGCGGCAGGCCCGACCTCGTGGAACGCAGGTTCGAGGCGGAGGCGCCGAACCGGCTGCACGTGGCCGACATCACCTACGTGCGCATGGCCAACGGCTCGTTCGGCTACACGGCGTTCGTCACCGACGTGTTCGCCCGCAGGATCGTCGGATGGGCGTGCGCCACCACCATGGACACCAGGGAGCTGCCGCTGCAGGCGCTGGAACAGGCGATATCATGGGCCGCCTCGCATGGCGGCACGGACGGTCTCGTGCACCATTCCGACCATGGCGCGCAGTACATCAGCCTCGTGTACACCACCAGGGTCGGGGAATTCGGCATGCTTCCCTCGACCGGCACGGTCGGCGACTCGTACGACAACGCCATGGCCGAGAGCGTCAACGGCGCGTACAAGACCGAGCTCGTCTGGCGACGCAAGCCCTTCCAGGATTTGAGGGACCTGGAATTGGCGACGTTCCGGTGGGTCTCGTGGTGGAACTCGAAGCGTCTGCACCAGTCCCTGGGCTACAGGACACCGGAACGGACCGAAACCGAGTATTATGCAAACCAAGCGGCGCAAGCCGCCCCACTATAAGGGCGGAACAAAAATCAGGCCATATCATGCTGCAATTCTCGGTCCGCGGGACTCATGCGCGTCTTAGGTCGCGACCATCTGAGCTGAATAGAGCGACTTGGATATACAAGATCCTCAGCTGATTCGGACGGTAGGGACGGATGACGCCGGTTGTGCCCGAATGGTTGCGCACTTTGGTTGAGCTCTGAAAGGAGACATGGTCCGTCGC
>CAUWMI010000013.1:0-4555 GCA_963559755.1 uncultured Slackia sp. | reverse complement strand
ACAGGCATGTGCGAACGCCCTCATCAAGCCGAAGGCGTTTCGCAGTGGCGCTTCGAGCTACCCCTTGATGATGGTGCCCGTCTCGCCACGCAGGCCGGCGGCGGCCTTTTCCAGGCTGGTGATCAGCGCGCGGCCCTGCGGGTAGGCCTCGACGTACTCCAGGCAGGCCTCGACCTTGGGCAGCATGGAGCCGGGGGCGAACTGGCCCTCCTCGATGTACTGGCGCGCCTGGGCCACGTCCATCTCGTCGATGTCGCGCTGCTCGGGCTTGCCGAAATCCACCGCTACCTTGTCCACGGCGGTCAGAATCACCAGCATGTCAGCCTTGAACGTGGCGGCCATCATCGCGGCGGAGCGGTCCTTGTCGATGACGGCGGGCACGCCCTCGTAGGTGTCGTCGTGCTCGAACACCGGCACGCCGCCGCCGCCCGTGCATACCACGATGTAGCCGGCCTCGAACAGGTCGCGGATCGCGTCGGACTCCACGATGCGGCGGGGCTTGGGGGAGGCGACCACCTGGCGCCAGCCGCGGCCGGCGTCCTCCTTGTAGGTCCAGCCGGTCTCCTCGGCCTTCCTCGCCGCCTCCTCCTCGGTGAGGAAGGCGCCCACGGGCTTGGTGGGGTTCTCGAAGGCGGGGTCGTCGGGGTAGACCACGGTCTGCGTGACCACGTTGGCGGTAGAGCGCATGATGCCGCGCCTCTTCATCTCCGAGAGCACGGCCTGAGAGAGGTGGTAGCCGATGTAGCCCTGGCTCATGGCGCCCGCCTCGGGGAAGGGCATCTCGGGGGTCTTGCCGTCGTTGGCGCTCGCGTAGGCGAAGGCGTTGTTGATCATGCCGACCTGGGGGCCGTTGCCGTGGGTCACGATGACGTTGATGCCCTCGGCGATCATGTCCACGATGTGCTTAGCCGTGCCCTGCACGAGCTCGTACTGTTCCTGGGGCGTGTTGCCCAAAGCGTTGCCTCCCAGGGCCACGACGACGGACTTTCCGGTTCCTTTCTGATAAGGCATGTTCGCTCCTCTCTCGCGGCTGCACGGCGCAGGATTTTCTGCCGCACGGTGCGCCGAGGCGGAAAATCGGGGGATTTTGAAACAACGAGGCCCCGCCCCCTCAGGGACGGGGCCTCAATCTCGAAGCTCGTTACGTGAGAATTTTGGGGTCGTTACTTTAGGGTAGCGTACATGACGGCCTTGATGGTGTGCATGCGGTTCTCAGCCTCGTCGAACACCTTGGACTGCTTGGACTCGAACACCTCGTCCTCGACCTCCATCTCGGTGATGCCGAACTGCTCGGCCTTTTCGGCACCGATGGTGGTGTTGGTGTCGTGGAAGGCGGGCAGGCAGTGCAGGAAGATGGCCTCGGGGTCGGCGATCGCCATGAGCTCCTTGGTCACGCGGTAGGGGGTGAGCTCCTTGATGCGCTGCTCCCACACCTCGTCGGGCTCGCCCATGGAAACCCACACGTCGGTGTAGATGACGTGCGCGCCACGGCACGCGGCCTCGGCATCGTCGGTCAGGGTGATGGTGCAGCCGTTCTCGGCGGCGATGGGCTTGCAGGCATCGATCACGTCATTGGCGGGCATGCAGTCCTTGGGGCCGCAGGCCACGAAGTTCATGCCCAGCTTGGAGCACACGACCATGAGCGAGCGGGCCACGTTGTTCTTGGCATCGCCCATGAACACCAGGGTCTTGCCCTTGATGTCGTAGTTGAAGTTCTCCTGGACGGTCAGGATGTCGGCGAGCATCTGGGTGGGATGCCACAGGTCAGTCAGACCGTTCCATACGGGCACGCCTGCCTTGGCGGCGAGCTCCTCGACGTCTTCCTGGGCGAAGCCGCGGAACTCGATGCCGTCATACATGCGGCCGAGCACGCGGGCGGTGTCCTCGATGGACTCCTTCTTGCCCATCTGCGACGAGCCGGGATCCAGGTAGGTCACGCCCATGCCCAGGTCCATGCCGCCCACCTCAAAGGCGCAGCGGGTGCGCGTGGAGGTCTTTTGGAACAGCAGCACGATGTTCTTGCCCTCCAGGTAGCGGTGCGGAACACCCGCGCGCTTCATGTCCTTGAAGTTCTTGGAGAGCTTGAGCAGGTACTCGATTTCCTCGGTGGTGAAGTCGAGGAGCTTGATGAAGCTGCGGCCGGAGAGATTGACGCCCATGATGGAATTCCTTTCTCTGGATGAGCCGTGCACCTGCGCGCGACGGCTGCTTGCCTGGGTGGTCCGCCCATAAGGCCGGGCGGTGGGCCGTATTCGTACCCCTCATACTTTAGCGCATGCTGGGGCGTAACCGGGGTTGGATGCGCGTCTCGGCAGATAAGACGCGCATCCTTAGGGGTTTAAGCTCCGCAGAGCATAACCTGTGCCACAAGGAGCGCTCCGCCGAAGACGAACAGGAATCCGACCATCGGCAGCACGAACTTGAGCCAGTGCGTGTACTTCATGTCGAGCATGGTCAGCGTTGCCATGACAAGACCGGTGGGAGCCAGGTACAGCATCGCGTACTGTCCCCAGTTGTAGGCGGACACGACGATGGAGCGGTCGATGCCAACGGTGTCGGCCAAGGGGGCCAAGATGGGCATCGAGAGCACGGCCAGGCCGGAGGACGAGGGAACGATGAAGCCCAGCAGGAAGAAGATGACCATCATCATGAGGATGAACACGGGGCCCTGCATGCCGTTGACGGCGTTGGTTGCCCAGTACAGGAGCGTGTCGGAGATGAGACCTTCCTCCATGATCATGTTGACGCCGCGGGCCAGGCCGATGATCAGCGACACGCCTACGAGGCTGGAAGCGCCGTTGACGAACGCGTCGGTGATGGACTTCTCGTCCAGGCCGGTCAGGAACATGCAGATGATGGCGATGGCGAGGAACGATGCGGCCATCTGCGGGAACCACCAACCGAGGTTGACGACGCCGTAGACCATCAGGATGAATGCCAGCACGAACAGAACCAGGATGAGCTTGCGCTGCCAGGTGAACGGCTTGATTTCGTTGGAGCTGGAGTCATGCACGTTGAACAGGCTGGCGAAGTGCTCGCGGTCCTCGTAGGTGTAGGACGCCTCGGGGTTCTTCTTGATCTTCTTGCAGTACCAGTACAGGTAGGCGATGACCACGATGCCGCCCACGATGCAGCCGGCGATGCGCCATTCGATGCCTTCAGTCCACTGGACGCCGGCGGCGTTGGACGCGATGACCACGGCGAACGGGTTGATCGTGGAGAACGTGGTGCCCATGGAGCCGGCCAGGAAGATGGCGCCCACCGTGACGATGGAGTCATATCCCAGCGCGATGAACACCGGCGCCAGAATCGGGTAGAACGCTACAGCCTCTTCCTCGAGACCGCAGGTGGTGCCGCCCAGCGTCATGAGCGCGGATACCAGGAACACAAGGAAGAACTCGCGGCCTTTGGTCTTCTGGGTGAGCGCGACCAGGCCGCTTTCGAATGCGCCTGATGCGTTGACCACGCCAATCAGGCCGCCAAGCACCAGGATGAACACCATGATGTCCACGCCGTTGATGGTGCCGTTGACCATGGAGGTGAACACGTCGTAGGGGCCCATCGGAGCCGACTCGAGCGGGGTGTAGGTGCCGGGCACCGAGATGGGCTTGGTGATGGCGCCGTTGAGGAACTGATTGACATCGATCTTCATGTCCTTCAGCTGCTCATCGGCGTAGAAGGCTTCTTCGGTGCCTTCGACTTCGCGCACCTCGCCGCCGGGCTCGGTGATTTGGAAGATGCCCGCGTCGGCCACATACTCGACCTTCGCGTACTGGCCGGCAGGGATGAAGTGCGTCGCGATGACGGCCAGAATGGTGATGATGAACAGAATGGTGAACGCAGTTGGGACTTTAAGCTTGAACTTCTTTTTGGGCGGAGCTGCGGAGGCCGCGCTAGCGGTTGCTTCTGCTGCCATAATACCCTCCTTCGGTTGCGAGGCTCGGATGCGTGTGCTTCCCTGGTCGCGACGATTGCGACCTGCGCGCCCGAGCGTGGTGCGGGCGAACCCGCAAAACTTGAGGATCCCCTGGGTTCTATCGACGGTGCGTAGCCTTCCCGCGGATGACGGTTCGGAGGCGTATCCGAATGCGCGTCCTCTCTTCGCGCGAGGTCGGGGATGTCGGCATTCGTCGGAAGGCTGTCCTGCGGTCGATGTCCCGATGGCTGGACTGTAGCCCGCAATGGGTGCGTTTGGGAACGTGAAACTTGGGATGTATGCGGGTGTAAGTTGGGTTTAGATATACATGAGCTGCGGTTATGCTGCATTGAACCTAAAACAGTGTTGAGGCATTTAGACAAGAGGGAGGTATAATCATCCGTGGCGCAGCAGAAAGTACAACCGGGTTCGCCCCTTCCTTCCCCGGTGGGTCGGCTGCGTTGTTCGGAGCACGTCTGGAAGGAGCATATCGGGCATGTATCTTGTTCTGTTCTATTACACCCTTTGCATCCTCCTCATAAGCGTTATGGCGGCGGCGCTCTGCTTCTCCACCTACCTTGTTTCGCGCAAGACCGCGCTGCTGTTCGCATGCGCAGGGTTTGTGTTCTACTTCTTTGA
>CAUWMI010000012.1:0-4653 GCA_963559755.1 uncultured Slackia sp. | reverse complement strand
CCGAGGCGTGGGTTGCCGTCGTGAAGCCGGGCCGCATCATGTTCGAGATCGACGGCGTTGACGAGGCTACCGCCAAGGAAGCCCTCCGTCTGGCCATCAATAAGCTGCCCATCAAGTGCAAGATCGTTTCCAAGGAAACGGAGGTGGCTGAATAATGAAGGCCGTCGAGATTCGTGAACTTTCCTCCGACGACTTGACCGCTAAGCTCAAGGAGGCTCGCGCAGAGCTCTTCAACCTGCGCTTCCAGATGGCCACCAGCCAGCTGGACAACACCGCTCGCGTGAAGCAGGTCAAGAAGGACATCGCGCGTCTTCTGACCGAGCAGCGCGCCCGTGAGATCGCCGCTTCCGGCGCACAGAAGTAAGGATTAGGTGGGAAATATGAGTGAAGTGACCCGTAACTCCCGCAAGGTCCGTCAGGGCGTCGTCGTGAGCGCGGCCAATGACAAGACCATTGTGGTGAAGACCGAAGAGCGTAAGCCGCACCCCGTGTACGGCAAGATGATGACCACCACCAAGAAGTTCCATGCGCACGACGAGAACAACGAGTGCGGCGTGGGCGACACCGTGGTCATCATGGAGACCCGTCCGCTGTCTAAGATGAAGCGCTGGCGCCTCGTCGAGATCGTGGAGAAGGCCAAGTAATCTCGCTGCAGGTTGAGATAGTATCGGAAGGATTGCACAATGATTCAGATGCAAACCATGCTGAACGTTGCCGACAATTCCGGCGCACGCAAGGTGCAGTGCATCAAGGTCCTGGGCGGCTCCAAGCGCCGCTACGCTGGCCTCGGTGACGTCATCATCTGCAGCGTCAAGGAAGCTATGCCGAACGGCAACGTCAAGAAGGGCGACGTCGTGCGTTGCGTCGTCGTGCGCGTGAAGAAGCAGGTCCGTCGCAACGACGGCAGCTACATCCGTTTCGACCAGAACGCCGCCGTCCTGATCGACAACTCCGGCGCTCCCAAGGGCACCCGTATCTTCGGGCCCGTCGCCCGCGAGCTGCGCGACAAGAAGTACATGAAGATCGTGTCTCTGGCACCTGAAACGCTGTAAGGGAGGTGCGAGACATGAAGATGAACGTCAAGAAGGGCGATAAGGTCGAGGTCATCGCCGGCAAGGACAAGGGCAAGCAGGGCGTTATCCTGCGTAGCGTTCCGCAGAAGCAGCGCGTCGTCGTTGAGGGCTGCGGCATCGTGAAGAAGGCCATGCGTCCCACGCAGCAGAACCCGCAGGGCGGCATCATGAGCGTGGAGGCCCCGATTCACGTGTCCAACGTGATGCTGGTGTGCCCCAAGTGCGGCAAGCCCACCCGCGTGTCCAACAAGCGCGTGGACGGCACGAAGATTCGCGTCTGCAAGAAGTGCGGCGCCGATATCGACGAGCCCAAGAAGAAATAAATGTACTTTGTGAGCGGGGGTTTCAAAATCCCCGCTTACTTGGTAGAATGACCCTCCCTGTGTGTTTTCACGCAGGTGTAGGGACGCGGGGTCGGAAATCCTGCGTTTAATTCATCGGTTAGGAGAAATTTAAAGATGGCTACTCCTCGTCTGAAGGAAAAGTACACCAACGAAATCGTCGCCAAGCTCGAAAGCGAGCTCAACATCGACAACATCAACAAGGTTCCGCGCCTTGAGAAGATCGTTGTGAACATGGGCGTCGGCGCTGCCGCTTCCGATTCCAAGCAGCTCGATGCCGCTATGGCTGACCTGCGTGTTATCACCGGTCAGCAGCCTTGCGTTACGCGCGCTAAGAAATCCATCGCAGGCTTCCATATCCGCCAGGGTATGGCTATCGGCTGCAAGGTCACCCTGCGTGGCAACCGCATGTGGGAGTTTCTGGACCGTCTGCTGTCCATGGCTCTGCCCCGCGTTCGCGACTTCCGTGGTATTTCCCCGACCTCTTTCGACGGCCGTGGTAACTACACGCTCGGCATCACCGAGCAGATGATCTTCCCCGAGATCGAATACGACAAGGTTGATCGTACCCGTGGTATGGACATCACCTTCGTCACCACCGCTGAAAACAACACGGATGCCAAGGCTCTTCTGGATGCTCTGGGCTTCCCGTTCAAGAAGAACTAGGTTTCTACTCGACGCTATCTGTTGAGTGAAGAAATAGGAAAGAAGGAAAAGCATGGCAAAAAAATCGATGATCGCCAAGGCTGCGCGCGAGCCGAAGTTCTCGACTCGTAAGTATTCTCGCTGCACTCGCTGTGGCCGTCCGCACTCTGTGTATCGCAAGTTCGGTCTGTGCCGCGTGTGCCTGCGTGAACTCGCAAGCAAAGGCGAACTGCCCGGCGTGACCAAGGCTTCCTGGTAGGAAAACCTGCACGCTGTGTGTGCTGGTCGGTAAGGCGTACGCGTTACGGGCGCCATTACGTACCTCCGACTCCGCTCATCACGAACCAAAGGAGAAAACATGAGCATGAACGATCCCATTGCAGATATGCTTACGCGCGTGCGTAATGCTAATTCTGCCGGTAAGGCTACGGTTTCCATGCCGTCTTCCAAGAAGCTTACCGAAATCGCCCGCATCATGACCGAAGAGGGCTATGTCCAGGGTTACGAAGTTCTCCCTGCACAGCCTCGCGACATCCTCGAGATCACCCTCAAGTATGGTGACAAGAAGGAAAAAATCATCCGCGGCATCAAGCGCATCTCCAAGCCTGGTCTGCGTATTTACGCTGGCAAGGACGAGCTGCCCCGCGTTCTGGGTGGCCTGGGCACCGCTGTTGTGTCCACCTCCAAAGGTGTTATGACCGACCGTGACGCCCGCAAGGCTGGCGTCGGCGGCGAAGTGATCGCGTACATCTGGTAGGAAAGGAAGGAGCTAGATATGTCTCGTATCGGTAAGCACCCCATTCCGGTTCCTGCCGGAGTCGAAGTGTCCATCGAGGGCAACCACATTCACGTCAAGGGTCCCAAGGGCGAGCTTGATTACGACTTCAACACGATGATGAACGTCGTGTTCGAGGACGGCCAGATCGTGGTGACCCGTCCTGATGATTCCCGCCAGGCCAAGAGCTTCCATGGCTTGACCCGTACCCTCATCGCCAACATGGTCGAGGGCGTGTCCAACGGCTTCCAGAAGAAGCTCGAGCTCGTGGGCGTCGGCTACCGTGCCGCTCTCAAGGGTTCCAACCTTGAGATGCAGCTGGGCTACTCTCACCCCGTCGTCGTGGAGCCCCCCGCGGGCATCACCTTCGAGGTGCCTGATCAGACCCATATCGTCGTGAACGGCGCCGACAAGCAGCAGGTGGGCGAGACCGCCGCTGTCATCCGCAAGTGGCGCAAGCCTGAGCCTTACAAGGGCAAGGGTATCCGCTACGAGGGCGAAGTTGTCCGCCGCAAGCTGGGCAAGGCCGCCAAGGGCGACAAGTAGCTTAAAGGCGTGAAGGGATTTTTACGATGAAGAAACTCATGAAGAAGCAAGCTGCGCTGGCTCGTCGCCATCGTCGCGTGCGCGGTAAGATTTCCGGTACCGCCGCTCGCCCGAGGCTCTGCGTCACGCGCTCCAACTCCAACATCTACGTCCAGTTCGTGGACGACGTGGCCGGCAAGACCCTGCTGGGCGTGAGCACGCTCGGCCCGGACTTCAAGGCAACCGGCAAGTCCGGCGCTAACGTCGAGGGCGCTGCCGCCTTCGGCAAGATCGCTGGCGAGAAGGCTGTTGCCGCCGGTATCACCGAGATCGTGTTCGACCGTGGCGGTAACCTGTACCATGGCCGCGTCAAGGCGCTGGCCGAGGCCGCTCGCGAAGCCGGTCTGAAGTTCTAGGAAGGGATAGGACATTTATGGCTCCTCGTAAAGAAGAAAAGAATCAGTCCGCCGTTCCTGAGCTTCAGGAGCGCGTGGTCTACATCAACCGCGTTTCCAAGGTCGTCAAGGGCGGCCGCCGCTTCGCTCTGACCGCGCTCGTGGTCGTGGGCGACGGCAACGGTCGTGTTGGCGTTGGCATGGGCAAGAGCCAGGAAGTGCCTATCGCCATCAAGAAGGGCATCGAAGACGCCAAGAAGAACATGTTCACCGTGCCTCTGACCGAGGGCAAGACTCTGCCCCATGAGATCATGGGCGAGTTCGGCGCGGGCCGCGTGTTCCTGAAGCCCGCTGCCCCTGGTACCGGCGTTATCGCTGGTGGCCCGGTTCGTGCTCTGATGGAGCTCGCCGGCGTCGAAAACGTGTTCGGTAAGTCTCTGGGCTCCGACAACGCGATGAACATCGTCAAGGCCGCCGCTGAGGGCCTCAAGGGCCTCTCCAGCGCCAATGAAGTGGCTGCTCGCCGCAACATGAGCGTTGCTGAGATCTACGGCTGGTCCGAGAAGAAGGAGGCTTAAACCATGGCTGAGGCTAAGACCCTCCACATCACCCAGACCCGCTCCGCCATCGGTCGCAAGGCCGACCAGGGCAAGACCCTGAAGGCGCTGGGCCTTGGCAAGATTGGCCGCACCGTTGATCAGCCGGACAATCCGTCCATCCGTGGCATGATCTTCAAGGTCAAGCACCTCGTCGAGGTTGTGGAAGACTAATTATCGAGGCCGTCCAATGGGCGGCCTCTTTTCATGTGCAAGCTTGCGCCGGCTACAGTGCCGGCGTTTTTTTTTTTTGACAAGCGTGGCAAAAATCGCGAGTGTAGTGCGTCAGGTGTGTTTTTCAGG
>CAUWMI010000011.1:0-5513 GCA_963559755.1 uncultured Slackia sp. | reverse complement strand
TCTTGATCCAGGTGAACATGGAGCGAATCTTCTCGCCCGTCTTCTCGATCTCGTGCTCGTTGATCTTCTCACGCTGCTCGAACAGCCACTTGTGGCCGTTGTTGCAGTCCTCGACGAACTCCTTGGCGAAGCTGCCATCCTGGATGCGCTTCAAGATCTCCTTCATGGCCTCGCGGCTCTGCTCGTTGATGACCTTGGGACCGGCGTAGTACTCGCCGTACTCGGCGGTGTTGGAGATGGAGTAGTTCATGAAGTGGATGCCGCTCTCGTACATGAGGTCGACGATCATCTTCATCTCATGGTAGCACTCGAAGTAGGCCAGCTCAGGCGGATAGCCGGCGTCAACCAGCGTCTCGAAGCCGGCCTTCACCAGCTCGACGAGGCCGCCGCAGAGCACGGCCTGCTCGCCGAACAGGTCCTCTTCGGTCTCCTCCTTGAAGGTGGCCTTGATGATGCCGGAGCGGGCACCGCCCACGCCCCAGCAGTAGGAAAGCGCGATGTCCCACGCGTCGCCGGTAGCATCCTGCTGCACGCAGGCCAGATCAGGCACGCCGGAACCCTCGACGAACTGACGGCGCACGATGTGGCCGGGGCCCTTGGGAGCGCACATGATGACGTTCACATCCTCGGGCGCCTTGATGTAGCCGTAGTGGATGTTGAAGCCGTGGGCGAACGCCAGGGTGTCGCCGGCCTTCAGATGCGGAGCGATGTGCTCCTCGTACACCTTGGGCTGGGTCTCGTCGGGAACGAGGATCATGATGAGGTCGGCTTCCTCGGCGGCGGTGTCCATGTCGGTGACCTTCAGGCCCGCTTCCTCGGCCTTGGCCCAGCTGGAGGAACCCTCACGCAGACCGACGCGCACGTCGCAGCCGGAGTCCATCAGGTTCAGCGCATGCGCATGACCCTGCGAACCGTAGCCGATGACGGCGATCTTCTTGCCCTGGATGACCTTGGGATCGACGTCGTTCTCATAGTAGATAGTAACAGCCATTCTAATCTTCCTTTCTAGTTGACTGTTTATTGCTTCTGACGAACAGCGCGCTCGCTGTCGTTGCGGCGACCTGAGGGACATAGTTAGTCGCGAGCCCCGCGCGACATAGCCACTTTGCCGGTGCGGGTGAGCTGCTTGATGCCGTAGGCGCGGAAGAGGTCCTCCATGGCGCCCAGTTTGTCGGCGTCGCCCGTAGCCTCGATGGTGAGCGAGTTTTTGCCCACGTCCACCACTTTGGCGCGAAACACGTTGGCGATCTCGATCACCTCGTGGCGGCGCTCCGGGCCGGCGGCCACCTTGAATAGCGCCAGCTCGCGCTCAATGGTGTCTTCGCCGGTCATGTCGCTGATTTTGTAGGTGCTTACCAGCTTGTGGAGCTGCTTGGTGATTTGCTCGTAGCCCAGGTCGTCGGCATCCATGACGATGGTCATGCGCGACATGGTTTCGTCTTCGGTGGGGGCCACCGTGAGCGACTCGATGTTGAAGCCACGGCGCGAAATCAAGCCGGTCACGCGCGAGAGCACGCCAGGCTTGTTTTCAACCAGCACGGAGAGAATATGCTTCATGGTTATTCGCCCTCCTTTGCCGCTGCATTTCCGGCGCCCTTCTCGGACACGCGCACGCCGCCCACCGTAAGGTCGATTGCGCCGATGATGTCATCAAGCGCTGCGCCCGGCGCCACCATGGGGTAAACGTTCTGGTCGGCCGAAATGGCTACGTCCAGAAGGTACGGCCCCTCTGCATCGAGCATGCGCTGAATGGCGTCCTCAACCTGGTCGGGGTCCTCTATGCGCTCGCCCTGCCATCCGTATGCATCGGCCAGCTTCACGAAGTCGGGTACGGGATCGAGGATGGTGGAGGAGTAGCGCTCGTTGTAGAACAGCTTCTGCCACTGATGCACCATGCCCAGCGCGCGGTTGTCCAGAATCATCACCTTGACGGCGGCGTTGTTGATGATGGCGGTGGCCATCTCCTGCTCGTTCATCTGGAAGCTGCCGTCGCCGGCCACGCACACCACCTGCTTATCGGGGCAGCCGATTTTGGCACCCACGGCGGCGGGGAAGCCGAATCCCATGGTGCCCAGGCCGCCGCTCGAAAGGAAGGATCGCGTCGTGTCGCGGGCGATGTGCTGATGCGCCCACATCTGATGCTGGCCAACCTCGGTGGTGACGATGGAGGTGGCGGAATCAAGCTTGGAGGACAGCACGTCAAGCGCCACTTCAGGCACGATTTGGCCGGGATAATCGGTGAACTCGTCGTGGTAGAACGGCCAGCGCTTACGCCATTCGCAGCACTGGGCGAACCATTCCGAGCCCACGGAGCCGATGCCCGCCTTTTCGGCCTGCTCGATCATGCCGGCGAGAATGCCCTGCGCGTCGCCCACGATGGGCACCTGCGGATCGCGAATCTTGCCGATTTCGGCAGGGTCGATGTCGATGTGGATGATCTTGGCGTGCGGCGCGAACTCGGAAAGCTTGCCCGTTACGCGGTCGGAGAACCGTGCGCCCACGGCGATGAGCAGGTCGCATTCGGTCATGGCCATGTTGGCGTATTTGGAGCCGTGCATGCCAACGGGACCTAAGTCAAGCGGGTTAGAGGTGGGGAAGGCGCCCTTGGCCATGAGCGTGGTGACCACGGGGATCTGCGTCATTTCGGCGAAGCGCGAAAGTTCGGCGCATGCGTGGCTCGCGACCACGCCGCCGCCCACGTAGAGCAGCGGGCGCTTGGACTGGGCAAGCAGGTTGATGGCCTGCTTGATCTGCTTTGCGTTGCCCTTATAGGTGGGACGATAGCTGGGCAGGTTCACGCTATCGGGATAGTGGAACACCATCTGCGTGCTGGCAAGGTCGCTGGGGATGTCGATGAGCACGGGGCCGGGGCGCCCGGTGGTGGCGATGTAGAACGCCTCGCGGAACGTCTTGGTCAAATCGTCGGTGCTCTGCAAAAGGAAGCTGTGCTTGACCACCGGCATGGTGATGCCCACGATGTCGGACTCCTGGAACGCGTCGGTGCCGATGACGCCGCGCGTGACCTGGCCCGTGATGATGACCATGGGGATGGAATCCATGTAGGCCGTGGCGATGCCCGTCACGGTGTTGGTGGCGCCAGGGCCGCTGGTCACAAGCACCACGCCGCATTTGCCGGTGGCGCGGGCGTAGCCGTCGGCCATGTGCGTGGCGCCCTGCTCATGGCGCGCCAGCACGTGGCGAATCTTCTTGGAATCGTACAAGGCGTCGTAGATCTTGATGGCCTGGCCGCCCGGATAGCCGAACATCACGTCCACGCCCTCGGCTTCGAGGCTCGCGATGACGGCCTGGGCGCCAGTCATGGTCTGCCCTTCTTTTTCAGTGTGGCTGCCGGGCCCGAAGGGCGTGCCGGAAATGGCGCGCGCCTTGTACTCGGCAATGGGGTCTGACGCGGTCATCATGACAAATACGCCCCCTTGTCTGCGCTGGTCACGAGCTTGGCGTAGCGCGAGAGCACGCCCGTGGTGTACTTGGGCGCGGGCGGCTGCCACGCCGCGCGGCGCTCTGCAAGCTCTTCGTCGGATACCTTCAACTCGAGACGGCCCGCCTCGATGTCGATGTCGATGATGTCGCCCTCATGCACGAGCGCGATGGGGCCGCCGGCCGCGGCTTCGGGGGAAACGTGGCCGATGCAGGGGCCCTTGGAGGCGCCGGAGAAGCGCCCGTCGGTGATGAGCGCGACCGATTTGGCCAGGCCCATGCCGCAGATGGCGCTCGTGGGCGTGAGCATCTCGCGCATACCGGGGCCGCCGGCCGGGCCCTCGTAGCGGATGACCACCACGTCGCCGGGGTTGATCTTGCCGCCGAAGATGGCCTCGCAGGCTTCCTCTTCGCTCTCGAACACGCGGGCGGGGCCGGAGTGCTGCCACATATCGGGGTCAACGGCGCTCTTCTTCACCACGCCGCAGTCGGGCGCCAGGTTGCCGCGCACCACCTTGAGGCCGCCGGTCTGGCTGTAAGCGTTCTCCTTGGAACGCACGACCTCGCCGTCTACCGGCGGGCATTCAGCCAGCCACTCCTCCACGGTGCCGTGGCAGGTGAGCGCGTCGGTGTTCAGCAGGCCGCAGCGGCCGAGCTCGCCCATGATGGCGGGGATGCCGCCCACGGCGTTGAGGTCCTCGATGTGCAGCGGGCCGGCGGGCGCGATGCGCGTAAGATTGGGGGTTTCGGCCGAAATCTTATCCCAGTCGTCCATGGTCACGGGGCAGCCGGCGGCATGCGCGATGGCGGTCAGGTGCAGCATCGTGTTGGTGGAGCCGCCGAAGGCCATGTCGAGCGCCATGCCGTTGTGGATGGACTTCTCATTGATGATATCGAGCGCGGTGATGCCCTTGTCCAGAAGCTCCATCACCTTCATGCCGGTGTGCTTAGCCAGGCGGATGCGCTCGGAGTACACGGCGGGGATGGTGCCGTTGCCGGGCAGCGCCAGGCCCAGCGCCTCGGACAGGCAGCAGATGGAGTTGGCGGTGAACATGCCCGAGCAGCTGCCGCAGGTGGGGCAGGCGGTGTTCTCGAACCAGGCGCATTCCTCCTCGGTCATGGTGCCGGCGGTCACCTGGCCCACGGCATCGAAGAGGGTGTTCAGGTCGGTCTCGTTGCCCTGCTTGTCGCGGCCAGCGAGCATCGGGCCGCCGCTCACGAGCATGGTGGGGATATTCAGGCGGCACGCGGCGATGAGCATGCCGGGGACGATCTTGTCGCACGAGGGAATGAGCACCATGGCGTCGAACTGGTGGCCCTGCACGGCGCATTCGACGCTGTCAGCGATGACCTCGCGGCTGGTGAGAGAGTAGTGCATGCCCTCATGGTTCATGGCAATGCCGTCGCATACGCCGATGGTGTTGATCTGCAGCGGAGTGCCGCCGGCCATGCGCACGCCTGCCTTCACGGCGTCGGCGATGGTCTGCAGGTGCATGTGCCCGGGGATGACCTCGTTCTGCGCGGAGATAACGGCGACGAGGGGGCGCTCAAGCTCTTCGTCGGTCAGGCCGTCGGCCTTCAGAAGACTACGGTGCGGGGCGCGTGCCAGCCCCTTTTTGATGGCATCGCTTCGAAGCTGCATTGGTTCAACTCGCTTTCCTCGAATGTGTGCGGTTCATGCTCGAGGATGCGGGCGGCGAGGCGAGGGCTTCGCTCGATGCCGGTAACGGTGGCGCCGGCCGAGGCGTACTGACGCGGGCGCCGCGCGAGGGTTGCCCGTGCGGCGCGGCATGCTGCGGCGTGATGCCCGCATGCACGACGTGCGTTCTGCCTGGCTGCTCGAGGGAGTTTTCGGGGCCGTCCACCGCAGGTTCTCAGCGAGATGGTGCGTCCGACGCGCCTGTGCCGCCCCTTCGCGGGCTGCTTTGCGCCGTGCGCCCAGAGCTCTTTACGCCTGCTTGCTGTGGGATGGATTCGTCCCTACTCGCCCTGTCGTCGCATTTGCTCAAGTGAGCTGATTATAGGGCCGAGCGGCGGCGCTTCAAGGCGCTAGCGCACTTTATTCTGCGAAAGTG
>CAUWMI010000010.1:0-7505 GCA_963559755.1 uncultured Slackia sp. | reverse complement strand
GATTTCTTGCACATAAGATATGCTGCAATAATCCAACGTTCCATGACCTTTTCCTTTATATACCTTTGCTGCATACCGGCTTGGTGTTGCTGTGCGCATTCCTGATTACCATGCTGGAGCGTTTGACTATCCGCCAGTTTGTACTGTCCAGCCGTGAAAAGGGCGCGTATTCGTATGGCACCGTAGTGGTTGGTTCCCCTGAGGGCATTGAGCATGCTTTGGCGTTCCTGAGCCAGAAGTGCCAACTGAATTATCATGCTATTGCGGTGTGCCCGATTGGTTTGAACAAGCGGACTGGGCTTGTGGCGGCTGTTGCCGCACCTGCCGATTTCAAGGAACGAATCCGCAAAATCAGTGGTAGGGACATCGCCACATTGCCGTATTGCGGAAACTTCGCCGAACGTGCCGCTTCGATGGGCGTACAGACGGTGATGGCCACGGATGTTATGCAGCGCTTCTCGGATAATTTCAACACGTTTGTGCTGAACATGGAAACCATGAATCTGGAGATTGCGGTAGTCACTTCCGCAGTGGACGTGAGTGGTTATGAGACTAATATCCGTGTGATTCAGGGTACGACGGTGATGACGATCAGCCTGTCGCAGTATTCGCCATGGGAGATGTGCAAAAAGCGCGTTTTTGATGTGCTGGTTTCGCTGTTTGCCGTGATTGTTACTGCGATTGTTACCGTTTCTACTGCGATTGCTATCAAGCTTACCGATGGCGGTCCTATTTTCTACACTCAGACTCGCGTTGGGCGTCGTAACAAGCCGTTTAAGATGATCAAGTTCCGTTCTATGGTGGTGAACGCGGACAAGATGAAGGCAGAACTGGCGAAAGAAACCGGTCAGGATGGTCGTTTCATCTTCAAGATGAAGGACGATCCGCGAGTCACCAAGGTGGGCAAGTTTATCCGCAAGTTCTCCATTGACGAGTTTCCGCAGTTCCTGAACGTGTTGAAGGGTGATATGAGCGTGGTGGGCCCGCGCCCGTCGTTACCTGAGGAGGTGGCTCAATACAACCAGACGTATGCCACTCGTATGCTGGTGAAGCCTGGTATTACCGGTCCGTGGCAGGTGTCTGGCAGATCCAACTTGAGTAAGGAAGAATCCGAGTCTTTGGACGTCAGCTATGTGCAGAACTGGTCCATGCTGGGAGACATCGTGCTGCTTTTCCGCACTGTCGGTGCCGTCGTCACTCATAAGGGTGCATACTGATGGAAGGTAAGGCATAACAGTAAGATTTCGTTAAACAATGGCAGTTTTTCCTGGTGTTGGGGAGGGGGCTGCGGACGTTTTCTTGGAGACCGAACGAAAGGATTTGGTTGTGTTCAGTCCCGAGGGACACAAGCGGGCGGTGGAACTCTATCTCACGACATCAATGACAGCCGCCGAAGTGGTCGAACATCTCGGTTATCCGACCAGTCAGTGCCTGGAACGCTGGCTGGCGAAGGATCCCCGTCATGCCGGGCGTATGAGGAGCCCCATCATCCCCATGGAAACCAGGCAGAAGGCGATCGAACTGGTATTGGGCGGCATGCGGCAGAAGCAAGCCGCCCGGCAGCTCGGCGTGGGCGTGGGCGCCGTGGCCCATTGGGTCAATGGCGTATCGCGAGGACGGCATGGCCGCGTTGCCGCCCGGGAACAGGAATACCGCGCGCAGGACGGCGGGGCGCCGTCGAAGCCGCGGCGTGCGACTCCCCTGGCGATGACGTGGAGGCGCTGCACCGCAGGGTCGGGGAATTGGAGTTGGGGAACGCGTTGGTGCGGGAGGTGCTCGCGTTGATCGATGAGTGCATCCACTGGTGCAACTACGATCGCATCAAGCAATCGCTTGGTTGGATGAGCCCGGTACAATACTGGCTGAGCCATGGATTGGCTGCGTGATTAACTCCAAGAAAATGTCCGTAGCCCCTTACCCGGGTTTATGGGCGTTTTTTGCCTATGGCCCACCACATCCAGCGTTGTATGAAAAGGTTCGCGAGGGTCAGCAGCACGAGCGCAAGGGCGGTGGCCGCGAGGCCCGCGAGAAGCTGTGAAAACCACGGTGTGGACGCCACGTTGATGCCGATGACGCGGAAAAGCCCGATTTTCATGATGTTGAGT
This sequence comes from uncultured Slackia sp., assembly GCA_963559755.1. Lineage (GTDB taxonomy): Bacteria > Actinomycetota > Coriobacteriia > Coriobacteriales > Eggerthellaceae > Slackia. The sequence goes on along the minus strand of CAUWMI010000010.1, from coordinate 5,400 downwards.
GTCAATGCGTTCAGCGCGTAATAGACGAGGCTGTAGCGCCCGATATAGGCCAGCATCCGGCATGACCCCACCGCGATGCACAGCCAGATGACGGCGAACGTGCCAAAGAATGCCGCCGCGACCGATGCGGTCAGCAGCGCCGGACCATCCGGTACGATTCCTGCCACGGCCGGTACCGCCAACGTCAGGAACACTACGGCCGCGCAAGCTGACGGTACGCCTGCTCTCCCGCGCGGAATGGCTTTGAGCCATTCCTTCAGCACGTATCCGACGCACATATAGCCAGCTGCCTTGACTCCGGCCACAATCTGGAAGGGTAGTGTAGGCCATCCGGTCTGGGACGAGACGAATGTCGACAGGATGACGGACGCCATTCCAATAGCGGCAAGCACGCGCCCGTCATCAGTCAGGCTGGTCAGCCCGTACATCAGGCATTCTCCCACGAAGAACGCCATGAGGAACCACAGTCCGTTGCCCATGACGAGCACGTCGAGGAACTGGTGCGCAATACCGTAGTCGTGGCTTGTCTGGAAGGCCGCGCGCATGGATGGTATGAGCAGTATCGCGAACGGTTTCGCGAGGAAGTACAGGGAGAACACGTAATACGGCACCAGCAACGTCTTGGCTTTGCTCGCTAGGAACGCCTTGAACCCGCCCCTCCTGTTGAACGTGAGCCCCCCCAGCAGGAAGAACAAGGGCATATGGAACAGGTATATCGCGTCGATGGGCGCGTCCAATGCGGGCAGCCACACGCTTTCGCCGTCACCGTTCCTGAGGTGTCCGAAACTGACCAGTACGATGCCGACACCCTTGGCCACGTCGATCCACTCGATACGCTTGGAACCACTCATTCTGCATCCCGTTCCGCTAAGTTCCTGAATTTCATGAACGCGCCGAAGCGCACGATGAAGGTCGTGATGTTGGTGCTGGAGAACACCACGCACACCGTCAACGGCGTGATGTTTCCAGCCAGCCACAGAACCGCGCAGGCCGTAAGATTCACGATCGCGCTGACCATGATCGCCGCGTTCGCCCAAGTCGCCTTCCCGATCGGCGAGAGCGCTGGATAGCCAAACATGAAACTGAAATATCCGAAGAACACGCCGACCATCAGTATCCGTAAGAACCCGCCCGCGCTGGCGTACTGTCCGCCGAGAATCAGCACGCATAACGGCGTTGCCAGCACTTCTACCAGCACGCACGCGAGGAACCAGAGAATGCCGCCCCGCAACACTATGCGGTAGAACAGCCTGTAGTCCTTCTTGTTAACCATCGATGGATAGAGCGCGTCGCCGAGCGGCGGAATCATCTGCTCTCCGGCGGACGACAATTTGGTCGCGCCGGAGTACAGGCCCATCTCCACGGATTCGGGGCTGTAGCGCATGCCGAGGAAGATGGATCCCAATGATCCGTTGATGCTCACGGATATGCGGGATATGAAGAACCAGAAGCTGTCTTTCAACGCTTCCAACATTTCCCTCATGGTGGTGCTGGTCGCCTTCAAGCCGTCGCGTTTGAGCAGGGAGAACGCCCACAAGAGCGCGATGGTATCGAATACGATCATCGAGACGGGATATATGATCAGGGTGTCATCGCCCTTCACGAACAACAGCGTCGCCACCAAGATTCCGGATTTCGCGGACACCGCGCGGATGGTAATGTCTTTCATGCGTTCGATGCCCCTGAAGTAGGCGTCCGGAAGCAGTGCTTTGGCGATTGAGTCCACGAAGAACAGCAGGATGATCACGAAATGGCCGCGGAGCATGTTCACGAACATCGCGCATGCCAGGAACACAGCCGACGCGCCGCACGCCAGCAACAGCTTGGTGTACGTCATCGTCGAGATGGTTCGGGACATTTTTGCCTTGTCGTCGCGATGCACGGAGATGATCGCGGTGGTCGACAGCTGGAAACCGTACTCCACCACCATCTGGAACACCAGGCAGAACGACGTCGCGAATCCGATCACGCCGAACTTCTCCACGCTGAGCACGCGAGAGAGGTACGGCAGGAGCAACAGTCCGATCAGATAGTTCGAAAACGTGAGAGCGTATAGGAACAACGCATTCTTAAAAATACGCGAATATGATTTGTTATTCGTAGCCTTCATTGTCTTTAGGTTGACTCATCTAGCTAATGTTTTAGATTCGTGCATAAGAAATCAGCAGTTCCTATTTGATGACTGTCGTGATTTGATTTCCTGTATAACGAACAGATGCGCATGTGCGAGTTTCCTCAAGGAAGTTGCCGACCTCAATGTACATGACTGGCACTTCGTTATCAGGGAGATTCAGAAGTTTGCGGGTATCCTTATCTGCTTTTGCCGTGAACATGGTGTTCAGAGGGCAGGAAGCAAGTCCTAAGGATTCAAGCGACAAAAGAAGGGACATACCAAAAAGTCCGCCGTCAGTGAACCCCTCATTCCGTTCATAGGATGTGATGAACGATCGCAGGTCGGAAGTAATGAGAATAAGGGCAGGGGGTGCCGCATATCCTCTTACTCCTCCTTGGATAGCCAAAGCCTTAGTGATGATTTCAGGGTTTAGGATCAGATGAACTCGAGTTGGTTGTCTGTTGCAGACGGACGGTGTCCTCATAGCCATGTCAATGGCTTGCTCGATGAGATTAACATCTACTGGCTCCTCGGAAAACTCTCGTACCGAATGACGGTGTTCATTAAGTTGAGCGTAAGGTAGGAGCGAGTTGTTAGCTTTTGTTGACCGTCGGATGACGATGCTTCCCCCGCGTGATGGATTTGCGGACTTAATACGATTCCATTGCTCGTTGGTGAAAAGACTTTTTTGCCATGAGATATCCTTGCCCGCGCGAATATGGCGTTCCATGTACTCGTGTAGTGCTGACATCGACTCTTGAAATACGGTGTTTTCCTCATAGTTGCTGTCGGCTAGCTCTAAGCTTTTGAGCATGGCTGGAAGTTCGAGAAACACTTTGCGTCCAAAGCCATATCGAAAATCGCTATGGCTGAGTCCTTTTTCTATCTGATGGCTCAGGAACATGATTCGTGTTTCCAACTGTGTGAGCTCGGTAGAGGCAACACGGGAGTAGTTTCGGTTATATCGATGTGCCTGAAGAACGGAGTCTTTGTAAAGATGAAGTGTTTGCCGTAGATTTCGTATTGCTGACGCTATAGGACGCGGGACGCACGCGTGAAACACTGCTCTGAGCTTCTCACTCATTTGAATCCTCCAATTAAGTGTGAGTGATGAATAATCATTGTTTGTTTGCGAGTACTGCTTGCTGCATGTTGACGAGGTATTCGTCGACCCTCGTGCGCTCTGCGTCGAGTATTCGTTCGACCTTGGCGAAGTCCACATGCCGATTAATCACGTCGAAGTCGTCATATCCGTCCACATGGCGCTGCTCGGAGTCCACGAGCTTCAGGAACTCGGAAAGCCTTCCGGAATACTGGCCCGGGTAGATGCAGATTGGCTCGGTTCCCATGTTCATGGAGAATGCGGTCGCGTGGAATGAGTCAGTCAGCACGTATTTCGCGTTGTCCATAAGGGAAACGAAATCGAGGATTTCAGGCACTACGAGGCTTTTGCCGTTCCGGAATACTTGATCCACGCGGGTGCAGAATCGGTAGATAGGCAGGCCTGTTCTGCGTGACAGTTCATCCGCATATCCGTCGAACTCTTTGCTGCGGTTCAGGTTGTAGATAAGGATGTAGTCGCCTTTAACCCGCGGTCTCGTGGCGATGGAACGCCAGAACGATGCCGGCATCGCCAGCGTGGGGTCGACGATTTGCACAGCGTTGTGGTATCCGTACTGATCATTCAGAATATCAACGCCGCTCTGCTCTCGTACGGAAATCATGTCGAAACGATTAATGTACTTCTTCGACTGGTTGACTTCGTTCTCGTCGAGATGGCTTCGGCCGAAGCTGGACGCATACGCGTACTTGGGTTTTCCGTCAGGGGCAAAGTCCAGATAGAAGCATGGAATGACTCCCTTGTTCCATCCGGAATTCCACACTTGGTCACTGCCGGAGACGTACACGTCAGCGAAATCGTTGAAGTTTTTGAAATCCGATTCGCTGAGATACGTTTTTTCCGTGAGGTTCAGATATTTGCTGCGGAAGCCGTTGAACACTTTCTTCCATAACAAGTAGGTTGGCAGGAACGCCAGGGCCTTCACCGGATTGCCTTTGGCGAAGGAGTCGACCAGGCCTTTGCCATACGTATCGGGACGTCGATAGTCGATGAGAACGACGTTGTCGAAATACTGCTTCAGCTTCTCCTGCGTGGCGTATGCCTGAAGCTGTGTGCCATAGTTGTCGACTTGATGGAGCGTGATCACCGCCGCTGTTGTCATGATTGTTCCTTTCCTGTTGTGTCGGGTGTTCCGGTCGGACCGGCCACGGTCCTGTTTCGTTTGGCCTCGTAGTAGCGACTCCAGATGGCGCGATAGCACCAGAAGCCGGGAAGCAGAGCGAGAATGCCGAGCTTATCGCGCTTCGACGCCCTGCGATCGCACAGCACGGTTGGTGCAACCGAGAGGACCTCCCGGCGCAGTCTTCGGGCGAGGTCCTTGTCATGATGACCAGTGTTGACCATCTGGGAAAGCGTGGAGAGGCGCACGTACGCCCGCTTCTCAGCTGCGGCCGTTTTAAGGTCGGGATAGTGCTCGCACACCCATGCGGCCATCCGGTCGCCGGCGAGCACGAGGTCCAGCTTGCTGTCCTTCCAGGTGGTACCGTTCGCGATGGACGTGTAGCGCTGCGCGTAGTGGTATTGGGGTGTCATGTCCGCCGCGACCCTGTCGCATTCCTGCGTGATCAGGTACGTAGTGGCGGTGTCCTCATACAAGAACCCCTCCGGATACCGTATCTGCCTGAACAGGTCGAGCCGGTACAGCTTGTTCCATGCGGTCACGTCCCACAGGCCGTTGCGACACAGGCTCTCAACTGCTTGAGCACGGTCGAGCGTCGTGCGTGTGTGGGCGGGGTCCTTGTCGTCCTCGTTGTCCGGCGCGTAGGAGACGAAATGGCCGCACTGCGCCGCGTCCGCGCCGGACGCCTCCAGCGTCTCGAGCATGGACGCGACGTATCCGGGCTCGACCCAGTCGTCGGAGTCCACGAACGCTATGTATCGTCCGCGCGAGGGTTCTTCGATTGAGAGCACGTGGTCGATTCCCGTGTTACGGGCAGCTGAGAGCCCGCCATTCGTCCTGTGGAGACTGGTGACGCGCGGGTCTTGTTCTGCGTATCGGTCGCATATTGCGGGGCAGTCGTCTGTGGACCCGTCGTCGACCAGGACGATTCGTACATCCTCGTATGTCTGTGCGAGCAGTGAGTCGACGCATCGGGACAGCAGGTCAGCGACGTTGTAGACCGGCACCACGATGTTGACGGGTGATTTATCTTTCATCATGATTCCT
>CAUWMI010000009.1:0-9341 GCA_963559755.1 uncultured Slackia sp. | reverse complement strand
CGGCAGCCAGGGTGACCATGGCCTTCTTCCACGTGCGGGTGCGGCCCAGCTGGTAGCGCACGCGCTTGGGCTTGGACTTCACGTTGATGGTGTTCACGCGAACGACCTTCACGTTGAAGATAGCCTCGACGGCCTGACGAATCTCGACCTTGTTGGAGTCCTTGGCCACCTCAAAGGTGTAGGTGTTCTTCTCCATCATGTCGTAGCTGTGCTCGGTGATGACCGGGCGAATGATGACCTCGCGGGGATCCTTCATTATGCAAGCACCTCCTCGAAGCGCTCCAGAGCGGCACCAGTGAGCACCAGCTTCTTGTTGTCGACGAGTTCCAGGGTGGTAGCCTCGGAAACGGGGACGATGGTCACGGTCGGGATGTTGCGGAACGACAGGAACGTGTTCACGTCGTCGTCAGCAATCACGAGCGTGGTGCGGCGGTCGCAGCCCAGAGCCTTGAGAGCGGCCACAGCGTCCTTGGTGCAGGGCTTTTCGAAGTTGAAGCCGTCAACCACGATCAGCTCGCCGTCAGCGAACTTAGCGGACAGGGCGGAACGCATAGCCAGCTTGACCTCTTTGCGGTTCACGCGGAAGGCGTAGCTGCGGGGATGCGGACCGAACACAGTGCCGCCGCCCGTCCACTGGGGAGAACGGATGGAGCCCTGACGGGCGCGGCCGGTGCCCTTCTGGCGCCACGGCTTCTTGCCGCCGCCACGGACCTCGCCGCGGGTCTTGGTGTCGTGCGTGCCCTGACGCAGGCCGGCGCGGATGGAGCGCACGACCGTGTGCATCACATGCACGTTCGGCTCGATGCCGAACACAGCGGCGGAAAGCTCGGCCTCTTTGACCTTGTTGCCGCTGGCATCTTTGATCTCAATGTTTGCCATTATGGTGTACTCCTCTTATAAGGTAAGGTCGCTTAAGCCATGCGAACGCGCACGATGCCGTTCTTGCCGCCCGGCACGGAGCCCTTGACCAGGATGAGGTTCTGGTCGGCGTCGACGCGAACGACCTCGAGGTTCTTGACGGTCACGGTATCGCAGCCCATGTGGCCCGGCAGACGGACGCCCTTGAACACGCGGGAAGGCGTGGCGCACTGGCCGATGGAGCCGGGGATGCGATGGAAGTGCGAGCCGTGGGACGCACGGCCGCCGCCGAAGCCATGGCGCTTGATAACGCCCTGGAAGCCCTTACCCTTAGAGGTGCCGGTCACGTCGACCTTCTTCACCTCGGCAAAAGCAGCCACGGTCTGCTCGTCGCCGGCCTTGTACTCCGACGCGTTCTCCACGCGAACCTCGCGCAGGTAGCGGGTGGGAGCGATGCCCTGCTTGGCGAAGTGACCCGCCATGGGCTTGTTGACCTTCTTCTCCTTGATGGAGCCGAAGCCAAGCTGCACGGCCTCGTAGCCGTCGGTCTCGGTGGTCTTGACCTGGCAGACCTTGTTGGGCTCGGCCACGATAACGGTGACGGGCACCACGCGGTCGTTCTCGTCGAAGATCTGGGTCATCCCGATCTTCTTGCCGTAGATAGCGTTGATCATCTCATACACTCCTTACAGCTTGATCTCGATGTCGACGCCCGCGGGGAGGTCGAGACGCATGAGCGAATCAACCGTCGAGGGGGTCGGCTCCAAGATGTCGATCAGGCGCTTGTGGGTACGCATCTCAAACTGTTCGCGGGAGTCCTTGTTGACATGGGGACCGCGAACGACGCAGTACAGGTTGCGCTCGGTGGGCAGGGGGATAGGTCCGCAGACCTTGGCACCGGTCTTCTGGGCGGTGTCGACGATGAGCTTGGTGGACTGATCCACGATCTCATGATCATAGCCCTTCAGGCGGATGCGAATCTTCTGATTAGCCACTTTCATTTCCTCCAAATAGCGCGGGCGGTGCCGTTAGGCGTTCTTTCCGCCAGCCTTGCTGATAATCTCTTCGGCCACGTTCTTGGGAACCGGCTCGTAGGAGTCGAACTGCATGGTGTAGCTCGCACGTCCCTGGGTGCCGGAACGAAGGTCGGTAGCGTAGCCGAACATCTGGCTCAGCGGAACCTTCGCGCTGATGACGGCCGCGTTGCCGCGCTTCTCCTGGCCCTGGATCAGGCCGCGACGGCTGGGGATGTCACCCATGACGAAGCCCATGTACTCCTCGGGGGTCTCAACCTCGACAGCCATCATAGGCTCGAGGATGACCGGATCGGACTTGCGCAGGGCATCCTTGATAGCCATGGAGCCTGCGACCTTGAACGCCGCCTCGGAGGAGTCGACCTCGTGATAGGAGCCGTCGATCAGCTCGACGCGCACATCCTCGACGGGGTAACCGGCCAGAACACCGGAGTTCAGCGCCTCCTGGATGCCCTTGTCGATAGCGGGGATGTACTCCTTGGGAACCACACCGCCCACGATCTTGTTCTCGAACTCGTAGCCGGCGCCGGCCTCCTGCGGGTACATGTTGATGATCGCATGGCCGTACTGACCGCGACCACCGGACTGGCGAACGAACTTGCCCTCGGCGTTGAGCACCTCGTGGCCCGGACGCTCGCGGTAGGCGACCTGCGGCTTACCAACGTTAGCCTCGACCTTGAACTCACGCAGCAGACGGTCGATGATGATCTCCAGATGGAGCTCGCCCATGCCGGCGATGATGGTCTGACCGGTCTCGTGGTTGGTGGACACGCGGAAAGTCGGATCCTCCTCGGCCAGCTTCTGCAGGGCGATCATCATCTTGTCCTGCTCGGCCTTGGTCTTGGGCTCGACGGCGATGTCGATAACCGGATCGGCGAATTCCATGGACTCCAGGATGATGGGATGGCCCTCATCGCACAGGGAGTCGCCGGTGGTGGTGTCCTTCAGGCCCACGACGGCAACGATGTCGCCAGCGGAGCACTTCTCCACGTCGACGCGCTGGTTGGCGTGCATCTGCAGCAGACGGCCGATGCGCTCCTTCTTGTCCTTGGTGGCGTTGACCACGTAGGAGCCGGCGTCGAGGGTACCGGAGTACACGCGCAGGTAGGTGAGCTTGCCCACGAAGGGGTCGGTCATGATCTTGAAAGCCAGAGCCGCGAACGGAGCCTTGGGGTCGCTCGGACGCTCGTCCTCTTCGCCCGTATCGGGGTTCGTACCCTTGATGGCGGGAACGTCAACCGGGGACGGCATGTAGTCGACCACGGCGTCGAGCAGCTCCTGCACGCCCTTGTTCTTGTAGGCGGAGCCCACGAACACGGGGTTGACCTTGCACTCGATGACGCCCTTGCGCAGAGCGGCCTTGAGCTCTTCGACGGTGAACTCCTCGTCCATGAGGACCTTCTCCATCAGAGCGTCGTCGCAGTCAGCGGCGGCGTCCACGAGCTCCTGACGCTTCTCGGCGGCGAGCTCGGCGAACTCGTCGGGGATGGCGTCCATGGCCTCGGGGTAGGTCATGCCCTTGTCGTCGGCCTTGAAGTCCCATGCGGTCATGGTAGCCAGATCGATGACGCCCCAGAAGTTGTCCTCGGCGCCCATCGGAATCTGCGCGGCCACGGCGTTGGCGCCCAGGCGATCGCGCATGGTCTGGATGGCGTGGAAGAAGTCAGCGCCCACGCGGTCATACTTGTTGATGAACGCGATACGGGGAACGCCGTAGCGCTCAGCCTGACGCCACACGGTCTCAGACTGCGGCTGCACGCCGGCAACCGCGTCGAACACGGCCACGGCGCCGTCGAGGACGCGCAGCGAGCGCTCGACCTCGGCCGTGAAGTCCACGTGGCCGGGGGTGTCGATGATCTGGAAGCGGTAGGACTTGCCGTTGTCGGCACCGCCGGGGTACTTCCAGTAGCACGTGGTGGCTGCGGAGGTGATGGTTACGCCGCGCTCCTGCTCCTGGACCATCCAGTCCATGGTGGCAGCGCCCTCGTGAACCTCACCGATCTTGTGGGTCTTGCCGGTGTAGTAAAGGATACGCTCGGTGGTCGTCGTCTTGCCCGCGTCAATGTGGGCCATGATGCCGATGTTACGGGTATCCTGAAGAGAGATCTTAGGAGTAGCCATTGATTGCTTGCCCTTCTCTTACCAGCGGTAGTGCGAGAACGCACGGTTGGACTCGGCCATCTTGTACAGGTCCTCGCGCTTCTTCACCGAAGCGCCGGTGTTCTCGGACGCATCCAGGATCTCGGCGGCAAGACGCTGAGCCATGGTGTGCTCCTTGCGCTTGCGGGAGAAGTCCACGATCCAACGGATGGCGAGCGTGGTGGCACGACGGGGGTTGACTTCCATCGGGACCTGGTAGGTTGCGCCGCCGACACGCTTCGGCTTGACCTCGAGCGTGGGGCGAACGTTGTCCATGGCCTTCTTGAACACGGACAGGGGATCCTGCCCGGACTTGGCGGCAACAATGTCGAAAGCACCGTAGACGATACGCTCGGCGAGGGACTTCTTACCGTCAAGAAGAACCTTGTTGATCAGCTGCGTGACCAAACGATTGTTGTACACTGCGTCCGGCTGAGTTTCACGACGGACGGCTGCTGCACGACGCGGCATATGAATGCTCCTTCATGTTCTGTGCGCGCTTCGGGGCGATTCCCGGTTCTGCCCTGTCTTTCGGGCCGCCCTCCCCTTGCGGGTCTGGGCTCGGGCGCTCCGCCCATTAGGCTTTATCCTTTAAAGCCCGCGCGTCTTACTCCTACTTATTTGGGGCGCTTGGCGCCGTAACGGCTGCGGGCCTGCATGCGGTTGTTCACAGCAGCGCAGTCAAGGGCGGCGCGAATGATCTTGTAGCGCACGCCGGGGAGGTCCTTAACACGGCCGCCGCGGATGAGCACCATGGAGTGCTCCTGCAGGTTGTGGCCGATGCCAGGAATGTACGCGGTCACTTCCATGCCGTTCACGAGACGGACACGGGCGACCTTACGCAGAGCCGAGTTCGGCTTCTTGGGGGTGGTGGTGTACACGCGGGTGCACACGCCACGCTTCTGGGGGTTACCCTTGAGCGCCGGGGTCTTCTTCTTGTCGACCTGCTTGGCGCGGCCCTTGCGGACCAGCTGGTTGATGGTAGGCAAAGTAGTTCTCCTCTTAATTCGCCTATTTCCTACAGATTGGATGCGCCGCGCGCTTGGCCCATTTCTCAACCCTGGGGCCTCCCGCTTGGGTTATCCTTGTTTCCGGTCACGCAGCATACGAGGCACGAAAACAAACGCCTGCATCAGACGCAAGGCGGTACTTTAACACCGCTGACATGGGCTGTCAAACGCCACGCGTCCGGGCGTATCCATTCCCCTCTTAAATCGTTTTCCCAGGTCATTCCTCACTCTTCCACCCTTTTTGCCACATTTTTGCAGCGAATGTGAAGAAATTTCTTGAAATGCCCTCCATTTTGTGCGGCAGATGCAAAAAGGCGCCGCCTACCAGGCGACGCCTTGCCACGAGCGTTGAAATCCAGCAGCCGTTTACGGCTTGGGAACCACCACGGTGGGGATATTGGGGTTCAGCAGCACGTCGTGCGTGACCGAGCCGAAGATGGCGCGGCCGAACGCGGAGCGCGCATGCGTGCCCATGACCAGCAGACGGCGCTTGCCGCCGTGCGCGATCAGCACCTTCGACGGAGAGGAGCCCTCGATGGTGCGGCCCGAAATCTCGAGATCGGGGTGCTCGGCCTTGATGCGCTCGATGTGCGCGTCGATCTTCGCCTGGAACTGGTCGCCCACAGGGCCCAGACCGCCGCCCATGGCCTCGGCGGGACGCGACAGGCCGGCCGGCAGGCCCCACGCGGAAACGAGCTCCAGCGACTCCCCGGTTGCGATGGCCTCCTTCACGCCGAAGGAGATAGCGCCCTCGTCAAAGTCATCGGGGCCCACGCCCACGACGATACCCTTGCCCTGATCGTCGAAATCCCAGCTCTCAGGCACGACCACCGTGGGAACGGAGGCGGTGATGGAAAGCTTCAGGCCCTTGGTGCCACCGATCATCTCGCCAATCTTGGCGTTGTGGTGCGACCCCAGAACCACCATGTCGTAGCCCTCGGACGCATCGGCGAGAGCCTCGAGGATGCCCTCGTCATAAATCAGCCAATCCACCTGGATGCCTTCGCATTCCTGCATCAGCTTCTCGGCCAGGCCCTTGAGGGCCGCCTCGACGGTGTCACGCACGGCATCGGTGTCGGCACCGAAGGCCTTGGCGGAATCCAGGCCCACGGCCGTGATGAGGGTGAGCTGGGACGAAGTACGCTGGGCGCGACGGGCGGCCCACTCCACGGCACGATCGCCGCGGGCGGTGCCGTCAACGCCTACAAGAATCTTAGTCATTGGTCAAACCTCTCTATCGGTCGCGAACTCGACGCGCTACGCGCCAGGCGGCCTCACGGCCCATGCCGGGCGAGGCGCGCCGGTTCGCGGAGCTTACCTTAGTGGAAGATGGGCACAATCAGCCACAGAGCGAACAGCACAATCGCAACGCACGCGGCGAAGCACACGATGGAAATGACGCGGGCCACCGCAGCTCCCCCATCGGCACTCTTCTCCCACAGACGAAGGCCACAAGAATATAGCGTGGCGATCGCGGCCGCTACCACAACGGCGGTGACGAGCACCGTAGCGAAGCCGGTGACTTCCTGCATGATGAGTTCCTGCATTGATGCTCCCCTCCTTTAGGCAGCCTGGGCGGCGGTGTCGGAATCGGCAGAATCGGCGTTCAGCTTGACGTCGGAGCGCTCGTTCACGTTCATGGCGTTGACGGGGTTGCGACGCGACAGGCGGAAGATGACGAAGCCAGCAACCAGGGCGGCCAGCACGATGAACACCGTGCCCGCGGTACCGAACTTGGTGAACAGGCAGGTGAAGGCGCCGATCAAACCGGCAGCGGGGAACGTGACCAGCCAGGCGATGACCATGCGGCCCGCGACGCCCCAGTTGACATCGTTGCCCTTGGTGCCAAGGCCGGTGCCGATGATAGAACCGGAGCACACCTGCGTGGTGGAAAGCGCGAAGCCCAGGTGGGAGGATGCCAGGATGACGGTCGCGGAGCTAGACTCGGCGGCAAAACCCTGCGGGGTGTTGATCTCGGTCAGCCCCTTGCCCAGCGTGCGGATGACGCGCCAGCCGCCCATGTAGGTACCCAGGGCGATGGCGAGGCCGCACAGGGCCACAACCCACAGCTCCGGGCTGGAGTCGGGAGCCTGAACGCCCACGGCAACCAGCGTCAGCGTGATGATGCCCATGGTCTTCTGAGCGTCATTGGTGCCATGCGAGAGCGCCACCAGGCACGCGGTGATAGTCTGACCGTGACGGAAACCGGACTCGACCTTGCTCTGGTCCATGCGTGCGGTAATCGCCGTTATTATCTTCGTTGCCGTGAACGAAGCCAGGCCGGCCACGATGACCGCCAGGATAGACGGAATGAGAATCTTGGTGAGTACCGCGCCGAAGTTCACGCCCGCAGCACCCGCGCCCACGATCACGGCGCCTACCAGGCCGCCGAACAGGGCATGCGAGGAGCTGGACGGCAGGCCCACGAGCCACGTGAGCAGATTCCACAGAATGGCTCCAATCAGGCCCGCGAGGATGAATTCCGGCGCGATTGTCACCACATCCTCATTGATGAGGCCGCCCGAGATGGTCTTGGCCACCTCGACGGACAGAAACGCGCCGACCAGATTGAGCGTGCCGGCGGCGAGAACGGCGGTCTTAGGCTTCAAAGCGCCGGTGGCGATGGAGGTCGCCATGGCGTTAGCCGTATCATGAAAACCGTTCGTGAAGTCGAAGATGAGCGCGACGATGATGACGAGCCCGACGACTATGAGAGTTCCTAGCTCCATTTCTTGTTCCGGTTCCCTTCTTTGGACTGTAGCTTGGGCAGGACAAGCACGCAATGCAGCAGCATTTGCGCAACCTTTCATAGTGTAGCGGGGCAACGTAAAACCGCGCGTCAGATAAAGTTCAAATCTGTGTAAAGTCTCTTGCGGCGAACGGCGCAAAGTTCAATCACCAATCGGTAAACGGCGGAAGAGCGCCAATGCAAGTCATCTACCGTTTGCAGAACAGCGGAACGCTTAGAACCACTTGAGCTTCTTCAGCAGCGCAAGCAAGGCTACCAGCAGCACGGCCGTCACGCCGGTGACGATGGCGAAACCGTAGGGCGAACCTGCCAGCGGGATGCCATCCACATTCATGCCAAAGAGGCCGCCAATCACGGTTGGCACGCACAGCACGAGCGTGATGGTGGCCACCAATTGCATCGTGCGGTTCAGATCCTGGTCGATGATCATTCCGAAATGCTGGATGGTCGAGTCGAGGATGCCGGAATAGATGCGCGTACTCTCAAGCGCCTGGCGGTTCTCGATGATCACGTCGTCGAACAGCTCTCGCACCTCGTCGTCAGCCGAGAGCAACACGTAGCGGCGGTAGCGTTCGAGCATGGTGTCGTTGGTGGTGAGCGACGTGGTGAGGTAGACGAACGATTCGTCCAGGTCAAACAGCTCTTCGAGATCCTTGCGCGTGGGGTGCTCCATATCTTGCTCCAAGCGCATGCGCCGCCTGTTGAGCACCTGCAGCGAGGTGAAGTACGCCGAGGACGATGCCAGCAGCATGTCGCTCGTGAATTTGCGCACCTCAGCCGTGTCGTGCAGATCGCGCTGCCGTTTGAGCACGGCGATGATGGGGATGCGGTACAGCGAGCATACCGAGATGACGTGGTGCGGCGTTTCGAATACGCCGATAGGGATGGTCTTGTAGCCGTGAGCCCCCGGCGCCTCATCGCGCACGGGCGTGTCCACGATGAACATGGTGTAGTGCTCGTTGCGCTCCACACGCGACACCTCTTCGGGGTCGAGCGGTGCCATCAGGTCATCCTGGTCGATTTCAAAACGCTCGGAGATCTCGTGCAGCTCATCGAACGTAGGCTCGAACAGCGCAATCCAGCAGCCGTGCTCCTCGGCATCGAGCTTCACGAGGGAGCGCGTGTCCTCGGTGGTGCGGAAATATTCGATCATCGGTCCCCTCTCGCACGGCTCCTTAGCAGCAGCGCAAACGCGCCATCGTTCAACCATAGCAGATTGGAAAATCGCGGGAGCGCTGCGTAACGCAAAATCGAAGTAAAGCCGCGGTCCGCTCACGGAACGCAAGGGTGCTCAACGATAGAGCTCGAAAAGAACGAGAGCGGTTCGCGTATCATATAAAGCTCGACCCGCAGCCGATTACGCAACCAGCTGCGAAACCTCCGCCACCCCAAAGCGCGAATCGAGGAACCATGGATATCGCGAGCCGGAAAACCCTCATGCGAAAGCACGCCTTAGAGGCACGCCGCGCGCTGCCGAGCGACCTGCGCGCCTCCCTGTCGCGGAAAGCGTGCGCGAGAATGCTCAATGCGATGGACGCACGCCTTGAGCTT
>CAUWMI010000008.1:0-10000 GCA_963559755.1 uncultured Slackia sp. | reverse complement strand
ACGGATGTTCTGGTTGAAGCCGGTGGGGTTTTTGGCCAGATTGGTCATCACGCTGCGCTCGCCGAAATCGAACACCTGCAAGCGTCCGTTCGTAGGCTGGTACGCCAATACACTCTTTTGGAAACCATCATATTTCACCAGGGAGGAGAGCTTGGATGCCGAGTATGCCGCCAGCACGTTGTACACCATGTACACGCCCGTTTGCCCCGTGCGCACCTCGCGCCCATCGATATCGAACACGAAGCCTTCGTCGGTCGCGCGCACGTTCTCGGCGGCGAACTTCAGCTCGGGCCTGCCCCATCCGCACTCCTTGCAGCGATACGCGCCCAGCTTGTCATAGTGCACGTATTCGTATTCCAGCACGCCGCCGCACTTCTGGCAGAAGCGGCTGTCGCTCACACGGTCGGCGGAAAGACCCAGGTCACCCTCAATGCCGAAGGCAATCGACTGATTGGGCACGCGGTCGGCAATAGCGGCACACAGTGGATCGTCACCGTTATAGACGAACACCGTGTTGGGCGTATTGCGCAGGGCTTCGGCGATCACATCCTGGATGCGGTCGATCTCGCCGAAGCGATCGAGCTGGTCGCGGAACAGGTTGAGCAGCATGAAATAATGCGGCTTCACGCGCGGCAGGACGAATTTGGTGTAGAGTTCATCGCACTCGAAGCAGGCGATGGGGGTCGCGGATGAAGCAGCCGAACCGTGGACCGCATCAACGCCCTTGCTCGCTTCCGGCCCCACCAACAGCGCCGTGACCACGCCGGACTGCAGATTGTTGCCTTCACGGTTGCACACGAGCGGCCTGCCGGAGGTAGCCAGGCAGTCGGCGATAAGATTCGTTGTGGTTGTTTTGCCGTTGGTTCCCGAAACCACAATCACGGGGTCCACCTGGCGCGCCAAATCCGTTAAAACGAGCGGATCGATCTTGAGCGCGATTGCACCCGGAATGTTGCCCGCTGCACGATGCATGAACGTCTCACCGCCCCAGCGAGCCGCGCGGCCCGCAAACGACGCAAGTTTAGAACGAAATCCCATATTTCACCTCGTGTATCGGCGATTACTCGCAAGCGCGCCGGGGCGCGCATCGTTTCCAAATAATGCATCATACACGAAGGTGTCCCGTGCATCCTCATGGAGCGCAGGGCTTCAACAAACGGGCAGCTCGATTCAAGCCGACCAGATGCTTTGGAATTTCGGGGAATGAGAGTGTCATGGCTTTTCATCCCCGCACATGAAAATGCGCCGCCCGGAAATGGACGGCGCATTTCGAGAACAGCGTCACATTCGTTCGCCAGAACAGGCACCGGCCAGAAAACCGGCGCGAAACATTACGCGTAAAACAGAATGTCGTCGTACGTGGGCACGGGCCAGTACTCGCGCGCCACGATGGGCTCCATCGCATCCACGGCAGCACGCAGGCGCTCCATGCCGGGATTGACCTCGTGCGCGTACACGTTGGCCCTCTCCTGCGAATCGGTGCACGCCTCGGCCTTCTCATGCAGGCGCGCGAGCTCTTCCAGATCCTCGTAAATCGCGCTCACGCCGTCGGTCAGCGTGGCAAGCTCAGCGCGCTCATGCTCCATGCTGGCGGTGGGCATGGCCTCGGTGATGGTGGTGATGCCCTTGGCAATCTTGGTGGCATACGCGCTGATCACCGGCAGATACGTGCGGCGAGCCATGCGGCGCATGGTGGTGCACTCGATATTCATGAGCTTGTTGTATTTCTCAAGCTTGACCTCGTAGCGGCTGCGCGCCTCGGTCTCGGAAAGCACGCCCATCTCCTCGAAGAGCGCCAGGTTCTTGGGCTCCACGAAGCACGGCAGCGCATCGGCGGTGGTGGGGAAATCGCACAGGCCGCGGCGGCGCGCCTCCTCGTGCCACTCCTCCGAATAGCCGTCGCCCGAGAACAGGATGCGCTTGTGCTCGGACAGCACGCGCTGGATGTAAGCCACGGCGGCGGTGCGGAACTCCTCATCGCCGCGCGCCTCCATGGCATCGGCAAAGCTCTTGAGCGACTTGGCCACCGCGGTGTCGAGCACCATGTTCGCATCAGACACGTTGCCCGAAGAGCCCGGCATGCGGAACTCGAACTTGTTGCCTGTGAACGCGAAGGGACTCGTGCGGTTGCGGTCGGTGGTGTCGCGCTCCAGGTTGGGCAGCACGTCAACGCCGAAATCGAGCGACGCGCGCGAGGCGTGGCTGGCCTCGTGGCCCTCGGCCAGCGCGTCGATGATGCCCGAAAGTTCATCGCCCAGGAAGATGGACACGATGGCCGGCGGTGCCTCGTCGGCACCCAGGCGGTGATCGTTGCTGCAGCTGGCCACGCTCATGCGCAGCAGATCCTGGTAGTTATCAACCGCCTCAATGATGCAGGTGAGGAACACCAGGAACTGCAGGTTGTCCTCGGGAGTGTCGCCGGGGTCGAGCAGGTTTTCATCCTCGGTGCCGATGGACCAGTTGTTATGCTTGCCCGAGCCGTTGATGCCTTCGAACGGCTTCTCATGCTGCAGGCACACCAGGCCGTGATGGCTGGCCAGCAGCTTCATCTCTTCCATGGTGAGCAGGTTCTCGTCGATGGCGCGGTTCACGTTGGAGAATACCGGCGCCAGCTCGTGCTGGGCAGGCGCGACCTCGTTGTGCTTGGTCTTGGCGGCCACGGCGAAGCCCCACAGCACGTCATCGAGCTCCTTCATGAAGGCGTTCACCGTGGGGCGAATGGCGCCGAAATAGTGCTCGTCAAGCTCCTGACCCTTGCACGGCGGCGCGCCAAACAGCGTGCGCCCAGTCATCACCAGGTCCTGACGCTTCTCGTAATCCTTCTCGGAAATCAGGAAGTACTCCTGCTCGGTGCCCACGTTCACCACTACCCGCGAGGGATTCTTGCCGAACAGCGCCAGCACGCGTTTGGTCTGCGTGTCAATCGCGGAGATGGAGCGCAGCAGCGGCGTCTTCTTGTCCAGCGCCTCGCCGGTGTACGAGCAGAACGCCGTGGGGATGCACAGCACCTCGTCCTTGATGAACGCGTAGCTCGTGGGGTCCCACGCGGAATAGCCACGAGCCTCGAAGGTGGCACGCAGACCGCCGTTGGGGAAGCTCGACGCGTCGGGTTCGCCCTGCACCAGCTCCTTGCCGGAGAACTTGGTGATGGCGGTGCCGTCGCCCACGGGCTCGATGAACGAGTCATGCTTCTCGGACGTGATGCCGGTCAGCGGCTGGAACCAGTGCGCGAAGTGGGTGGCGCCGTGCTCGATGGCCCACGTCTTCATCGCGTGCGCCACGGTGTTGGCCACATCCAAGTCGAGCGGTTTGCCCTCTTTGATGGTGCGCGAGAGCATCTTGTACGTGTCTGAAGGCAGGTACTGCTTCATCACGTGATCGGAAAACACCATGGTGCCGTAGCGAGAGGTGAGGTTGTTGGACATGCGGCGGGCTCCTTTGGTTGGATGCGCTGGATACTGACGCTCATCGGGTGGCAACCCCGCAAACCCTTTGCGAAGCCATCAGCCGAAAGCGCTTTGGTGCAACCATATTATTGTACTACGACACGCTGGAGCGCACGCCAAAAGCCCCGCCGTTTACGCATAGTTCATCATCCAGTGCCGCACATGCGCCTATCCTCGCATCGAACGCACCTACGCCGATGCACGAGATGTGGCATGAAATCAAAATATGGCTCTACGTTATAGTTTTCACGAGCGGCTGAAGTAGCCTCGATTGATCGACCGTGTTTTCCCAGCTCACAAACTAGCAATAGTGCAGTTATTTTGGGCAAGCGCCTAAAACTGTAACGTAGAGCCATATTTTGCATATCGGAATCTATCCCATGCCACAATTCACCTAGCATGGGTGCAGAATGCAAATGCGGCGCGCTAATGACGACCCCTTCCCCGCTAATGCGGCAGAAGGAGCGAATAAAGGCGTTCGATGTGAGCGTCGGTCAGGCGCAGGCCGTCGCGCACGTAGCCCTCGAACGAACCGTATACGCGCGCGGCCTCATCGAAGAACGCCGCCAGATACGCCGGGCGCGCCTCAAGAAACGACATAAGAATGGCGCGCTCGTGTTTCGTCATGCCGATGCCCAGCCGATCAGCCTCCTCAGCGATCAAATCGGCATGGTCCTCATTCACGCGCAGATAATCTTCCATCACGGCATCGTCGTCGAACTGCGCCGCCTTGAGCAGCACGGCGGCGAGCACGCCCGTGCGATCCTTGCCGTTCACACAGTGCACCAGCGCTGGCGTTCCCTCGGCTGCCATAGAGCGCAGCGCTTGGCCGATAAGCGGATATTCGCGCACGTAACGACGATAGTTCTCGCACATGCGCTCCTCGGGTTTGCCGTATGCGCCAATCACGCCCGCCACCAGGCGCTTATCCGCGTCCTTCTTGCGACGCTCCTCGGCGGGCTCCAGCGCGATGGTCTTGGTGCCCACCAGATACGGCTCAGGATGCGCGGCCACCTCGCGGCGCGTGCGCATATCGTAGATGGTCGCGATACCCAACGAGCGCGCCAGAAATATTGCGTCATCAGGCGTTATATCAACCAGCTCGCGCGAACGGAACAGACAGCCGCCGCCAAGCGTACCGCCGCCAATCGCGCGCACTCGGGCATCGCCGAACATGGTCATGGCGGGAAGGACTTCGAAGGCAAAACCAGTCACAAGCGACGACGAAGGCAGGCCGTCCGAGCGAACCGCACGCGCTTTCAGCAAATAGCGCCCCGGCTTCTGCGGCGTGTACACGAATCGCCAGCGCACGCCGCGCTCTTTGTCCACTGCCTCGGTGGCATAGGGTGTCCAACTCGCGCCGCCGTCGAGCGAGAACTCGATGCCCGCGATGGCGCGTTCGAAATCATCCACGTACCCCGTGAACTCGATAGGCCGCCCCACGAAATACGGCGGCTTCTTGCTGGGCGTTATAAGCGTGTGCGAATTGCCGGACATGGTGGGAACCGCCTCTATTCCGCCAGGAAATCCACGGCGTATTGCGCTGCGAACTCCGAGCCGCGCACAAGGGCGCTTTCGTCCACGCGGTAGAAGCAGCTGTGCTGCGGATGCACAGCTCCCACCTTGGGATTGCGGCAGCCCACGAAAGCGAATACGCCCGGCACGATCTTGAGGTACTCGGCGAAATCCTCGCCCGCAAGCGTGCCCTCGTAGTCGGAGAGCGCGTCCTCGCCGAAGAGCTTTACCACCGCGCGCTCGGCACGTGCGGCGCTTACTTTGTCGTTGGAAAGGCCGGCGTTGCCCTCCTCATACGTGAGCTTCGCCTTGGCGCCGAACGCCTTGGCCGTACGTTTGACCAGGTGCTCCAGATGCTCGGGCACCATCTTGCGCGATTTCTCGCTCCACGTGCGCACCGTGCCGGTGAGGTAGGCAGAACCCGCCATGATGTTGCGCGCCTCGCCGCCGTGGATCTCGCCCACGGTGACAACCAGCGGCTCGAACGGCGAGATGTCGCGGCTCACCAGCGTCTGAATAACGTTCACCAGCTCGGCAGCCACCACGATGGCATCCACGCCCTTATGCGGCATAGAGCCGTGGGCGCTGATACCCTTGACATCAATGCGGAACCAATCGGTGTTGGCCATGCGCTGACCAGGCGCGCAGGAGATCTTGCCCGCATCCACATCGCTCCAGATATGCATGCCGAACAGGCCGTCCACACCTTCAAGCGCGCCGGCGCGAATCATCATGCGCGAACCGATGGAGATCTCCTCCGCCGGTTGGAAGATGAGGCGTACCTCGCCACGGAGCTGCTCGCGCATGTCGTTCAATATGCGCGCAGCACCCAGCAGCATGGCGATGTGGCAGTCGTAGCCGCACGCGTGCATGACGCCGGTGTTCTTAGACTCGTACGGAAGACCCGTCTCCTCGGTCACGGGCAGAGCATCGATGTCGGCGCGCAGCGCGATACGGCGGCGCGGATTGCCTTGCTCGTCATAAGCGTCAGGCGCTTCGCCTTTGATGGTGGCGATAATGCCCGTTTTCGCAACACGCTCATAGGGAATGCCCATACGGGTCAGGCGCGCGCAGATGCTGTTGGAGGTGGCGAGCTCCTTGGTGGAGAGCTCAGGGTGCGCATGGAAGTAGCGACGCGTGGCGATAACGGTGTCCTCGATGGCAGCGCCGGCCTCAAGGATATGCGCCGTCAGCTCCTCGGGCGTCATGGCAGGCGCCGGCGCAGGCGCGACAGACGCGGAATCGACGACGCTGGAAACTTCTGCGATCTCTGCAGCGTCAGCAAGCACAGCGACCCCTGCGGCATCAGCAGCCACTAGCGGCTCCACTCCCTCCACCTGTTCATTGTCCAGAGCGATCACGTTCGTGCTTTCCGGACTTTTCGCCTGCGTTTTTTCTACCGGCTTCGTCGCCTTTTTCTTCTTCCCCATGCTGCTCACCTATCGCGTACTTCGTTTGCGTTGCCACGCCTTGCTTATATTAATCAAGTTGGGCCGATTCGATACTGGCCAGGGCCTCTGCCATGATAGCATCAGCGTCGTTGGTGATGATATCCAGACCTTCTGCGCGGAAGCACTCGGCCACATCAAAACCAAAGAACAGCGTAAAGAGCGCTTTGACCTGCTGATATCCAAAATCTAGCTCGCCTACGTATCCTCCCGAAGTGGTTACGTAGAACAAACGCTTGCCGCGGCACAGGCTCACCGGCACACCTGCCTCGGAATACTTGAAAGTCACGCCCTGCGCGCACAGATGCTCAAGATACACCTTGAACTTGGAGGGAAACGACAGGTCCCAATACGGGGCGGCGATGACCACCGTGTCAGCCTGGTTCATCTGCTTGGCAGCGTCAAACAGCGCATCGTCGAAGACACCCGCACGGGCAAGCTGGGCGCGTCGGTTCACATCGTCACCGGTCAAAGGATGAATGTCGGCATCCTCCAACACGAGCGTCGACACGCGCGCCTCCCGCCCTTCGGTCAGCTTTGCGAGCAGCGCCTGCGCCAATCGCTCGGTGCGCGAGGTACTGCGGTTCACGCACGCATCCACGAACAGAATATTCTCCATCGGACTCCTCCCCTTTCATAGCTTTTCGCCACCCTAACACAAAAAGGCGACCCCGAAGGGTCGCCTCTCATTTCAAATCCGCAATCGGAATTAATCCTCGTCGGACTCTTCCTCGTGCTTCTTGCTGGTCTCGCCGAAGCCGAGGTCGCCCAGACCGCCCAGCAGGGCGTCGAGCTCGCTCAGGTCGCGATGGTAGCTGCGCGGAGGCAGCGCCTCGCCCAGCATCTCCTCGCCCTCGGTGTTGAAGGTCGCAGGAGCATCGCCACCGATGAGGATGGTGTCATCGGGGCTGAACACCATGTCGAGCAGCTGGCTCATGTCGTCGTTGGACGCAGCCAGGTCGTCCTCGAGCAGGTAGGACAGCTCGTGCTCCTCGAGACCCGCCTTCAGCTCCTCCAGAGCCTTGGCGCCGATGCCCTCGATGCGCAGGAGCTCGTCCTCGGTGTAGCCAACCAGATCGCCCACCGTCTCGATGCCGGCCTCGCTGAACTTGTTGGCCCAGCGCTGCGACACGCCCAGGTCATCGTACAGGTACAGGCGCGCATCCTCGTCGGAGAGCTGCTGGCCGCGGCCGCCGCGGAAGCTGCCAGCGCCGAAGTAGCTCGGGTAGGCGCCCATGTAGTTGTCGTCGAGCGACCAATCGGGGCGCTGCGGCAGCAGGCTCTCGATCTCGCGCAGCTCGGAGGGAGCGTAATCGGGCAGCGTGTCCTCTTCCTCGGGCTTGACGGCCTGACCGTGATAGGTGAGGCCCACCTTGTGGTAGCGGGGCAGACCCGTACCGGCAGGAATCGGCTTGCCGATGATGACGTTCTCCTTCAGGCCGGCCAGGTGGTCGGTCTTGCCCTCGATAGCGGCGTCGGTGAGCACCTTGGTGGTCTCCTGGAACGACGCGGCCGAGAGGAACGAATCCGTGGCGAGCGATGCCTTGGTGATGCCCAGCAGCAGCGGCTGGCCCACGGGAGGCTGCTTGCCCTCGGCCTCGCACTCCTGCGCGACGCGCTCGAACTCGTAGCGGTTCACCTGGCGACCCGGCAGCAGGTCGGATTCGCCGGCGTCCAGCACGACCACCTTGCGCAGCATCTGGCGCGCGATGACCTCGATGTGCTTGTCGTTGATCTCTACACCCTGGGACACGTACACGTCCTGGACCTGGGCAACGATGTAGCGCAGCGTGGTGTTGGGGTCGGTCAGACGCAGCAGGTCGTGCGGGTTCACGGAACCCTTGGTCAGCTGCTGACCAACCTTGACCTCGCAGCCATCCGTCACGCCCGGCAGCAGCTGAGCGCGAGCCGAAACCACGTACTCGCGGTAGTTGCCCTCGGCGTCGTGGATGGTGATGGTCTTGGTGGTCTTGTCACCGGTCACCTGCAGCGTGCCGGCAATCTCCGCCAGCACCGCCTGGCCCTTAGGCTTGCGCGCCTCGAACAGCTCGGTGACGCGAGGCAGACCGTGCGTGATGTCCTCGCCTGCAACGCCGCCGGCGTGGAACGTACGCATCGTCAGCTGTGTGCCGGGCTCGCCGATGGACTGCGCGGCGATGATGCCCACCGCGGTGCCGATGTTGACGGGACGGCCGGTGGCCAGGTCCCAACCGTAGCACTTCTGGCACACGCCATGTTCGGCGTGGCAGGTCATGACCGTGCGGATGACAACCTCGGTGATGCCCGCGGCCTCGAGCGCCTTGAGCTCATCCATGGACTCGATGTACTCGCCCGCAGAAAGCTCGCCCGCGTTCTCGAGCAGGCAGCGGCCGATCAGGTTCTCGTCCAGCTCGCCCTTCTCGTTGTGCAGCGGGTAAGGCACGCCCTCGGGGGTGCCGCAATCAATCTCGCGCACGATGACGTCCTGGGCCACGTCCACCAGACGACGGGTCAGGTAACCCGAGTCAGCGGTACGCAGCGCGGTGTCGGTCATACCCTTACGGGTGCCGTGCGTGGAGATGAAGTACTCCAGAACCGACAGGCCCTCGCGGAAGTTGGACTTAACGGGGCGGTCGATGGTGCCACCCTTCGTGTTGCCCATCAGGCCGCGCATACCAGCCAGCTGGCGGATTTGCTTGATGTTGCCTCGAGCACCGGAGGAAGCCATCATGTAGATGGGGTTGAACTTGTCGAAGTTCGCGGCCATCGCGTCGCCCACGGCGTCGGCGGTCTCGTTCCAGATGTCGATGACCTGGCGATGACGCTCTTCGGGGCTCATGAGACCCATCTCGTAGTCCTCGTCGATCGCGGCGACCTTGGCATCGGCCTCGGCCATGATCTCGCCCTTGTTGGGCGGAATCGTGGCGTCCCAAATGGACACGGTGATGCCTGCGCGCGTGGCGTAGTGGAAGCCGGCGTTCTTCAGGCCGTCCAGGATGGCGGGCATGTCAGAGATGCTGTAGCGGTTCGCGCAGTCCTCGATCAGGCGGCCGATCTCCTTCTTGTTCATCTCGTAGTTGATGAACGGATGATCCTCGGGCAGCACGTTGTTGAACGTGATGCGGCCCACGCTGGTCTCCAGCAGATCGCCGGCCTTGTAGTCCTCGAACACGCCGTAAGCCGTGGCCACCTTGGTGTCGGCGGTCAGACGCACGCGGATCTTGGCCTGCAGGTCCAGCTCAGCGCGGGCATCGTAGGCGTTGAGCGCGTCATCGAAGTCGATGAAGGCGCGGCCCTCGCCGGGGAAGCCATCGCGCACGGAGGTCAGGTAGAACAGACCGATGATCATGTCCTGGGTAGGAATGGTCAGCGGGCGGCCGTGAGCAGGCGATTTGATGTTGTTGGACGACAGCATGAGCACGCGGGCCTCGGCCTGAGCCTCGTTGTCCAGCGGCACATGGACTGCCATCTGGTCGCCGTCGAAGTCAGCGTTGAACGCGGTGCACACCAGGGGATGCAGCTTGATGGCCTTGCCCTCGACCAGCACCGGCTCAAACGCCTGGATGCCCAGACGATGCAGGGTTGGTGCGCGGTTGAGCAGAACGGGATGGT
>CAUWMI010000007.1:0-10821 GCA_963559755.1 uncultured Slackia sp. | reverse complement strand
GTCCGCTAAGCGGTCGCCGTCAGAGGGCGCTGCTCCACACGCACGATCGAGAGCACGCGCGCGTCCTCGATGCCGCTCTCCTTGCGCATGGCATCGAGCAGCACATCGGGGCGCAGGCTGCCGGTGTTTTTAGCCTCCAGCTCGAAGGTCAGCACGCATTCGCCGCCGCGACCGCCCTCCGCCCCAAACTGCATCGAGCGGATGAACTCGGCCGGATGCAGAACCTTCTCCTTCTTCTTGCGCACCACCACAATCTGCGCTCAGGCGCACCTCGTAGCGCGAGATGGGAAACGCCACGCTCGCGGCCGCCTCGCCCTGCTGGAGATAGCGGGCGGCGTGCGGCATCAAATCGAGCGCGCTCACCTGCGCAAGCCGGGAGAGCGCCTCCTCGGCCGGCACGTACTCGGTGAGCGACACGTCGAAGATCTCGCAGGTGCTTTCCACCCCCACCGGGAGCGCCGCGCCGTACGCGATCTTCATATGGGGCGAGAACCCCTGCGTTACCGCATAGGGTAGATCGGCCCTGCGCACGGCGCGTTCAAGGGCGCGGGCGAGCTCGAGGTGCGAGAGCATCCCCAAGCGACCCGACTTGCTAAACGTCACGCGAAGGCGAAAATCAGCCATGGCGCACCTCCTGGGTCTGGATGCCGGAATACGGCGTGGGGCAGATTCCGCACACCGAGCACGCGCCCATCGTACAGTCGGGCGTGGTCTTTTCCTTGAGCGCCAGCTTGCGTTCGCGCTCGAGGAATTTCTTAGTCACGCCCGCGGAAAGATGCGCCCACGGAACCACGTACGAGGTATCCCATGCCGCTTGGGCAACGCCCTCCATCGACACGCCGCACTCCTCGCAGGCGCGCTGCCACGTGTCGAGGCTGAAGAACTCGGTCCACGCATCGAAGCGCGCGCCGCCGCGCCAAGCCGCCTCGACCACATTCGCCACCGCACGGCCGCCGCGGCTCATCATGGCCTCCACGAGCGACACGTCGGGCTCGTGCCAATGCACATCCACCGCCTTGTACTTCACGCTGCGGCGCAGAAGGTCGACCCTGCGCTGCGCCTCCTCGGGCGCAATCTGGCCGTCCCACTGGAACGGCGTGGCCGCCTTGGGCACGAACAGCGCGCAGCTGATGCTCATGCGCACATTGCCGCGCTGGTTCTCAGGCACGGCCTTCTTGGCGCGATCGTAGGCGCGCTGCGCAAGGCTTGCGATGCCTTTGATGTCGTCGTCGGTCTCGGTGGGGAGGCCGATCATGAAGTAGAGCTTGCAGCGGCGCCAGCCGGCCGAAAACGCGGCGTCGATGGCACCGAACAGGTCGTCCTCGGTCACGTTCTTGTTGATGACGTCACGCAGGCGCTGCGTGCCGGCCTCAGGGGCAAAAGTGAGGCCACCGCGCTTGCCGCCCGCCACGAGCTCCGCCATCTCCACGCCGAAGGAATCCAGGCGCTGACTGGGGATGGATACCGAAATGCCCTTGCCGTCGAGCGCATGGTTCAGGCGGCGCAGAATCTCCTCGATCTGGCTGTGGTCGGTGGACGAAAGCGACATCAGACTCACTTCGTCATAGCCCGTTTCGGCAAGGCCGCGGCACACGGCCGATACGATGTTGTCAGCGCTGCGCTCGCGCACGGGGCGATACATCATGCCCGCCTGGCAGAAGCGACAGCCGCGCGTGCAGCCGCGCAGGATTTCCACGTTCAGACGGTCGTGCACCACCTCGGTGAACGGCACGATGGTGGGCTCGTAGGCATCGGATTCGGCAAAGCCCTCCCAGATGCGTTTCTCGATGGTCTGCGGGATGTCATCAAAGACGGGGCGCACCCACGAGCCGCTCTCCTGCGCCTCCTCCTCGGACACTCCCTCATAGAGCGAGGGAACATAGGTGCCGGGAACCTTCGCCATCGCATGCAGGATGTCGGCTCGCGAGGCTCCCTCGGCCTTCATGGAGCGGTGCAGCTGCAGAAGCTCCGGCAGCGCCTCCTCGCCCTCGCCCAGCATGATCACGTCGAAGAACGGCGCATAGGGCTCGGCGTTGAACGCACACGGACCGCCCGCCATAACGAGGGGGCACGCCTCGTCGCGGTCGGCGGTACGCAGCGGAATGCCCGCCAGGTCGAGGAACTCCAGCACGTTGGTGGCGGCGAGCTCGTGCGGCAGTGTGATGCCCACCGCGTCGAACTCGGCCACGGGCGCGCAGCTCTCGAGCGAGAACGCAGGTATGTCGCGCTCGCGCATGAGGTCGCACATGTCGGCGGCCGGCAGAAACGCGCGCTCGGCAGCCATGCCCTCCACCGCGTTCACACAGTTGCACAGGATGCGTATCGCCTGGTTGGCCTGGCCCAGCTCGTAGGTGTCGGGGTAGGTCATGCAGAAGCGGTAGGTCGCCTCGGGCTTGTACGTGCAGCCCCATTCGTGGTTGATGTAGCGCGCAGGCCGCTCGATGCCGCGGCCCGCCTCGCGAATGAGCCCCTCGATGCGGGGCCAAAGGTCTGTCATAGTTCCCTCGTTTCCTACGAGCGCCCCGGAGTGCGGGGCGCTCGGTTCCTCTTTTGAAATGCAGCGCAGGCCGGAATGGGTGCCTGCGATGAGATGTCACAACGCATGCCGAAGCCGCGCTTGCACCTCGGGCGGCTTTTAGCGCGTACGGGCCGAACCCGCTGCCTGCGTTGCCGCTTCGGCCGCCGCCTGCGCGACGCGCGCGAGCTTCTCGGGGGCGGTGCGCACGGTCTCTTTCGCCTTCGCGCGCAGGGCGCTTGCCGCCTGACGACCCAGCTCCTGTGCCGCGCCCTTAGCCGCACGGCCGGCGCCCGTGTTCTCGGCAGCCTGCATCGCGGCATCGCGAGCCTCGGCCACCACCGCGGCGATGCCCGCCACGCTGCCGCCGTGCTCGAAGTACTCGATGGCTGCATGCCCCATCGCCGCCGTGCCCGCATAGCCGATGCCGGCCTTGATGGCCCAACCTAGCGCAGGCACCACGCCCACCAGCTGGCGCGCCGCCGCACGGCAGGCGAAGCCGCCACCCACCACGGCCGCAAGCTCCTTGGCGCGTTCAATGGTAAGCGGCTGGCCGTAGGCCGCGGCTATCTGCAGCACCATCTTCGCCTGGTTGAGCGTCATGATGGGAAGATCAGCGCCGGGGATGAACACAATGAATCCCACACCCGCATTTTGCATGGAGGTGGAGCGCACCGATTCCATGGAAAGCGGCCTGCGCACAAAATCGAACGCCTGCGCGAACGCCAGGCGCTTCGCGCGGAAGCACGCCACCACCCATTCGCCCATGCGGCTCGCAAGCTGCTCGGCGATTTCGGAGGTGAGAGCGTAGGGCTCAAGCGACAGCGGGTCGTCGGGCTGCCAGCCGGGGATGGGCGGCACGTCGTAGGTGACCTCCCCCGCCCCGTCGCTCGATACCACCACGGGCTCGGCGAGCGTCACCACGTCACCGTCTTCAATCACGGGCGCCACCAGATCGCCCTCGGGAATGGGATGTCCCTGCTCGATGGCCGTTTGCTCGACCACCTGGGGAAGCGTAGTCACGACAAGCGCAGGGATGCCCGCATCGCGAACCCTGCGGGCAATGAGGCCCACCTCGCGCGTCACGCCGGCGGCGATGACCGCCATGTCGCTTTTGGCATCGAACACCGCGGACGCGTCAGAGAAGTAGTTCACGGACACGCGCGCCTGAGGGCTCGCGCTCGCGAAGCTCGAACGCACGAACGCCACCAGGTCGGCAGGCGCCGCCTCATCGAGCAAGACCGACACCGTGATGGGCACCGACCGCGCCGCGTCGACATCCATGGCCTCCTGGAAGACGGCCATCACATCAATCGGCATTTTCATGCGCACTCCTTTACTTATGAGCGTACACCGAGCCGATCAGGCCCAGCAACGCGAAATTCACCACCATGAACGAAGAGCCGTAGCTCATGAACGGCAGCGGGATGCCCGTGATGGGCATGAGCCCGATATCCATGCCGATGTTCTCCATGATCTGGAACAGCCACATGCCTATCACGCCGCACACCACGAGCGTGCCGAACAGCGTGGATGCTCCTCGGGCTATGCGGCAGCATATCAGGATGAGCGCCAGATACAAGCCGAGCAGCACCATGACCCCCAGAAATCCGAACTGCTCCGCCAGCACACAGAAGATAAAGTCAGTAGGTGCCTCGGGCAGAAAGCCCAGCGTCGACTGGGTGGCGTTGCCCAGGCCCTTGCCCAAAAGCCCGCCGCTTCCGATGGCGATCATGGCCTGCTGCAGGTTGTAGCCGCTGTCGGAGGTGTCGGCCGAGGGGTCCAAAAACACGAGCAGGCGGTTGCGCTGATACTGCTTGAGCAGCTGGTACTCGCTCGTCGCGCGCTTGAGCACTTCGTCCACCGCGAACACCGCGACGATTGCCGCCACGAACGCCCCGAGCGTGATGAGCAGGTACTTCAGGCGCGCGCCGCCCATCACGAGCGTCACAGCGCCTATGACCAGATACACCAGGCCCGTGCCCAGGTCGGGCTGGGTCATGATGGCCAGAAACGGGATAGCGATATAGGCGAGCGCCTTGATGTACTCGCGCGGGTCATCCAGCTTGCCGCCGTAGCGCGCCATGACGCTCGCATCCAGCAAGATCACGGTAACCTTGGCGAACTCGCCCGGCTGAATCTGCATACCCACGTTGATCCATGAGGTGGCACCCATGGTGGTCACGCCGATCACCGGCAGGTGCGGCGAGAGGATAAGGGCGACGTTGATCACCAAAAGCACCGTAGTGAACCCCGCCAGCTGGCGGTAGTCGATGCGGTACATGATGAGCATGGCGATGACACCCAAGCCCACGCCCATGAGCTGGCGCGAGAAGCTGTAATCGGGGTCGCCCTGGATGGCCGACCATACCGTGAGCAGCCCGTAGCCCAGAAGGACGACCGCAACCAGCACGAGCGGCACGGGGATGGAGGCAAGAAGCCCCCGCCTGCCGCTGCCCGTCGGCTTGCCGTCGGCGCCCGGCATGGTAGAGCCCACATAGGAGCCCTGCGGCGTACGGACGCGATCGATTTCGTTATATCCTGCCATCTAGTCAACCCTTCCGGCGCCGGTGCCATGGTATTCGATGGATTCCGTGATCTCGGCCGTGGGCGTGACCTCGTGCTCAAGCTTGCCCTCGCCCAGCTTGACGCAGGCGTCCATCACCTTGGCGGCGATGGGACCCGCCACGCTGCCGCCCGAACCGCCTTCCTTAATCACGCAGGTCACCACGTATTTGGGCGCATCATAGGGCGCGTACATTGCGAACCACGCGTAGCCGTCGTGATTGGCCAACTCACCGGTACCCGTCTTGCAGGCACATTCGTAGTCGTAACCCTTGAACAGGTCGGGCACGTCGGCATCCTCGGTGGCCACGCCACGCAACGCGTCGCGCATCACGTCGAGTTCGCCCTTCACGGCATCGGCTATCTCACGCATGACAGGGCTTCCCGTGACCACCGTCTCGCCTGAAGAATTGCGCGCCTCTTTGAACAACGTAGGCGTGGGCAGGCTACCCGTAGCGATACCCGCATAGCCCACGGCGAGCTGCAGCGGCGTGATTTGCACGTCGCCCTGGCCGATGACCAGGTTGGTCATGTCGCCCGGTCGCCACTGCGCTTCCTCGGGCGCATTCTTCCAGGTCTCCGCTTTCCATTCGGGCGTAGGCACCACGCCGTCAATCTCGCCGATGAGCTCGATGCCGGTCTTGCTGCCGAAGCCGTACTCTTTGATGTAATCCTGCATGGCAGTATCGCCGAGGCGCGAGCTGGCGTTGTAGAAATCTGCCGCTATCTGGTAGAACACCGTATCGCATGACACCACCACGGCCTCGCGCAGCCCGATGTGTCCGTGGCCCGTAGTAAGCCAACACTTTTGGGCGTACTCCTCACCCCAGCCGGTCCACGTACCCGTGCAATCCCAGGTGCGACTCGTGTCGGCGAACCCGTAATGTAGGCCTGCCATGCCCGTGAATGCCTTGACCGTAGATGCCGCGGGGAACGAGCCCGCGATGCAGCGGTTGAGTAGCGGGTCATGAGAATCTTTATCCTCGTAGGCACCCTGGTTGGTGTAGCGATCCCAGTCGTCGGTGGACACACCGCCCACGAAATGCGTGGGGTCGAACGTAGGGAAATTCGCCATGGCGATGATGTTGCCCGTATCCACCTCCATGGCCACAAGCGCCGCCTCGGTGCCTGTGCCGCCGCCGATGATGCCCTCGGGCGCGATGAGCTTTTCGAGCTCCTCCTCGGCGATCTTTTGCACCTTGGCCGAAAGCGTCAGATACACGTCGTTGCCCTGGGTGGCCGCCGTTTCGCTGCGCACCTCGCGCACCGTGCCATCAGCATCGGCAACCACCACGCGCTCGCCGTGCGTGCCGGCAAGCAGACTCTCGTAGGCCTGCTCCACGCCGCTCGAACCCACTTCGTCGCCGCTTTCGTACTCGAGGCCCGCGGGCGGGTTGGAGATAGCTTCCTCGGATGCGCTGGATGTGTACCCCAGCACCGCGCCCGCAAGGGCGGCATACGGGTACACGCGCTTCGTGCGCCGCTCGATGGTGACGCCCGGAAACGCATCGGGGTGCTCCTCGATGAACGAGATGTCGCGGAAGCGCGGGTTGGACATCACCTCGCGCTGCGCCTGGGCGCCGCCCGTAGCATCTTGGATGCGCTGGCGAATGACCGCATGAGGTACGCCCAGCAGCGCCGAGAGGCGCAGGGTCACGTTGCGGTTTTCGGCCACGTCGGCATCGGCGAGGATGGTGGGTGAGGTCTCGTTGTCCACCAGCACGATGCCCTCGGTGTCGAAGATGCGGCCGCGCGGGGCCGGCGTTTTCACGGTGGTGAACTGGTTGCCCTGGGCCGCCGTCACGTACTGCTCGGAAGAGAGCACCTGCATGCTCCAAAGCTTGGCCGTAAGGCTGCCGAACACGGCTGCGATAAGCACGCCCAAGGCGACAAAGCGCGACCTGAGCCCGCCCTGCGCGCGGCCTTTCGATGCCGCAGCCGGCGAGGTGCCCCCGCTGACCGAAGCGCCCGCCTTGCGGGTTTGAAACGGCGTGCCCGACCCGATGGACGACACCGATTTAGGAACGGAGCTCTGCGGCTTCACGCCGCGCGAACGCATGAACAGCGCGAGCGCGATGCCCGCCACGATGATGACCACAAGCGCGGTGATGATTGCTTCTACCATACGACCACTATCCTAGCGCAGACGAACGGTGGACGAGGTAGGCGCCGTGTGCGACGGCGCGCTCCGCGCGAGCAAAAACGACAGGAGCGGCATGATGATGAGCACCACAGCGCAATCGTAGAGAGCGCACGGCAGGGCGCGCAGAAGCAGCGCGTCCGTCGCGGGCACCCCGGCCGTGGCGATGTAGAAGAACGCATACACCGCCTCCACGATGAGCGACGTCGCCATGGAGATGAGCAGCGATACGGTAACCGTCTCGTTGCCGAACAGCGACGAGGCGCGCGACGCGATGAACGCTGCCAGCGTGAGCAGCGCCGCCATGGAGCCCACCGTGCCGCCGGTCGAAAGGTCGCTCGCCAAGCCCAGCACGAACGCAATCACGATGATGGCATCGGACTGGCGCAGCATGGCCGCCGTGGCCACGAAGGCGAGCACGAAGTTGGGCATGGCGCCCAGCACGGCAATATTGGGCGCGAGCACGGATTGCAGCACGAATGCAACAATGCCCCCGATTATCAGGACCACGGTCTCACGCATGGGCTATTCGCCTTCCCCGGATTCATCAACGAAGCCCTCGTCTGCGCCATCAGCGCCCGAGGTATCAGCGCCCGCGTCATCCGAGCCATCTGCGGCGTTTACGTCATCGGCACCCTGCGCATCAGAGGAGCCACCCCCCGCCGCGTTGTCGGAAGAAGCGGTGAACACCACCGTGACCTCCTCCAGCGCGCCGACGGCGGAAAGGGGCGACACGATGATGGTGCGATCGGAGGTGCCGGCCTGGTTGACCACATTGGTCACGGTGCCGATAGTGATGCCGGAGGGGTAGCTTCCGCCCATGCCCGAAGTGACCACCACATCGCCCACATTGACCTGGACCGAATCGTCAAGATATTCAAGGTAGAGCAGTCCATCGACGGCGCCCTTGACCACGCACTCCTCTCGCGAAGACTGCAGGTAAGCCGAAACGCCGCTCTGGGGATCGGCGATGAGGCGCACGCGGCACGTGAGCGGCGAGACCTCGACCACCTGGCCCACCAGGCCGCTCGGGCCCACCACCGCCTGACCGGGCTCAACCCCACCGTTGCTGCCCACGTTCACCGTGATCTCGCGCGAGTACGCATCCGACCCGGTACCGATCACGCGGCCCGTGGCGCCGCTGATCTGGTACTGGCTCTGGATGTTCAGCAGCGCGGTCAAGCGCTCGTTTTCCTGGCGGAGCTCCTCCATCTGCACAAGCTGGTCGCGCAGCTGCGCGTTTTCCTGCTGGAGCGCGGTGTAGGAGCCGTCAGACACGGTGGCGTTTTCCACCGCATCGCCCGCGGAATCGGCCGCATAGGCCACGCCCGCACCGGCGAACTGCAGCGGCGCGGCTACCATGCCGGCGACGCTCTGCACCTTGTGGAGAGGGCCGTCCTGCCCCTCGCGCGCGTACACGGTGGCCAGCGCCACGGACACGATGAGCAGCACGATGACCAAAACGGTGCCGCTTATGGGAGCCGCCTTCTTCTTGGCGGTCGAATGCTTGCTGATCATGGACGTCTTTCCTCCTCGCCTCATCCGAGCGCACCGCTTGCCGCGGCGACCCGTACGCATCGGGCGAAATCCCCGCATCGGGGCATTGAGCGAGCGCGCCGCTCAGGTGGCGGCGCGCGGCAAAGGCTTGATTGTTTACTTGGAGCGCATCAGCGTCTGCTTGAGCGCCGAAGGCGTCTCGAGCACCTTCAGGCAACCCATGGCCACGTTGGTAAGCGCCGTTTCGCTGGTCCATACGGGAATCTCCAAGCGCTGCGTGAGGAAACGGTCCAGGCCCGAAAGCAGGCCGCCGCCGCCCGTGAGCAGGATGCCGTTGGAGATGATATCGCTGGCCAGGTCGGGATTGGTCTTCTTGAACGTCTCCTTGATGTGGACGACCATTTCCTCGATGGGAGGCTGGAGCGCGGCGCGCACGTCCTCGGACTGGATGGTAACCTCGCGCGGCTGCTCGGTCACCACGTCCTGGCCGGAGATGATCATGTCCTTCTCGCGGCCGTCCTCGAACGGCAGGATGGAGCCGATCTTGATCTTGATGATCTCGGCCGTGCGCTCGCCCACCTTGATGCCCAGAAGGTCGCGCAGGTACATCGCGATGGCCTCGTCCATCTTGTTGCCCGCGAGGCGCAGGCTCGAGCTGGTGACGATGCCGCCCAGCGAGATGACCGCGACCTCGGTGGTGCCGCCGCCGATATCCACCACCATCGAGCCGGTGGGCTCGGTGACGGGCAGATCGGCACCCATAGCGGCGGCCATGGGCTCCTCGATGAGGTAGGCCTGGCGCGCGCCCGACTGAATGGCGGCCTCGAACACGGCGCGCTTCTCCACGGAGGTGGCGCCGCAGGGGATGCAGATCACGATGCGCGGCTTGGCCTGCCAGGGGTAACGGCGCTCGATGGCCTTGTTGATGAAGGCCGAGAGCATGGCCTCGGTCACGTCGTAGTCGGCGATCACGCCGTCGCGCAGCGGATGCTCCGCCGAAAACGCGTCGGGCGTGTGGTTGATCATCTGCTTGGCCTCGTGGCCCACGGCCAGCACGCGATGGGTGCTGCGCTCGATGGCGACGACGGAGGGCTCATTCAGGACAACGCCTTCGCCGGTGACAGCCACCAGCGTGTTAGCCGTGCCCAAATCGATTGCCAAGTCGCACGAAGAGGCCCCGCCGAAGCCCCCGGTAAGGTTATGGATGAAATCCATGAACGACATAGAGATGGGTCCTTTTCCGTTTCGTTTCTCTATCTTGTGTCACGTGGTGCAGCGCGGAATCGATTCTGGCGGAGCGGAGAATGCCACTTGCCGAAACGATGCCACGCGATAGCGCGGTATACGCAAGCAGACATTCTAACACACCAAAAATTAGGCCCCGCACACCGCAGGGCCATGCACACAATAAGTAAACGCGTCAATTCGTCGAAACGACGCAGACAATCATGCCTTTCCTTTTTCGTCTTCGGCCAAATTCAGAACAAACCCTTCTTCTTTCATGTTCACCAGTTTGATGGAAATCGCCTGAGTGGGACACACGTCAACACACTCCATGCAGCGCGTGCAATCGTGCAACGGCAGTTCGCCTTGCTCCGGATGGCGCAGGTTGATGTCGTATTTGCACACGGTGGCGCACTGACTGCACGCAACGCCTTTCGACGTTTCCAGGCATTTCGCGTTGTCAATCTGCGGACGTCCCGTCTTGCTAAACCGCGACACTAGGCTCATCAAAGCCGAAATGGGACAGAACCTCGAACACCATTTTTTAAGAACCACAAGTTCAATGATGAGAAATACGGGCGCGAACATCAAAGACCAGTTAAGATCGCCAAATGCAAACAGACCCACGAGAATCGATATAACCGCGAAAGAAAGCCCCACGGGGCAAATCATGCAAAACACTGGGAATCCGAAGATGACCGACGCAAGCAAGGAACCACCAAGCGCCGCATGCCTCGAATCGAGAGCGTGGTGCTTTTTCTCGCCGCCCCCGCACATGCCGCAGGATGCGCATCCGCCTGTTTCGTCTTTCACGGATTTGCTCAGCTCTATAGCCTCACGCGCAATCTGCTGATTCTCCTTCAAGCGCCTCTCGGCGTCT
>CAUWMI010000006.1:0-12370 GCA_963559755.1 uncultured Slackia sp. | reverse complement strand
CTCG
The DNA here is from genome assembly GCA_963559755.1 of uncultured Slackia sp. Lineage (GTDB taxonomy): Bacteria > Actinomycetota > Coriobacteriia > Coriobacteriales > Eggerthellaceae > Slackia. Next base: position 12,366 of record CAUWMI010000006.1, on the reverse strand, counting down.
GGCGCGCAGGGCACCGTGGTGCGCGCCACCGATGAGACGGGCGCGCGCTATGCCGCCAAAATCAGTTGGATGCCCCGCAGCGCGAAAGACCGCATGAACCGCAATGCCGTGCTCGCGTTCCTGCGCTCGCTCATGACCGACCATCCCCTTCACGAGCGCCACTTCACCCAGACCCATCTGATGCCGGTCTACGCAATCGGCCAGGTGCGCGACGAGGTACCCGGCATGGGCGAGGCGACCTACGACGTGGCAATCATGCCCGTCTGCGACCCTTCGCTCGGCCACCGCACCGATGTGAGCTTCGAGGAAATCCGCGCGCTCATCCTGCCCCAGGCGGCAGCGGGCCTGCACCTTTTGCACGAGAACCGCATCGTGCACCGCGACATCAAGCCCAAAAACCTCTACATGCTCGACGGCAGTCTGGTGCTGGGCGACTACGGCATCTCCAGCGTGCTCGACGCCGGACGCGACACGGGCTCCACCAAGATCGACCGCCGCACGCCGGGCTACTCGCCTCATTCCTCGGTGGTGCAGCGCGAGAACGACTGGTACTCGCTGGGCTATACCATCTGGACGCTTTACAACGGTGGACGCCACCCCCATCAGGCGCTCATCAACGCCGACGACCTTTCCTCGGTGCTCGCCGGCGGAAGGCCCGTGCCGTTCGCGGCCCACGAACCCGCCCATGAGACCTTGGGCGAGCTGATCTTCGGCCTCACGTACGCGTTCGCGGCGGGCCGCCTGGGCTACGACGACGTGATGCGCTGGTGCGAGGACCCCACCGCGTTCCATTACGCTGATCCCGTGCTCGACGGCACGGCGCAGCCCCATGCGCGCCGCGGCTATCAGTTCGAAGGCGCCGAATACCTCGACCGCACCTCGCTGGCAGATGCCCTGTGCACCCAGTGGGAACGCGCCAAGCGCCACCTCTACACCCATGCGCTGGAAGAGTACTTCCGCGGCGTCGGCGAGACCGACCTCGCCGTCGCGCTCAACGACATCGTGGAGATGGATAAGACCACCATTTCCGATCACGATCTGGGCCTTGCCCGAGCCCTCTCCCTCATCGACCCGCAGGGGCCGGCGTTCCGCTGGAAGGGGCGCTCGTTCGAGCTCAACGGCTTCGCCGACTTCTCCCATGCCGTCGGCGATTCCGAAGCGCTGGCGTTTCTCTCGTCGGGAATCATGTCGCGCTGGGCGCAAGACCACGGCGCCAACGACGCGGCCGACGTGCTGCGCGCCGTGGAATCGGACACGAAAAGCCAGCCCGAGTTCGCGCTGCAGTTCTGCCGCATGAAGTTCTCGGACAAAGACCCCGATTTCTACGGCGCGAAGACCGTCGATGAGTGCTTCGCGCGCATCTCTTCCTCGCCCGCCGGCTTCTACGCGATCGTGGACAGCTCCCGCTTCATGCATGAGCTCACGGGGTTCCTCGCCGCCGCGGGCCTGTTCTCGCAGGCAGAGATGCTTGATTGCACGCTCGACGAAGGCGGCGTCATGGCATGCGCCGGCCGCCTGCTTGCGCTGTTCGACGAGGCATGCAGCGACAAGGACGCCGTGCGCGCCTTCAACGCGCACTTCGGTCCGCTGGGGCACGTGGGCTGGATGGCCCGCAACACGGCCCTCTACGAGGCACGCAGCGAAACCGCCCGCAATCTGCTGGCGCGCGCCGCAGCGGCCCCCGACTGCACGCACATGCCCGTGGCGCAGGCCATCGAAACGCTGACCGCGGCCGAAAACGCGGTGCTCGACATCCGTGCGCACATGGCCGAGAGCCCCTATATGGCGCGCTTGGGCCTGGCGGGCGAAAACGAGGACATCTTTGCGCGCAACGCGGACGCGTATTTCACGTCGGATTTCCAGGACCGCCTCCTGCCGCGCGGCTACATTCGCGAGATGGTCGATGCCTCCTGGGCGAACCCCGAAGCGGCAATGCAGCTGCAGAAGAACTACGTGGGCTCGGCCAAGGTCGGACAACGCACGAACGCGGCCAAGGCGGCGCACGAGGCAGCCGGCCGCCTGCGCGAGGAGGCCGCGAAGCAATCGGTCGCACGCACGTCGGACGGCAGGAAGCTGCCCTGGGCGGTGGCGACAATCGTGATGACCGTCGTGTTCGTCCTGATGCTGGCGACGATCTGGCCCCACATAACCATGATTTTGCACGTCGGCAACATCGAGAACAACGTGGGCGGATTCCTCTCGCAGCCCATCGCGCAAACCTCCACCCTGAGCGTGCTCGCGTTCGCGGGATTTCTCGTGGCGGTGTGCGTGTCCATGAGCTACCGCATCGCCGACATCGCGACGCTCGGCCGCAACCGAAGCATGGCGAACGAAACGATGGAGCTTGCCGCGCGCGTGGCAGAGGAAGGCCAGCAGATCAACGCGGGAATCGACGAAACCACCCAGATGTTCAAGCGCCTCGATACCGACATGCCTCCCACGCTGGGGGTCGATGCGCACCTGCGCTCGTGCGCATCGTTCACGCAGGGCGAAGCGCGCGTGCGCCGCGGCCCGTGCGCCGTGCTCTTCTGGGCGGGCGCGACGCTCTGCGCCGTGTGCCTGTTCGCGCTCACCGTGAGCTGGCTGCCCTCCGCCGCAGCGGTCGGCCTGGACCTGCAGAACTTCGACCCCTCGCTTCTCCAGGGAATCTACCTTGCGGCGGCGATTGTGGCATTCGCGATCGCGGCATGGTGGACCAGCAGCTCCAAGAGCATTCCCGGAACCTGCGCGATGTGCCTGGCCCCTACCGCCGGCGTGGTTGCGGCGTACGCAATCGTCACGATCATCACAATCGCGCTTTTCGGCCTGGCCATCGCATTAATCCTCGGCATCATAAGCGCCATCTTCCGATAGTTGATGCATGCGCGGCACCGGCGCTGGCGCCGCGCATGGCAAACCCGCCCCCATCAACCACCCCGTCAACTCACCACGCATCAACCCGTCCGGCCAGCCCGCCACGTATCGGGCATCGGCCCGCCCTTCCGACAAACGCGCTCGGCATCAAGAAAGGACAACCGTCATGGCCTCCGAAAACACATCGAACGAACTTCCCGCCAGCACCACCGTATCGTTTGCGGGCGATGTTCTTGCAGCGCGCATAGCCCCTCTGGTTTTCGCCGCGATGGTGGCGCTTATCGGGATGCTCACCATAACGGGGGCGTTTTCCGACTTCCGCGACGCCATCCAAAACAGCCCGAGCAACGACGACGCCGGCTTCTACGAGTTCGTCTACAAGCAATATGGGGCTGCGACCTGGGACGACTGCTTCAGCGGACCACTTGATGATTTCATGCCCGCCGCCATCGACACCTCGAAGGCCACGGTGCTCGCGCTGGACGAGCCCGCAACGTCCGACAGCAATGCCACGGAGGAGGCGCCGGGTTCCACCGACCCAACGGGTGAAGCTTCGGCGGATGAAGCCCCTGCAGACGAAACCCCAGCAGAATAGCCCCGCACGGGCAGACAAAGCATAGCAAGGAGGAGCCATGTCCGAACCCATCTACCAAAGCGACGACTACAGAGAAGTCGAGATACCTACACTGTGCACCGAAGAAGACAACGCGAAGCGAGCCGAGATCGAGGTCTTGGGAGTCGCAGCCGTGGTGCTGGCGGCGCTCGCGTTCTTCGCAGGCTGGCAGTTCCTCAAAGAGCTGTTCGGCTATCTGGAGCGACAGTGGAACTGGTATGCCCTAAGCTTCGACATGCCCCTCGATATATCGGGCTTCATGGACCTCGCGTTCATCGGCCTCGCAGCGTGCATGCTCGCCGTAGGTCAACCGTATTTCGTGCGCTTGATGCGCCGTCCCTGGGCAGGCTGGGGCGAGACGGCAATGGGCGTATACTGGCTCGGCAGCGCCGTGTGCGCATGGTGCTTCATGTCGGCAAGCAACGCCGGACTTCCGCTAGAAATTGCCTCTCATCTGGGATTTCCCATGGGTGATTGGGGCGTTGCGGTGCAGCTGTCCTACGTCGTTTTGAGTATTGTCGTCTACGCCCTCATCGCTGCGCTCACCAAGAACAACCCCGGTCCGCTTGCCGCCTTGGGGCTGTGTCTCTCGCCCGTGGTGGCAGCGCTGAGCGACTTCATCCTTGTCGCAATCGGCGTTGCCTATCTGGCCACCATCGCGTTCAAGAAGATCGGAGCAGCATTGGATGCCGAAGACGAGAAGGAAAGCGAGTGGACCGACGAAGACGACGAACTGCTCGAGGACCTTTGCCTCAAATGGCACCGAACCCGCGGGAAGAGCGGAAGCAAGTGGAGCGACAACGCCGAAGACCACGACATGAGCCCTTCGTCCACCCAGTATGACGGCGACGTCATATTCGGCAGGGGTATCTTCGAAGCCGCACCCAAAACGCACGCCGACAACGACGACGATGCCGACGCCAAAGACGACGCCGACAACGACGAAAACATCCGTAGTGCCACCAGCGACGCGAACGCTTCTGAAGACGAACCCAACGCCGAGAGCGGCGACGAAACGCAGCCTAAAAACGCTGACTCAACGTCCGCCTAGAGCTCGCCCAGTGCATCGGCCACCTCGAGCCATTCATCCTCAAGCGCCTCTTTGGCAGCCTTGAGATCATTTAGTTCGCCCTGAAGGCGGCCCAGCGCCATGAAATCGGTGGGGTCGGCGGCCGCCATCTCGGCCTGCTTTTCCTCCACGCGCTTGCCCGCCGTGGCGATGCGCTTCTCCAGGCTGCCGCGGCGCTTCTTGAGCTCGCGCAGCTCGGCGTTAGAAAGCACGGGGGCAGCCTGGGAGGCGCCGCCTGACGCGGAACCCGCCTCGCCCTGATTCGCACCCGTCTGGCCCGTCACCTCGGCGAAGGAACGCGCGGCCGCATCGCGCTCGTCAAGCAGCTCAAGGTATTCGTCCACGCCGCGCGGCACGTGGCGCAGCTTGCCGTCGATGAGCGCGAACTGGTCGTCGGTCACGCGTTCCATCAGGTAGCGGTCGTGCGTCACCATCACCAGCGTGCCTGCCCACGTGTCCAGCAAATCCTCCAGCACGGCGAGCATGTCGGTGTCCAGGTCGTTGCCGGGCTCGTCGAGGATGAGCACGTTGGGTTCTTCCAGCAGGATGAGCAGAAGCTGCAGGCGGCGCTTCTGGCCGCCGGACAAGTCGCAGATGCGCGTGTACAAATGCTTCGATGAGAACCCCAGACGTTCGAGCAGCTTGGCGGGCGTGGTCTCCTTGCCGTCCACCACCACGCGCGTCTTATGGCGCGACAGCACCTCGGTCACGCGGTACTTCCCCATCTCCTCCAGTTCATCGAGACGCTGTGAAAGCACGGCAAATTTGACCGTTTTACCTATCTTTACAAAGCCCGAAGTGGGTTGGATGGCGCCCTGAATGATTTTGAGCAGCGTGGTCTTGCCGGCGCCGTTCTCGCCCAGAATGCCGTAGCGGTCGCCCGGGCCGATCATCCAATCGATATTGTTCAGCACCGTTTTATCGCCGAACTTCTCGGTCACGCGCGTGAGCTCCACCACGCGTTTGCCCAGACGCTGCATGGCCGTTGCGCGCAGCTCGAGCGTGTTGCGCGCAGGCGGCTCGCCCTCGATGAGCTCGATAGCACGCTCCATGTGGAATTTGGGCTTGGTGGCACGCGCCCGGGCACCGCGCGAGAGCCATGCGAGCTCCTTGCGAGCCAGGCTCTTGCGGCGCTGCTCGGCCACCTGCGCCACGCGTTCGCGCTCCACACGCTGCAGGATGTAGGCGGAATAGCCGCCCTCGAACGGATCGACCTGCCCGTCGTGAACCTCCCACATGCTCGTGGCCACCTCGTCGAGGAACCAGCGGTCGTGCGTAACCACCAGAAGCGCACCCTGCCCCTTGGGCCAGCGCGACGTCAGGTGGCGCGCCAGCCATGCGATTGCACGCATGTCCAGGTGGTTCGTGGGTTCGTCCAACATCAGTACATCCCAGTCGCCGATGAGCAGTCGCGTGAGGTCAACGCGGCGACGCTGGCCGCCCGAAAGCGTGCCCACCTTGGCATCCCAGGGAATGTCGGCGATAAGCGCAGAGATGATCTCGCGAATGCGCGCGTCGCCCGCCCATAGATATTCGGGCATATCGCCCACCACGGCATGCTCAACCGTGTCGTCGTCGGTTAGATCGTCGGTCTGGCCCAAAAGGCCCATGGTCAGGCCGCGTGTGCGACGAACCAGGCCGTCTTCGAGCTCGACCGCGCCGGCAAGCACGCCCAAAAGCGTGGACTTGCCGTCGCCGTTCTTGCCCACGATGCCGATGCGGTCACCCTCGTGGACGCCCAGCGTCACATCGTCCAGGACCTTCTTGGTGGGATATTCCAAACAGGCGCCTTCGCACCCAAACATAAACGCCACGTACGTTCCTTCTCTCGCGTGAAAGCGCGCAGACGATGAGGCGCGCTGCAGTGATTGTCGCGCACGTCATTTCGAATGCCGCGCATAGCCATCGTGAGGCTTGCTCATTATGAATCTTGCCCATTATAGAGCCTCGCGCATTGGCTCGCTCGATAGAGCCTCCTTCCCCATCAGACCCCCGCGCACGCATCCGCCGCTACACCCGCGAGGACCCCATGGCCTACCCAGGCCGAACCCAAAGGAGCGCCGTGACCAAACCGTCACTGAGCGTCACCGTGCTGAAACCTGACCGTCAACGCATCGCAAGCACCGTGCGGTATACAGGATAGGGGGCGCGGAATGCCAATACGAACCACCATTTGGCCCTGACACGAATCATCCGACCCGCGCCCCTTTTCGCGACCGAAAGGGGCAGCCATGCAGAAGCCCATTTACACCAACGATATATCACGCAAGCGCACGGGTAGCGGCATCATCGGACGCATCGTGAAGTGGACGCTCATCCTCGTGCTGCTCGCCTGTGTCGGCGCTGCCGCGTATTTTGGCGTGCGCGGGTGGGCGCTGTACGAGCAGGCGTCGCAGGAGAAGAGCGTCGAACAGATGGCGGAGGACATCCGATCGCAGGCGAACTACGTGGAACTCGACGAACTGCCGATCATATACACGAACGCCGTGGTGGCCGTGGAAGATCATCGCTTCTGGCAACACCCCGGCTTTGACGTGCTAGCCACCGGGCGGGCGCTCGTGAACGACATCCGCGCGGGCGAGATAGTCGAGGGCGGCTCCACAATTACCCAGCAGCTGGCCAAAAACGAGTTCTTCACGCAGGAGCAGGTCATTGAACGTAAGGTGGCGGAGGCGTTCATGGCGTTCGACATCGAATCGAAGCTGCCGAAGAGCGAAATCCTGGAGCTGTACGTGAATTCGATCTATTTTGGCGACGGCTATGAGGGTATCGGCGCGGCATGCGCGGGCTATCTGAACAAAGCGGCATCCGAGATGACCGATTGCGAGGCCACGCTCATGGCCGGCATCCCCAACGCGCCGAGCGCCTACGCTCCCACGGAGCACCTCGAGCTCGCGCGCCAACGCCAGATGCAGGTGCTGCGCGCCATGGTGAAATACGGCGCCCTCACCCAGCAGCAAGCCGACGAGATAGCCGCCAACCCCTGCGAGATTAAAGGATAGCGGCCGTTTCACCCAGTACGTCAACAGACTCGGCGGCCAATGCGGCCAACCTTAAGCGATACCCGCCAAATCCCTACGCACCAGCGCACGAAGATACTCAGACCTGCTCAATCCTAGACTTGCCGGACGAAGCGACCATTTGCTACACTGCGCGGCAGATTGTTCTGCGCGGGCCCATATGCCAAGCTTGCGCTTCGAGAAAGGTCGAGGTTCGGTGAAGTTCTAGACGATGCGCTTTCGCGGTGTGCCCCGCATTCCGCACCCCTTGCGCCACCACGCTCATTCCCGGCCGCCCAAGCGGCATGTTCGGCTGCGCGCTATGGCATCGTCACAATCTCAATCATTTCGCTTCTGACCTCCATTTTCGCGTAGCCTCCTACCCAATCGGAGGCATCCATGACCAAAATCCAAACGCTCACGCTTTCGCATATTACCTACGCATACCCCGACTCGCCCGCTCCGGTGTTTAGCGACGTATCGGCAACGTTCCCGCCCGGATGGACTGGCGTCGTGGGTGACAACGGCTGCGGAAAATCTACCCTGGCACGCATCGCGTGCGGACTCATCGCGCCCGACGCGGGCAGCGTGACGCCGCGCCTCACGTTCGCCTTCTGCGCCCAGGATGCGGGCCTTGAACCCGACATGCTCTACGACTTCGCCTGCGACTACTCGCCCGATGCCACGCGCTTGCGACGCATGCTCAACATCGATGACGACATGCCATGGCGCTTCGGCGAACTTTCGGGCGGGGAGCAGAAGAAAATCCAGGTAGCCGTAGCTCTGTGGCGCAACCCCGAGCTGCTGGTCATCGATGAGCCCACCAATCACGTGGATGCCGCCTGCCGCGAGCAGATTCGCATCGCGCTTGCAAGCTATAAAGGCATCGGCCTGCTCGTGTCGCACGACCGCATGCTGCTCGACGCCCTGGTCACACGCTGCCTCTGCTTTGAAGCGGGGCGCGCAGTCATGCGCCCGGGCACGTACTCGCAGGCGCATGCGCAGGCGGAACTCGAGCGAGAGAGCACCGCCCGCGCTCGCGCCGTCGCGAAATCCGAAGAGAAACGCCTTCGCGCCGAATACATCAAACGCGCCGAAGAGGCGTCGCGTTCGGCGGCCAAACGAAGTGCCCGCCATCTCGACCCGAAGGACCACGACGGCAAGGGACGCATCAAACTCGCTGTTTACACCGGCAAAGACGGCGTAGCGGGCAAGCTAGCCACTCGCATGGACGCCCGCGTCGATCGAGCGCAGGCCAAAACCAATTCGCTGCGTGTGGAGAAACGCTACGAGGGTGACCTCTGGATGGATGCCACTCCCAGTCCGCGCAAGACGCTGCTCCATCTGGAGCCGAAAGAAATTCCCTGCGGCCCCGGTCGCACGCTCGCCGTCCCCGATCTGTTCCTGGGAAACACCGACCACCTGGGCATACGCGGCCCCAACGGCGCAGGCAAGTCCACGCTACTGCGTTATGCCATGGAGCTCCTCTCCCAGCGCGAAGCCGCGGGCGTCGGCGCACGCACGCTTTACATGCCGCAGGAAATCGACGAAGCTAAGGCCCGTGCGATCCTCGACGATGTGCAATCGATGCCGCAAGCCGAACGCGGCAAACTGCTCTCCATCGTGGCGCAACTCGATTCGAGCCCTGACCGCATTCTGGCGGGCGATACGGTCAGCTCCGGCGAGCTTCGCAAGCTGATGCTCGCCCGCGGCATCCTCGACGAACCGGAGCTCATCATCATGGACGAGCCCACCAATCATCTGGACATCCATTCGGTCGAAGCGCTCGAACGCGCGCTCGCGGCATTCCCCGGGGCTCTCGTGCTGGTGAGCCACGACGATGCATTCCTCACCGCCTGCTGCACGCGGCTCCTTGAGCTCACACCCGGCCCGACACGCACGGAATGTCGCCTGCTGTAAACGCTTCAGCGCAGGGACGAAGGCCGGCCAGCGCCTTCACACGTGGACATTCCGCGAATCCTTCTTTGCATGGATTTTACTTTGGTTGACTAAATAATAGAATGGCTAAGCATTATCAACCCGCGAAGAAAGCCCGCCCATGAACCCTGTCCGCAAGGCGTACTGCCGCATCTACCAGACCTGCTTCCGTATCGCGCTGCCCGTGCTCCCCTATCGCGAGCCCGAGCCGCTGGCCTCGTTCGAAGACGCCGCCGCACTGCTCGCGAGCAAAGGCACCAAGCGCCCGCTCATCGTGACCGATGCCACCATTGAGAAGCTGGGGCTCACCTCCGAGCTCAAGAGCGCCCTCGAAGCGCACGGCATCGACTACCGCTTGTTCGCCGACGTGGTGCCCAACCCCACCGTGTCCAACGTGGAGGCTGCACGCACGCAGTACCTCGACGAAGGCTGCGACGCCATCATCGCGTTCGGCGGCGGCAGCGCCATGGACTGCGCAAAGGCCATGGGCGCGCGAATCGTGCGTCCCAACAAGCCCGTGTCCAAGATGCGCGGCCTGCTGAAGATCCTGCACCGCCTGCCGCTGTTCATCGCCGTGCCCACCACCGCCGGCACCGGATCGGAAACCACGCTGGCCGCCGTCATCACCGACGACGCCACGCATTACAAATACCCCATCAACGATTTTAGCCTCATCCCGCACTACGCGGTGCTGGACTACCGCACCACGCTGGGCCTGCCCAAGCATGTAACCTCAACCACCGGCATGGACGCGCTCGTGCACGCGGTGGAGGCGTTCATCGGCCGCTCCACCACCGCCGACACGCGTGCCCGCGCCATCGAGGCCACCACGCTCATCCGCCGCTACCTGCGCCGCGCCTACGAAAACGGCCAGGATGCCGAGGCGCGCGAGGGCATGCTGCGCGCCGCTTATGCCGCGGGCCTCGCGTTCACCAAGTCCTACGTGGGCTACGTCCATGGCGTGGCGCACTCGCTGGGCGGCCAGTACGGCATCGCTCACGGCCTTGCCAATGCGGTGCTTCTGCCGTACTTCCTGGAGGAATACGGGGAAGCCGCCCAGACCAAGCTCGCGCGCCTCGCCCGCGAGAGCGGCGTTGCCGAGGAGATGCTGGGCGATGCCGCCGCCAGCGCCGATGACGCGACCTGCGCCCGCGCATTTATCGATTGGGTGAAGCAGATGAATGAAAGCATGAGTATCCCCACCAAGCTTGAGGGCATTCGTGAGGAGGACATCCCCATGATGGCCGCTCGTGCCGATGCGGAGAGCAACCCGCTCTACCCCGTGCCCAAGCTGATGGACGCCCACGAGCTCGAGAAAATGTACCGCCTCGTGATGGCGTAGCGACCCCGCCGGTCCGGGCGCATGGGAGGGCAGCAAGGAACACGCGTTCGGCTACCGCCCTCTTCGAGGGCTATGCGCCTCACTAGGCTTTCCAGCCACTAAAAAGAATAAGTGAGAAAGCCGAGTGATTCCTAGCAGCCCTCCCATGCGCCCGGACCTGAACCCTTCCCCTTGTCCATCATCCCAGTCCCATCGCCGGAACCACCGCGTCGGAACACAACATCATTCCGAAAGGACCGCCATGACCGATATCGAACAAATCGTTGCTGAGCAGCGCGCGTACTTCGCCACCGGCGCCACTATTCCCGTCGAGGCCCGCGTCTCGGCGCTGCGCCGCTTGGAGCGCGCCATCCTCGACCACGAGGACGAAATCAACGCCGCTCTTAAGGAAGACCTGGGCAAATCCGCAACCGAAAGTTACATGTGTGAAGTAGGCCTCACGCTTGCCGAGCTGCGCCATCAGATCAAGCACGTACGCGGCTGGGCGAAACGCCACGGCGCATGGGTGGGGCTCGCTAACTTCCCCTCGCACGGCTTCACCGTGGCCGAGCCCTATGGCGTGACGCTTATCATGAGTCCCTGGAACTACCCCTTCATGCTCACGATGGAGCCGCTCGCCGGCGCCATCGCCGCAGGCAACTGCTGCGTGCTCAAGCCCAGCGCCTACTCCCCCGCCACAAGCGCCGTCATGCGTCGCATCGTCGAAGCCGCATTCGACGAGGGCCATGTGAAGGTGGTCGAGGGCGGGCGTGCCGAGAACACGGCCCTGCTTGACCAGCGATTCGATTACATCTTCTTCACCGGCGGCGTCGCGGTGGGTCGTCTTGTCATGGAGAAGGCGTCGGCCAACCTTACGCCCATCACGCTGGAGCTCGGCGGCAAAAGCCCCTGCGTCATCGCCGCCGATGCGAACCTGAAGGTCGCCGCCGCGCGCGTGGTGTTCGGCAAATACCTCAACTGCGGCCAGACCTGTGTGGCGCCCGACTACATTCTGGTGGACGAGAAGGTGCACGACCGATTCGTCGAGCTGGTCAAGGAGCAGATCACCGCGATGTTCGGCGAGAAGCCGCTCGACAACGCCGATTACGGCAAAATCATCAACCATAAGCACTACGACCGCATCATGGGCCTCATCGACCCTGCCAAAGTGGTGGCGGGCGGCGTCGGGCGCGAAGACGAGCTGCGCATCGAGCCCACCGTAATGGATGGCGTGACCGCCGACGACGCCGTGATGGGCGAAGAGATCTTCGGCCCCGTGATGCCCATCATCACGTACAAGACTGTCGAGGAGGCCGAGGCGTTCATCAAGGAGCGTCCCAAGCCGCTCGCGCTGTACCTGTTCACCAATAACTCAGCACTGCAGGAGCGCTTCCTTCGCCATGTGCCCTTCGGCGGCGGCTGCATCAACGACACGATCGTGCACCTATCCACGCCCAACATGGGCTTCGGCGGCGTAGGCAATTCCGGCATGGGCAGCTACCATGGCAAGAGGAGCTTCGAGACCTTCAGCCACACGAAGTCCATCCTCAAGAAGGCCAACTGGCTCGACATG
>CAUWMI010000005.1:0-13854 GCA_963559755.1 uncultured Slackia sp. | reverse complement strand
CAGGAATACAGCGATGCAATACGCAAACGTGGCGACAATAGAAATCCGAGGGTCGGGAAGCAGCCTGCGATGTCGAGTTTCATTGGAAGTTGCGACCGGCACGCCAGCATTCTGCGGCAAGGATTCCGACGTAGTATGTTCTTTCGAATTGAGCATTCGCCCAGTATAGAAGAAGGAGGCCGAAGCCTCCTTCCCGATTGCGTGCATCACGCGTTTTCTACGATGTGGAGAGCGGCAGTACGCTTACTCCTCCTCATCCTTCTTAGTGATGCGATCGACCGTCGCCTTGGTTGCCTCGGCGGCGCGATCGGCCACCTCCTTGGTGGCATCCATGGTCTTGTCGGCCACCTGGCTGGTCACGTCCACGACTTTCTCAGCTGCGGATTTCGTGGCATCCATTGCCTTCTCAGCCGCGGCCTTCGCCTCGTCCATCACCTCGGGGAAGTTCTTTTGCGCCTGGTCAAGCAGCTCCTCGGTCTTCGCACGCGCGCTGTCCATCACGGCGGGCGCCTGCTCCTGCATGGCGTCAATCACCTTGTCGCCGGCGGCTTTCATCTCGCCCGCGAACTCCTGCGCCTTGTCGATGGCATCGTTGATAAGCTTACCCATCTCAGACATGATGCCCTCCTTATGGTAGTGCGGGCGAAAACCCATAGACCTCGCTCGCGTTGATCCCGATTTCGGGCTTTCCCTTATCCTACCACGTTGAAGCCCGCAACCGGAGCGCAAGCCGCCACCGCGCCAAACGGTTGCCGTCACGTTGTCTTTCCGCCTTCATTCGCATCCATAGCAGCGAAAGACCGCCAGGTGCTCCATACAAAAACGCCGCCCGAAACGGACGGCGTTTTGCATGTAAGAGAGTTTCGGGCTACTCAGCCTTCTTATCCTCGGCGGGAGCCTCAGCAGCCTCATCGGCGGCCTCGACCTCTTCCACCTTCTCCTCGGCCACGGCGTCAACTTCTTCCTTGACAGCCTCTTCGACCTTCTCCTCCTCGGCCTTCTCGACCTTCTTGGGAGCGGCCTTCTTGGCGGGAGCCTCGGTCTTCTCAGCCTTCTTGGCCACGGGCTCGGTCACGAGCTCCATGATGACCATAGGGGCGTTGTCGCCCTTGCGGGGACCGAGCTTCATGATGCGGGTGTAGCCGCCCTGGCGGTCGGCCCACATGCCCTGCTCGACCTTGGCGAACACCTCGCGCACCAGTTCCTTGTCGCCCAGCTTGGCGATGGCCAGACGGCGGGAATGCAGGTCGCCGCGCTTGGCCCAGGTGATGATGCGGTCCACGTCGGGACGAATTTCCTTGGCGCGCGACTCAATGGTCTTGATACGGTCATTGAGGAACAGCGCCTGAACCAAGGACTTCTTCATGGCCTTGGTGTGGGCGGCATCGGTGCCCAGCTTGCGGCCCTTCTTGTAATGCCTCATCGGTAAATCTCCTCGTAGCTATTGCTTCAGGTTCAGGTCCATGGAGATCAGCTTGTCCTTGACCTCCTCGATGGACTTGGCACCGAAGTTGCGGATGTTGAGCAGGTCGTTCTCGGAGAACTCGACCAGCTGACGCACGGAGTGGATACCCGCGCGCTTCAGGCAGTTGTAGGAGCGAACGGAAAGGTCCAGATCCTCAATCTGCTTATCGAGCTCGGCGTTGGCCTCCTGGCCCTCCGGCGCGAAGATGGACGGAATCTCGCCCTCTTCCTCGTCGACGATGTCGGCCAGGCCAAGGAACGCACCCATGTACTGGTTGATGATGTTGGCCGCACGGCACACCGCCTCGTTGGGGGCGATGGAGCCGTCGGTTTCAACCTCGAGCACCAGCTTGTCGAAGTCGGTGCGCTGACCCACACGCGTGTCGCTGACCGCGAGGGTGCAGCGGCGCACGGGCGAGAACAGGCTGTCCACCGGGATGATGCCGATGGGATCCTCGGTGCGCTTGTTGCGCTCAGCCGAAACGTATCCACGACCCACGCCGATACGGATGGACATGTTCAGCGTACCGCCGTCAGCGACGGTAGCGATCACATGCTCGGGGTTAATCAGCGTGAACTCAGCGGGAACGTGCACGTCGGCACCGGTCACCGTGCAGGGGCCCTCGGCCGAAATGGTGGCCGTGGCCTCGGTGTAATCCTCGGACAGGGCCGAGAACACCAGACCCTTCACATTGAGGACGATGTTGGTGACGTCCTCGATGACGCCTTCGGCGGTGGTGAACTCGTGCTGCACGCCCTCGATCTGGATGGCGGTAGCCTTCGCACCGTCCAAGGAGGACAGCAAAACGCGACGCATGCAGTTGCCAAGCGTGTAGCCGAAGCCACGCTCCAGCGGCTCAACGATGAAGCGCGCGACGGTGTCGTTCACTTCTTCGGTTGTGACGGTTGGCCTCATGAACTCTGCCATAGTTTGTAAGCCTCCTAATCAGCCGCGGGTCATTACTTGGAGTAGAGCTCGACGATAAGCTGTTCGCGGATATCCAAATCAATCTGATCGCGGTTGGGAAGAGAGAGCACGCTGCCCTGAAGCTTCTCGATGTCGACCTCGAGCCAGGCAGGAACCTGCACGCTCGCGTTGGCAACGATAGCGTTCTTGGTGACCAGCATCTCCTTGGCCTTGGGGGCCACAGCCACCAGGTCGCCGGGGCGCACGCGGAAGGACGGGATGTCCACGCGGCGGCCGTTCACCAGGATGTGACCATGGGACACAGCCTGACGAGCCTCTTTGCGGGTCTTGGCGAAGCCCAGACGGAACACGACGTTGTCCAGACGAGACTCAAGAATCTGCATCAGGTTGTCGCCGGTGATGCCGGGCATACGCTTGGCCTTGTTGAAGTAGCTACGGAACTGCTTCTCCAGAACGCCATAGATGAACTTGGCCTTCTGCTTCTCGCGCAGCTGCATGCCGTACTCGGATTCCTTACGGCGACGCTTGGGCTGGCGAATGGATTCTTTCTTGCTGCTGTAGCCCAGCACGACGGGATCGATCCCGAGCTGGCGGCAGCGCTTAAGAACCGGGGTCCTATTGATTGCCATAGTGATTCGATCCTTTCTGAACTACACGCGACGACGCTTGCACGGACGGCAACCGTTGTGCGGGATGGGGGTGCAATCCTGGATGGAGGCCACTTCGAGACCAGCAGCCTGCAGCGAGCGGATGGCGGTCTCGCGACCCGAGCCAGGGCCCTTCACGAAGACGGCAACCTTCTTGAGGCCGTGCTCCATGGCGGTCTTGGCGGCCTGCTCAGCGGCCATCTGCGCAGCGAACGGGGTGGACTTACGGGAGCCCTTGAAGCCCACGGTGCCGGCAGAATTCCAGGAAATCACGTTACCCTGAGGATCGGTGATGGAAACGATGGTGTTGTTGAAAGTGCTCTTGATGTGAGCCTGCCCCACCGCGATGTTCTTGCGCTCGGAGCGCTTGATGCGGGTGGTGCGAACGTTCTTCTTAGCCATGTGTCAAATACCCCTACTTCTTCTTGCCGCCGATTTGCTTGCGCGGACCCTTGCGGGTGCGGGCATTGGTGTGCGTGCGCTGGCCGCGGACGGGAAGACCCTTGCGGTGACGCAGGCCACGGTAGCAGCCGATTTCCATAAGGCGCTTAACGTTCTGAGAAACCTCGCGGTGCAGGTCGCCCTCGACGGTGAGGTTCTTGTCGATGTATTCGCGAATCTTGCCGAGATCTTCCTCAGAGATATCCTTCACGCGGATGTCCGGGTCAACGCCGGTCTCTGCGATGATCTTCTTGGCGGTGGTGTTGCCGATGCCGTAGATATAGGTCAAGCCGATCTCGATGCGCTTCTCGCGAGGGAGGTCGACACCAAAAAGACGTGCCATAGTAGTACTAGCCTTCCTCTCTTAGCCCTGACGCTGCTTGTGACGGGGGTTCTCGCAGATCACGAGCACCTTGCCGTGGCGTCGGATGATTTTGCACTTGTCGCACATTTTCTTGACCGAAGGACGGACCTTCATGTTTGTCTCCTTTGAATGTGCGGCTTCCCTTCGGCGACGGTTAAGCCTCTAGGGGAACCATGTTTTCCTTTACTCTATGCAACACGCCCAGCCGCAGGCGATGGTTGTCATATGGATGCTTTCGGGCTCCCGCCCGGCGGATTTGAGGGGTTCCACTCCCCTGCTTCAGAGCGCAATAAGGCGCCCCCTTGCCCCGGCGCTTGGCCGACGCGAGGAAGCGCGTTACTTGAAGCGATACGTGATGCGCCCGCGCGACAGATCGTACACGGACAGCTCAACGGTCACTTTATCGCCCGGCAGAATCTTGATGTAATGCATGCGCATCTTGCCGGAGATATGGGCCAGAATCTGATGACCGTTCTCAAGCTCCACCTTGAACATTGCGTTGGGCAGTGCTTCGAGAACCGTGCCTTCGAGTTCGATAACGTCTTGCTTCGCCAAGTATCTTCCCTTTTCCCTTATCCTGATAAAGCGGCAGCCGAGCATTATACCCAACATCCCTCGGATGCGCACGAATTTCATCGTGAAATTCACGACGGCATCACAAAAGATGGCGCTAACGCGCCTGCGTTTGGCATTCTAGCACGACGCGGCGCTTTTTATATTCCCCCATCTGCGCATATTCGCAATTTCTCAACCCTTTACAGAGGGCATTAAGCACCCATGCAGAAGGTAGGTTTCTTTTTGAAAGCAAATAAGAAGCCCCGATTGCCTAGGGAGGGATGGCAATCGGGGCTTTGCGAGGAAGAAGAAGGCACTGGGCCGCCTTGGCGGACGCCTCGCGCTTCTGCAGGGCGCCCGCCATGTGAAATCGCTAGAGAATGCTCGCCGCGTAGAAGAAGTAGCGAGCGATGACCACGCCCACCAGCACCAGCACGAATGCCAGCGGTGCGGCAACCTTGGGAGCAAGCTTGCCCGTCATGGAGAGCACGTACACAACGATGCCCGCCACAGGGCCAATGATCAGGGCCGCAATGAACGGCATCATGTCGAAGCCGTAGCCCGCGAACTGGGCCGCGATGGCCGCAATCGACGCGGCACAGAGCGCCAGAGCCACAATCGCCACGCCGGCGAACATCTTTTCGGGCGCAAGCCCGGAGCGGAACAGCGCCACCAATGCGATACCCATAGCCAGATCGCCCACCACGAACAGGGCGAGTGTAGCGGGACCCGTCCACACTGGATTGCCATGCATCGTGAAGTACGCGTTGGCGGTCACGCACATGAGGCCGATGGCGGCGATGGCGCCCAGCGCGCGCACCGCAACGGGAGCCGCACCTTTGACCTTGCAAAGCACCGCATCAATCACCATAAGCACGCCGAACGCGATAGACCAATAGGCTTCCTCAGCGATCATGGACGTGGGATTGGCGAGCGCGTTCAGGAATCGCTCGGGATGCCCAAGGTGCGCCAACGTGCCGCACAGGCCCAGACCCAGAAGCACGATGCACACGAGCGGAAACAGCCACGTCATCTTGGACTCGGCCTTCTGACCGCGGAATACCGCACCCACGGCATAGCCACCGGCCGCCAAGCCGGAAAGCGTCGTGAACGCGAACAGAGGGAATTCGGAAATCATGTCAACCATCCATCCTTGGTGTTAAGCGCACGCTGTAGCGGCGGGCGCATGGGTAACGAAGCCGTGGCCCGGCACCTGGTCGATAGGCGCGAGCTCGTTGTCTTCCAATCCGGAAAGGCGCAGGGATCGAATCTGCTCGCAGGCCTGCTTCACCTGGGAGAACGCTTCGGGCTCATCCTCATCGGCGCCGAGCGCGCACGCCTCGTTGCCAAGCCATTCGAGCGCATTGACAACGAAATCGGCATCGAGCTTTGCGAAGGCGGCAAGCGCCTCCACGAGCTGCGGATACAGCACCGCCGTCTTGGAGCGGCGCAGCCCGCGGGCGTATTCAGGCAGCCAGTTGGCCATGTGCCCCGCGACAAACGCATGCTGCTCGGCCAGCTGCTGCTTGAGGGCAACCGCATCCGCCGCCTCGAACGACGCAAGGGCATCGCCTGCGAGGTGCGCCATGAAATCGCACATGAGTGCCACATGGTCATCCGGCAGCTTCAGATACCGCTTGGGCAGAAGCCCGTGGGCGCGATAGCACGCACGTACGGCAAGCGTGTTCTCCTGAAACACTGCTGCGTCA
Source organism: uncultured Slackia sp. (assembly GCA_963559755.1). Classification (GTDB taxonomy): domain Bacteria; phylum Actinomycetota; class Coriobacteriia; order Coriobacteriales; family Eggerthellaceae; genus Slackia. Next base: position 7,746 of record CAUWMI010000005.1, on the reverse strand, counting down.
TGCGTCACGTAGGGCGATTCCAACGGTAGAGCCGGCAGCATCGCGGGTCCCACGAACGTGCGCGTGCACTCGTCGCGGGCCGCATCGACCGTCCGAGCCTTATCCGCCTCACCCAGCGAGCGCAGGAACCCCCGCAGCCCCGCCATGGTTTCGTCCTGGGCGTATTCATCCACCACATCGAATGCCACGTCATCGGTCAGGCGCTCGATGAGCTCCTGCGTAGGCTCGCCCCCAAGCGCTTTATGGAAGAGCGTGTACATATAGGTGCGCGCGATCAGGAGCGCATGCACGGCGAGAGCATCGGCACGAGCGTCCTGCGCCTCGGATGCCGCCTCTTGAACAGGAGCCTCGTTGCCCGCCGGAGCGGTCAGGGTCTCGGCATCAGCCGAGAAACCCTGACCTTTGCCAATCACAGGACCACCTCGTGGAAATCGTCGCGCAAGGCCGCATCGGACGCTCGCAGCAGCACGTTGGGGCCGGTGATGGAGGCGTCGGGCATGCAGGGCAGCTCGTTCACCGCGTCAGGATGAGCGGCTCGCAGTTCGTCCATATCGCCGAACTCGATGGCGCGCATGGGGCACGCATCCACGCACACGGGATTGTGCCCCGCATCGCGCAGCGCCTTGCACGCGTCGCACTTGGCGATGGCGTTGTTCTCCTCGTCATGCTGCGGCGCGCCGTAGGGGCACATCAGCATGCAGTTGCGACACATCACGCACTTGTCGGAGTCGTAGACCACCGTGCCGTCGTCGGCCTTGTGCATGGCGCCCGTGGGGCATCCCTCTGCGCAGGCGGGGTTCTCGCAGTGGTTGCACGAAAGGGTCAGATGGAACAAGCCCACCTCGGGATAGGTTCCGCATTCGTAGGTGTCGACGCGGCGCGGGCGCGGGCCTGCCTGCTGCAGGTCGCGGCGATCTTTGCATGCCACCTGGCAGGTGCGGCAGCCGATGCAGCGCGCCAGGTCAACGTAGAATCCAAGGCTCATGGTTTAAGCCTCCTTGCCTTCGTAAATGCCTTCGGTGGTATAGGCGGGGGTGTCAGGGTCATCGATGCCGGCAGCCAGGAACGGCCCACGCTCGCAATCGAGAACCAGAGGCTCGCCGTCGTATTTCTCGATCTCGATCAGCAGGCTGTTGTAGCCGTCCACCTGGTTGAAGTAGTTGGACTGCTGGCCGTCGGAGAGCATCTGCTCGCTGCCGCCGCGATCGATGATATTGTCGGGGTCGGACTCGTCGAGCACACTGTGCGGCCCATGCGGAATGGCGACGGTGCCCGGCATCATGCCCTCCATGGGCTGAGCGATGCGCAGCATGCGACCGAAGTCGTTGTAGCACATGACCGTATCGCCCGCCTGAATGCCGCGGTCGGCCGCATCCTGGGCGTTCATGAACACGGGATTGGCGAAAGCTTCCTGCGTCCAGGCCATATTGTCATAGCAAGTGTGAGCGCGGCGCATGTAGTGCGGCGTGTAGGCCTGCAGCGGATACTTGCCCATGACCTTGTTGCCCCAGTCGTCGAACATGGTCTGGTAGCCGCGATTGGGCACGAAGTAGTTCGCGTAAGGCTTGATGGGCTCAGGGTTCAGGCCAATGCGGTTGACGTTATCGGCCTTGTACTGGCAGTAGATTTCCAGCTTGCCCGAAAGCGAGGGACGCGGCCACGCGGTGTCGGATACCACGACCTCTCCGTTGGGGCCGATGCCCAGCTTGTCGTCGCGATAGCCCACGTAGTTGCGGCGATCCTCGGGCGAACGCTGGCACACATAGGCGCCATCGGCCATGAACTGGTCGAACGTGACCTTGCCCTGCTGCTCGGGGTAGTTCGCGTGATAGCGCACGTTATCCTCGGCCGTCCAGGTGATGATGGGGTCCCAACGCGTGAGGTCTTCGGAGAGCTCGCGCATGCCCAGGAAGTATCCCAGCCATTGGTCGTAGTTGCTCTTGGGATACGCCAGATCAGGATCCACGCCCATGCGTTCCATAATCTCGCGCGCGATTGCCTTCTCCTCACGCGCCTCATACATGGGCTTGATCAGCGGTTTCCAAGCCAAGAGCGCATCCTTGCGCTGCTTCTGGCCGTTGCCATCGCCGAAGGGGCTCGGCCAGCACAGCTCGCCCCAGCTCTCGTCGTCGTTGCCCTCCCAATGAGTGGCCACCGGCAGAATGATGTCGGCGAACGACGCGGTGAGCGAGTACTTGATCTCGAGCGAAACGCACATGTCAGCCTGGCGCATGACACGGATGGCCGTGGGCAGATTGCCGCGCGTCTGCATGAAGTTGGAGCAGGAGGCGAACATGATGCGCGGGTTCACCGGCATCTCGCGCGCCTCGTGATACACGGGCGTGTTCGCGCGCAGCTTGGTGGGCGCGATGGTGCCGTCGGGGTCGTCGATGTATTTGGAAACCTCGCTGGAAGAACCGGCGTCGTAGGCGCCTTCCGAGGTGGAGATATAGGTGCCCTCTTCGAGCGAGCTCCACCAGGAGTTGCCCTCAACACAGCGGTTGGCGCCCTGCGCGGGCACGGCGATCAGGTTGTCGATGTAGGCATAATCGCCACCGGCGTGCTGAATCAGGCGGTAGCCCGAATCGCCCGCATCCCAGGTGTAAATGGCGGCGCTGCCGTTGCCGGACTTACCGAAGTGGCCGCCCAATGCGCTTACGGTCATGAACGCCTGCGACAGGTTCTCGGCGCCCAGGTAGCGTGACGCGGCATAGCTGTGCAGGAAGATGTCGTTGTTGCTCTTGCCCGCCATCTCGGCGTACCAGGTGATGTCCTCCACGGGCGTGCCGCAGATCTCGCTCGCCCATTCCGGCGTCTTGGGAGTGCCGTCGTATTCGCCCAGGATGTAGTCGCGGAAGTTCTCGTCGGTCGTGGCCTCATCGGGCATGGTCTCGGGCGTGAAGCCCACGGTGCGCTCGTTGATGAAATCCCAATCGATGATGTCGCCCTGCTCCTCGTCCAGACGAATCATCTCGTAGACGACGGCCAGGAGGAACGCGGTGTCGGTACCGGGACGCACGCGGATCCAGCGAGCGCCCAACTGCGAGGCGGTCACGTTGTAGCTGGGACCCACGTAGACGAAGTTCACGCCGGCCTCTTTGGCGTTGTTGAGCCAGTACATGCTCGAATGTTGTGCCCAGGCGGGGTTGCAGCCATAGAGGATGATGTTGTCGGCATTGGGCAGGTCGTACTTGTCGGGCGCCATCATGATGTCGGGATGGTCGCCGTTGGAGAACATGCCCAGCGCCTCAGTCTGGAAGGCCCAGCAGCCAAACGATTCGGTCTCGGTGTTGTACACGGCGCCGCCGATGTGCGGGAACATGGCCGAGACGGGTGCCCAACGCCAGCCGTTCACCACCACGCCGTCCTGGCCGTATTCGGCGTAAACGCGCTTCAGCTCGTCAGTGATGTAGGCGAGCGCCTCATCCCACGTGATGCGCTCCCATTCGTCTTTGCCGCGCAGTTCGCCATGCGCGTTCTCGCCGCCGCCGGGCTGCCAGTTCTTGCGCTTCATGGGATACTTTATGCGATCGGCGTTGTACACCTGCTGGCGCAGGCTGCGACCGCGCAGGCAACCGCGCTGCTGCGGATGGTCGAAGCTGTCCTCGATGGAATCGTGCGTCTTTTGGCGAATGCACACGCCGTCGACCACGTAGCCCATGTTCAGGCACATCTGATTGCAGTTCTGATGGCAGTGGATGGGCAGCCACTCGCCCGCCTCGGCCAGGATTTTCTCGTCGGAATCGATGCGCTGCACGCCATCCGCCGCCGTGGGCTCCTGCTCGCCCGCAGCGCAGCCCGAAAGCCCGAGCGCGCCCAGCGCCGCTACGCCTGTGGTGGCCCGGAGAAAATCGCGACGCTTGAGGTTCTTGTCAAGCAATGACATATCCTCTTCCCCCTTCTGTTGTTTTTCGATTCGACCACGTAGACAGCGGCGTTACCCCTTGTCCTGGCAAAGATGCCCCTGATGACGCCCTAAATCTTCTGGTGGCCGTTCGCTCTGAATCGCATGATAAAAAGCTCGAAGGGAAAACGATATTGCTTATAATGTAATTCGAAATATGCTTGATAGGCATAGATTATGCACAGCCCGCCGCAACGCTGCACATCGCCCATGGCCAAAACGTGCACGAAGGAGAGGGGATCCTATGGAGATTCGCGTACTGAATTATTTCCTCACCGTTGCCCGCGAAGGGAGCTTCTCGAACGCCGCGAAGACGCTCCACGTGACGCAACCGACGCTTTCGCGCCAGCTGAGCGCGCTTGAAGACGAGCTCGGTCGCCAGCTATTCACGCGAGGAAAGAACGGCGTGGCGCTCACCGAGCAGGGCATCATGCTGCGCCGCTACGCCGAATCTATCGTTGACCTCGCCGAGAAGGCCGAGGAGGAGATTGCCCTCCCTGCGAAATCCGTAGCAGGGAGCGTACACATCGCCGTAGGCGAAACGAGGGCGATGGAAGTGCTCGCCCGCGCCATGGCACTCACCCTCGAAGAATACCCCGACATCAATTTCCAGCTTTACAGCGGCACAACATCAGACCTGATGGACGGCTTGGTCAAGGGGCAGTACGACCTCATGCTCGAATGCGAGATTCAGGCGCATGTCAATATGAATGTGATGCGGCTGCCCGTAAGCGACAGGTGGGGCGTAATTACGCGCGCCGACAACCCGCTTGCACGCCTCGAAGCCATTGGGCCGCGCGATCTTGAGGACGTGCCCCTCATCACGTCGCGCCAGGGCATGAAAGCGGCGGGGCTGCGCGATTGGGCTGGTGCATCGCTTGAAAAATACCGATCCGTAGCGGAATACAGCCTGGGCTTAAACTGCCGCTACCTAGTAAAGCAGGGCATTGCGAACGTCATTGCCTACGAAGGGCTTATCGAGGATGTAGCATTGCCCGACACCCTCAATGCTTTCACGGCAGGGGCAAGCTCGTCGCCTGAAACCGATATCGACCCAGGGGCGACGCTCGTGTTTCGCCCGCTTGATCCTCCCATCGAATCGCATCACGGCGTGGTATGGCGCAAGGCGCTCCCCACCAAGCAAACACAGGTGTTCTTGGATAAGCTCGCCGTTGTTTGCGAACAGCTGACAAACGATGATACAGATACTCACCAAGCATGACAATTCCCATGCTTGTGCGGCGATCGAAGTACGAACGTGACGAGCGAAACCTAAACGCAACAAGCAAGACCCGCATACAATAGAGCGACAAAAACGCTAGCCATCCATGACGAAATGACGAAGAAGAAACTGCTCTACGATGCATCCCGCGGATGATGCTACAATGCAATCAGACGGCAGCGCCCGCCAGAACTAACCGGGTTTCCAGTCGGGTTAGCTACGGGTGATGCTTGTCAGTGAACTTAAAGCCGGGTGCCCGCCCGGCTTTATTTCTTTCTAATGTCTGCTCACAAATGAGCAGACATGTGCCCTCTCGGGCACGGAAGTTTGGCACCGAACATGCCACTGGCATGTTCGCTCTTTCCTCGCTTTCTGCGTCGGAATCTGTCCGCGCAATCCAGGACGAACGCCGGAATCGTGCAGCAAGCTGCAAGGCTCGTGAGAATCAGTTCCATAGGGTCAGCTCCTTTCGATTCGGAGCATCACCCGCAGAGGTGGCGAGCACTGCCGTGAGCGAATCTTAACGCGGTTTGCACAAGCACAGTCTCCCCTCGTTCAATTACATGAATGCTCCACTGTGGGTTGTCAGTCAACACTCTGATGACCTGGGATTATAACAAGAAAAAGCTGCAAATATCCCAAGCTAAGCCCATGCCCCTAGCTTACTGTCCACCAACGAGGCCGACCAAAAGACCGAACAAACTTATAATGACTTGTGCACATCAATGGCGAGCCACCGCGTTGGCTCTTTGGCAGAAAGGCTCATCGCTATGCATAGCTTCCGCAATGACTATATGGAGGGCGCGCATCCGCGCGTGATGGACGCGCTCGTACACACCAACGCCGAGCAGCAGATCGGCTACACCGAAGACCACTGGTGCATGAAGGCACGCACCGCCATTCGCCGCGCCATCGTGGACAGCGATTCCAAGGGTGCGCTGCGTGCGGCCAACATCGCCGGCGCATCGCTGCAGGTCGAGTTCGTGTGCGGCGGCACCATGGCGAACCTGCTGTGCATCGGTGCCGCGCTGCGCCCCTGGGAATGCGTGATCGCCACGCCCGACGGGCACGTGAACGTGCATGAGACGGGTGCCATCGAAGGCACGGGGCACAAGGTGCTCACCACCGACGACACCGATGGCGTGCTCACCGTCGAGGGCGTGGATGCCGTGATGCGCACGCATGAGATGGGCCGCAACCACCACATGGTGAAGCCGCGCATGCTGTATCTGTCGCTTGCCACTGAGTTCGGCGCCGTATTCACGGCCAAGCAGCTTTCAGACCTGCGTGCCTACGCTAACAAGAACGACCTGCTCATCTTCATCGACGGTGCGCGCCTGGCCTGCGGCCTTGCCTCCGAAAGGTGCGATCTTACGCTTGCCGACGTGTGCGCTGCCGCCGACGTGTTCACTATCGGCGGCACCAAGAATGGTGCCCTGTTCGGCGAGGCCATCGTCATTCGCAACCCCGCCATCCAGCGCGATTTCAAGTACTACATGAAGCAGCGCGGCGCTATCCTGGCCAAGGGGCGTCTGCTGGGCGTGCAGTTCGCCACGCTGTTCGAGACCACCGGCACCTCCGCCGGCATCGAGGAAGCCCAGGGCGACGAAGCCATGTACTTCTCTATGGGGCGCCACTCCGTCGCCATAGCCGCGCGCTTGAAGGACGTGCTCGTGCGCCACGGCTACGACTCGTTCGCCAGCGATTCGAGCACCAACCAGCTGTTCCTCCTGCTGGACAACGACGCAGCCGACGATTTCATCCGCGCGTTCGACGCCGATCTGACCGCCCGCCCCGACGCATCACACACCATCGTGCGCATGACCTGCTCGTGGGCCACCACGCAGGAAGACATCGATGAAGTCGAGCGCATGCTGGCGGGAGCGGAGCAGGAATAGAGAGCGCGTATCGGGCGGCTTGCGCCAGCACGCGAAAGGTATGCACGTAAACAATCGGATAACGACCGCGCCTCGTACGCATGCCCCGGCGCGACGCGATTCTCCGAGTGCTACAATAAAAAGGTCCCGTCGAAGGATGGCGGGCGCATCCGAAGTTAGGAGTTTCCCATGTCTCAGTACAAGCGCATCTTCGCCGCGTTGGACGGCGGCAAAACCCAGGACATGGTGGCAGAGCGCGCAATCGAGCTGGCCGCGAACGAGCATGCCGAGCTGCTGTTCGGCCACGTGGTTGATTCCGTCCCCTATGAGGCAGCTGGCACTGATTTCGCCGCGCTGGCAGCCGACGTGAAAGAGAAGCTGGAGGAGAGCATCGCCGACCAGCTTGAAGCCGCCCGCAACAACCCGGACATCCCCCACGTCGAAGTGGTGGTCAAGGCCGGCCGCATCACCGAGACATTGAGCGAGCAAATCATCGAGCCCTTCGAGCCCGATCTGGTCATCTGCGGCGAGCGCGGCCTGTCCAACATCAAGTACGTGTTCGTGGGCAGCGTTTCCACCTACCTGATTCGCAACCTCCGCTGCGACGTCCTGGTGGTCAAGCAGGACTAATGCCATTTCGCCGTTCTTTCGAACGACATTGACGCTTATGAGGGGCTCCGTGTGGAGTCCCTCTTTGCTTTTCGGAGACGATATATCCAGCGGTATAAAAATGACATTATTTG
>CAUWMI010000004.1:0-14285 GCA_963559755.1 uncultured Slackia sp. | reverse complement strand
TCATTGGCGAATCCCGAGCAATCAATCATGATGAGGAGAGAATATGACTAGTGTCTCCAAACATGCCCCGTCGTCGACGGCGAGGAAGTCGAAGGCCAAGGCTGATGCGACTCGACGGGGCCTGCTGTACGCATTGCCTGATTGGGTGATGATTGTTGCGTTGTTCTTCGTGCCCATCGTGTTGCTGGTCGTTATGGCCTGCTCCCGTTGGAGCCTGATGGGCGGCAACCGCGGCTGGAACTTCCCCGAGAACTTCATCGAGGTGTTCAGCCATCCGTTGCTGGGACAGTCCATCGTGTTCACGCTGGAATACACGGTCATCGTGACGATCTTCCTGCTGGTGCTGGGTTTGGGGCTGGCGCTGATCGTGCAGGAATCCAGTAGGTGGAACAACGTGCTGCGCACCTGCTTCCTACTGCCGAGCGCCACCGGTCTGGCCTCCGCCTCCCTGCTGTTCTATGCGTTGTACTCCCCGCAGGTCGGCCCGGTGACCAAGATTCTGAGCTTCTTCGGGCTGATTGAGGACGGCGGCTCGGTGCTCGCCACCGGCCAGTCCGCGCTGTGGGCCACGATCATCGTGATCGTCTGGCGCTTCTCCGGCTACTACATGCTGCTGATGATGATCGGCCTGCAGTCCATCCCGGGCGAGCTGTACGAGGCGGCCCGCATGGACGGTGCCAGCACCTGGCGCATCTTCCGCTCGGTCACCCTGCCGCTGATGAAGCCGACGATCGTGATGTGTCTGGTGTACTGCGTCACCGGCTCGATCCTGGCCTTCGACCAGTTCTTCATCCTGACCAAGGGCGGCCCGAACAACGCCACGATGACCGTGGTGGAGCTCATCTACAACTTCGCCTTCGACTCCAAGAAGGACCTCGGCATGGCCGCGGCGCTCTCGCTGATCGTGCTCGTGGCCCTGGTCATCATCAACTCCATCCAGATGCGCGGCATGCGCGACAACACCAAGTAAGGAGGCACTGATCATGACTACTCCGTTGTGGAAGCGCGTCATTGGACGTATCCTGCAGGCCATCCTAGCCCTCATCTTCATCGCGCCGCTGATCTGGGTCATCGTCAGCTCGTTCAGCCCGCAGCCCGGTTCGGCCCAGACCGACGGATGGGGCATCAACAACTACGTCACGTTGTTCAACTATCAGGCCGGTCTGCCGGTCTACCTGTTCAACTCCGTGGTCATCTCGCTGATCACCATCGTGCTGTCCGTAGTGGTCTGCACGATGGCCGGCTACTCGTTCTCTCGGTTCCAGTATCCGGGCCGTAACCTGGGCTTCATGGTCACGCTGTCCATCCTGATGGTGCCGTACGCCTCGCTGCTGATCCCGCTGATGGTGTGGTACAGCCAAATCGGCCTGAACAACACGCTGGTCGGCATCGGTCTGGTCATCACGCTGTTCCAGCTGCCGATGTCCACGTTCATCATGCGCAACGCCTTCGATGCCATCCCCAAGGAGCTTGAGGAGGCCGCCATGGTGGACGGCTGCAACTCCCTGCAGGCGCTGATCCGCGTGCTGGTGCCGGTCGTCAAACCCTCGATGGTCACCGTCGGCCTGCTGGCCTTCCTGGAGGCATGGAACAACTTCATGATCCCGCTGTACCTCGCCGGCTCGGACAACACCCCGCTGCCGTTGGCCATGGTCAACATGCGCCAGCAGACGATGGGCGTCATTGACTACGGCGCCACCGAAGCGGGCGTCGTGGTGCTGATGATCCCGGCCGCGATCCTGTTCCTGGCCCTGCAGAAGTACTACGTCAAGGGCTTCACCGCAGGCGCGGTCAAGGGCTGATCGGCGGAAACCCGCAACCAAACAACCAAACATAACGTACCCTTCTCCTTTCCTCCCAATGCCATGGCCGGCCGTGTGCGCCCGTGCGTCCGGGTTCGCACGGTCGGCCATGATATTGCCTTCGCATGGGTGTGCGCGGCGGGGAAGGGGTAGGAAGCAACGAAACGGAAAGTAACTCATCATGAATGCCACAAACGCAAATCCCGAGGGTGCGGGCACCGAGGCCCGGCTTCCCGACGTCGAGATTACCTCGGCGTTCTGGCGGCGGTACATCGACCTGGTTATCGATAAGGTGCTGCCTTATCAGTGGTCGGTTCTCAACGGCGAGCGCGAGGTTGATCTGCCGCCGGATCCGGGCGGCAATCCGGTTGATGCCTATGACAAGCTCAACCATTCGATCCGCAACCTGAGGGTGGCCGCCGGCGAGGAGGACGCGCCGTTCCGCGGCATGCCGTTCCAGGATTCTGACGTCTACAAGTGGCTGGAAGCCGTGGCCTACGCGCTGCATCACCGCAGCGATCCGGAGCTGCGCCGTCTGGCGGATGGCGTGGTGGATCTCATCGCTCGCGCCCAGCGTGAGGACGGCTACCTGGACACGTTCTTCCAAATCAAGGAGCATGATCGCGTCTTCAAGCGCATCCAACAGTCGCATGAGCTGTATGTGATGGGCCATTACATCGAGGCGGCCGTGGCTTATTGGCAGGCCACCGGCAATGAGAAGGCGCTCGGCGTCGCCAGGCGGATGGCCGCGTGCATCGAGGAGAATTTCGGCGATGGCGAGACGCAGATTCATGGGGCCGATGGCCACCCGGAGATCGAGCTTGCGCTCGCCTGCCTGGCCGAGGCCACCGGTGAGGAGCGGTACGCCGCGATGGGCCGATGGTTCCTCAACGTCCGAGGGCAGGATCCGGACTTCTATGATGAGCAGAACCGCGCCGATGGCTGGGATCGTGACTTCTTTGCGGTGATTCGCGATTTCCCTCGCACCTATTATCAGGCGGCCGAGCCAATCGCCGATCAGCGTGATGCGGACGGCCATGCCGTGCGCGTGACCTATCTGTGTACCGGTCTGGCGCATATCGCACGTCTGACGGGCGACGCCTCGCTCGCCGAATCCGCCGAGCGGCTGTGGGACAGCATCGTCCGCCGCCGTATGTACATCACCGGTCAGATCGGCTCCACGCATGTGGGTGAGTCGTTCACCTACGATTACGATCTGCCGAACGACACGATGTACGGTGAGACTTGCGCCTCCGTGGGCATGAGTTTCTTCGCCCGGCAGATGCTGGCCATGAAGGCCCGGGGCGAGTATGGCGACGTGCTGGAGAAGGAGCTGTTCAACGGTACGCTTGCCGGAATGTCGCTGGACGGCACGCACTTCTACTACGTCAACCCGCTGGAGGCCGACCCTGCGGCCTGCAAGGGCACCCCGGACAAGGGCCATGTGCTCACGCACCGCGCCGGCTGGTTTGCCTGCGCCTGCTGCCCGGCGAACCTGGCGCGTCTGATCACTTCGATCGACCGTTACATCTACACGGTTATGGCCGACGGCACGATCCTGGCGCACCAGTTCATCGCCTCGAAGGCCGTGTTCCCGAGTGGCGTGAGGATCGAGCAGGCCGGCGACTACCCGTGGGACGGCGTGATCACGTGGCGCGTGGACAACCCGACGGACCGGGCCGTGCGTTTCGGCGTGCGTATACCCGCTTGGTCGGCCGATTCGTTCGAGCTGCATGTGGACGGCGGGCAGGCCCGCCCTGATGTGGTCGACGGCTTTGCATACGTTGAGGTTCCGGCCGGGGGCGAGGGCTTCGAGGTGCGCCTTGACCTGAACATGGCGGTGCGGTTGGTGCGTTCGTCGAACCGCGTGCGCGAGGATGCCGGCAAAGTGGCGGTGATGCGTGGCCCGTTGGTGTATTGCGCCGAGGAATGCGATAACGCCGGTCCGCTCTGGCTGTATTCGGTGAGTGGTGCGGCGCCGACTGAAGCCGGCTACCGGTTCGAACCGGATCTGCTGGGCGGCGTCGGCGTGGTGACGAAGGCCGCGATGCGCGCGCAGGAGGATCCGGAGGACGGTCCGCTCTATCTAAGCGCTGAGGATCGTGGCATCTCCGAGCTTGTCGAGTTGCGAATGGTGCCGTATTACACCTGGGCGAACCGGGACGACGGCCAGATGACGGTCTGGCTGAACCGTTCGTAACTATTGCGCTCGGCTGGTGTTGGGCGGAATGCGACTTGTCCGGCGACCGCGGGGAGAAAACCGCGGGGTCGGGCGGGGCCGGGCGGCCGGAACTGGAGCGGGTCGTCCGGTTGTGAAATGAGAGAACGACGGTCGGTCGGTCCTATGGGCCGGCCGACCGTCCTTGCGTTTCGGATGGCGCGTCCTGCTGTTGATTTCGATGCGCTTCGGTGTCGAAAGTGGGAAATGAGGCAGACACGACGAAAATTGCAAAAAGGCTTTCGCCGGGTATAATCATGTATTACTGCGAATAAGAAAATAGACTCCAGTAAATCTTTCGCAGCTTTTCTCTCATTTCGGTCTGATGGCCGTAGTCGGCGTATTGACGGCGGCCGTTGCAATGAAGCAGAGCAGGCGCAAGCCTGAGAGGAGTTCAATCCATGAGTTCACAGATGAGGCCGGGAGGAAGGGCCACCTTCCGCACCGTGCTCACGCGATCGGGAACGGCGCTGATCGCCGGCCTGGTCGCCGCGTCGATGCTGGTTCCGGTATCGACCGCGGCGGCCGCCGACGGTGTGGCGATCGACAACCCGAATTCGGCGATGGGGTATCCCCATTTCTATGGATCCGATGACCCCACCTACCTCAAGTATCTTGAGGAGAACGGGCTGACCTACGATCCGTCGACCAGCTACCTGAAGACCATCTTCGACAAGGACGTGGCCAACGGCGCCGGCACCGACACGGCCCACGACTTCTACATCGACAAGATCCTCTCCCGCACCGGGGCGCAGCCCAACGGCACGGGAGAGAACGAGGCCGGCGAATACCGCTACGAGGGCGCCGACGGCAACGGCTACCTGTTCACCCGCGGTCGCGCGGCGTACATGTACTCGCACACCTCCGGCGCGCTGGGTTTCGTCGGTGACGCCGCCTACTGGGATCAGACCGGCATGGACGGCTTCACCATTACGGTGAGCCTGAACGGCGCGGTGCAGACCATGCGCGAGGATTCGTCCCGCCGCAAGCAGACCCCGAGCTACTTCACCACCGTGTTCACCAACGCGGACGGCACCCTCACCATCACCGAAACCAAGTACATCACCGAGAACAACGTGATGGTGGCCAATCTGGAGGTCTCCGGCACCGCCGACGGCGAGGTCACCCTCACCGCCGAATCGCCGTTCGCCGACACCGGCGAGAACGGCGCCACGGAGCTGACCGGACGCGTCAACGTCAAGAACAACCTGACCACGCTGTACCCGCGGTTCTCCGGCAACGGCTTCACCGTGCAGGACGGCGCGCTCGTCTCCACGCTCGCGCTTCAGGCCAACGCCCCGCAGACCACCAAGGTCCAGCTCGGCCTGATCGCCGATGAACTGCCCGGCTCCACCGCCGAATACGAGGCCCGCGCCACCGGCGATCTGGTGGATCCCGCCGCCTCCTACCAGGATTCGGTGACCACCTACAACCAGTGGTGGGTCGACAACATCCCGTACGTCGAGACACCGGAGCACAACATCGACAAGACCGTGGTCTACCGGTGGTGGCTCGCCCGGTTCAACTCGCTCGACGCCAACATGCCCGGCAACACGTTCCAGTACCCGACCTCCATCGAGGGCGTGCTCGGCTACAACAACCAGATCGTGCTGACCTCCGGCATGTTCATCAACGACACCAAATGGCTGCGCAACCCCGATCTGGCCTACGGCACCTGGGTCTCGGCCGGACAGACCGCCAAGAAGGGCGAGTCGGGATACTACTATTACCACGACAACCCGGGCGACCCCGCCAATTGGAACCACAGCTACACGCAGTACATCACCAAGGCGGGCTGGGACTCCTACAAGGTCCACGGCGGCCCGTCGTCCCTGGCCGAGGCACTGGGCGACTACGGCTCCGACGACGTCAATGGCCTGCTCAACTCCGCCAGCGAACCAGATGATAACGACAACCAGAACGACAACGACAACCATCTGATCGACTGGTCCTGGTGGTCGATGACCGGTAACGACGCCGACGCCGTCTCCTTCTCCGAGCCCGGCCGCGGCGGACAGCGCATGGACCGCGCCGACGGCTCCGCCAACATGTGGGCGAACGCCAACGCCTCCGCGCAGGCATACTACGCCGCCGCGGAAGCGGAGAGCGACGAGGCCAAGAAGGCGGAGCTTCAGGAGAAGGCCGACACGATGCAACAGACCGCCGACCAGATCCAGCAGGAGGTGCTCGACGAGCTGTGGAACCCCGAGACCAACCTCATCCAGCACAAGTGGCTGAGCGACGGCGCCTTCGCCAAGTACAAGGAGAATAACAACTACTACCCGTACTCCGTGGGGCTGATGCCCTCCGAGGGTGAGGACGGGTACAAGACCGAGTACGAGGATGCGCTGCGCCTGTTCGAGGACGCCGACGAGTTCCCGATCTTCCCGTTCTTCACCGCGAATCAGGCGGACAAGGAGGAACTGGGCTTCCCGGGCTCCAACAACTTCTCGATCATCAACGCCACGCCGCTGCTGCAGATCTACTCCGCCGGCATCCGCGACTACAACGCCGACGAGAACGGCTACATCACCAACGAGTCGTTCAAGAAGCTGCTGTACTGGGTTGCCTTCGCGCACTACCAGGGCGGCAACAACAACTATCCCGACCAGAACGAGTTCTGGAACATGGATAACGACCAAGTCGGCGACCTCAACGGTGACGACACGGTCAACAACGTCGACAAGAACCTGGACGCCACGCGCAACGGCGGCAAGATCACCTACCGCTCCTGGATCCATCACACCCAGCTGGGCACCACCAACTGGACGATCATCGAGGACGTGGCCGGCATGGTGCCGCGCGAGGACAACAGGATCGAGCTCAACCCGATCGCCATCCCCGGCTGGGAGCACTTCACGGTGAACAACCTGAGCTACCACGGCCAGGACCTGTCCATCGTGTGGAACAACGACGGCACGTACAACGCCCCGAAGGGCTACACGCTGTACCTGGCGGGCAAGCCCGTGTTCACATCCGACAAGCTGGCGCACCTGATCTACGATCCGGCCACCGGCACCGTCGAGGTGATGGATGACTCGGGCGCCCAGGTGACCGGCGCGATCACCGCCACCCTGCCCGCGGCCAACCAGGTGACCTACGGCGCCGACGACCGCGTCACCGAGATCTTCGCCACCTCCGGCCAGAACATCGATTCCGCCTCCGACAGCCAGATCGACGTGGCGCGCGGCGCCGACGTCGAGGCCACGTACGAGGCCGACGGATACCCGGCCACCAATGCGGTGGACGGCAAGAACGTCATGGAGTCGTTCTGGGGCACCAAGGGATCCGAGAACGCCGAGGACTCGATCACCGTGACCTTCAAGGACGGCGCGCAAACCATCGACGACGTGCGCCTGTACTTCTACCAGACCTCGTCCTCCCAGACGATCACCGGCTACAAGGAGCCGTCGGTCTACACGCTGGAATACCAGGACGAGTCCGGTGAGTGGAAGGCGCTGCCGAACCAGGTGCGTACGCCCACCTATGCGGGCGCGAACTACAACCGCATCCAGTTCGACCCGGTGACGGCCACCGCCATCCGTGCCACCTTCACCCCGCAGGCCGGTCAGGCCATCGGTCTGAAGTCGATCCAGGCGTACAACACCGGCATCGAGCCGACCGCCGAACCGACCAACCAGGCTCCGAGCATCGACGCGTACGTCGACAGCAGCACCTCGTCCGGCGCTGAAATCGTCGGCGTGGTCAAGGATGACGGTCTGCCGGGTGGCGACCTCGACGTGACCTGGACGCAGGTCTCCGGACCCGAGGGCGGCGTCGCCTCCTTCATGGACGACAAGGCCGCCAGCACGACCGTGACCTTCAACATCGAAGGCGACTACGTGCTGCGCCTGACCGCCTCCGACGGCGAGAAGACCTCCACGATGGATGTGACCGTGCACGGCGTTCCCTCCGACGGCACCGTGAACATCGCCTCCCAGGCGACCGCCAAGGCCAGCTCCCGCAACAGCTACGCCATCGGTGACGTGGCCATCCTCAATGATGGCATCGTCGACCTCGAGGGCACCGACCCGATGAAGTCGTGGAACAACTGGGGTCAGTCGCAGGACCGGAACCCGACGGTGACCTACACGTGGGATGCCGCCGTGCCGCTGAGCAAGGTGCAGGCCTACTTCTGGTCCGACGGCGGCGGCGTGCCGATGCCGAACGGCTGGAAGGTGCAGGTGCTGGATGCCGAGGGCGCTTGGCAGGATGTGACGCTCAAGGACGGCCAGTCGTACACCGTCAACCGTGCCGAGGGCAACTCGGTGTCCTTCGAACAGGTGTGGACCACTGCGATGCGTGTGGTGTTCTCCAGCACCCCGGTGGGCCTGAGCGAGCTGGAGGCATACGCCGCCGACCCGCTCGGCGTGGACGACGTGCACCGCATGGTGCAGGCCGGCACCACCGCCGAGGAGCTTGACCTGCCGACCACCGTCAGCGCCCACTACGCGGACGGTAGCCGCCACGACCTCAAGGTCAGCTGGCCCGCCGTCACCGACGACCAGCTCGTCGACGGCGCGGTGATCACCCTCAACGGCACCGTGACCGGCGCCCTGAGCGGTGCGCAGGCCATCCTCAACGTCAAGTCCGACGCGGATAACCAGAACTCCGGTACCGCACAGCCGATTGAACAGAGCGTCTACCGTGGTGCCGCGTCGATCGATCTGCCGACCACCGTGCCGGTTCAGTTCCCCAACGGCGCCCAGGACGACCGCGCTGTCACCTGGAATGAGGACGAGGTGGCCGCCATCGACCTGAACACCGTCAACGACTACGTCGTGACCGGTGTCGCCGACGGCGCCAGCGGTCCGGCGCGTCTGACGGTCCACGTGCTCGTGAACCCGAACGATGCGCAGGAGCCGGAACCGGGCCCCGAGCCCGAGCCGGAACCACTGGAAGGTTGGATCGAAGGCCAGGCCTCCGGGCTGAATGTCAGCGCTGAGGCCAGCTGGTCCCCGGCTGCCGGCAAGCTCAACGACGGCGTGGTGATCGACCAGACCTGGCCGGACACCGACGAGGCCGACGTGAACGCCATGGTCTGGGGCACCTGGGGACAGGCCCAGGACGGCATCTACGCCGAATACACCTGGAATGAGGTCGCCACCATCGACTCGTCGCGCGTCCAGTTCTGGGCGAACTGCAGCGAGGCCCAGGAGGACGACCCGGGTCTGGAGATCCCGGACAGCTGGGAGATTCAGTACCGTGATGCCGAGGGCAACTGGGTGTCCGTCACTCCGACGGCCGACGGCGCCTACACCGTGGTCCGCAACGATCCGACCCACCGCGGCGAGGCCGAGGACGGCGGCTGGAGCACCGTGACCTTCGAGCCGGTCGAAACCACCGGTCTGCGTCTGGTGTTGCACCCGCACGCCACCATCGAAGGCGCCTCCATCCCGTATTACGGCACCGCCGTCGCTGAATGGGGTGTGCACGCCGTGGAAGGCGAGGTTCCCGAGCCCGAACCCGAACCGGTCGACAAGACCGCGCTGAAGGCCGCGATCGACGCCGCGTCCGCTCTGGATCAGAACCGGTTCACCCCGGCCTCCTGGCAGGTGCTGGCGGAAGCGCTCACGAACGCCCAGTCCGTGTACGCCAACGCCGAGGCCACCGAACCCGACGTCACCTCCGCCACCTCCGCACTTGAGGACGCGCAGAAGAACCTCGTCGCCAAGGCCGACAAGTCCGCCCTGCAGACCGCAATCGACGCGGCCGGCGAGCTCGACTCCAACGCCTACACCGAGGCCACCTGGGCTGCCGTCGCCACCGCCCTGGAGACGGCCAACACCGTCCTGCAGGATGCGAACGCCACCCAGCAGGCCGTGGACAACGCCGCCCAAGCGCTGAACGATGCGGTCGCCGCCTTGGAGACCAAGCCGGTCGAACCGGTCGAGGCCGACAAGACCGCCTTGAAGGCGGCCGTGGACAAGGCCGACGCGCTCCGCGAAGCCGACTACACGCCGGAATCGTGGGCCGTGTTCGCCGGTGCGCTCGCCGACGCGAAGGCCGTCCTGACCTCCGCCGAAGCGACCCAGGAGCAGGTGGACGCCGCCGCGGAGACGCTGCAGCAGGCGATCCGCGACCTCAAGCCCGCCGAGACCACCGATCCGGATGAGCCAGGCGCCGTCGACACGACCGTGCTCGCCGCCACGATCGCCAAGGGTCAGGCCATTGACCGCGCCGCCTACACGGCGGAGTCGCTCAAGGCCCTCGATGAGGCGCTCTCCAACGCGCAGCAGGTCCTGTCCGACAAGGACGCGACCCAGGCGCAGGTGGACGCCGCCGTCCAGGCCATCGAGGACGCGCTCGCCGGTCTGAAGCCGGCAACGGGCATCGAAGGCCAGAAGCCGGCCGGTCAGCTGACCTCCACCGGCGCCGCGGTTATCGGCGTCGCCGCCGTGGCGCTGCTGGCGCTGGCCGGGGCCGTGGCTCTCGCCGCTCGCCGCCGCATGACCGGCAAGTGAGCTGACACCATATGGTTCCGTTCGACCAACTCGAATGGAACCTGACCGCAGGGCCGGAACCGTTTTCGGGAACGACGACGGTTCCGGCCCTTGCCATAGGCGGCCCCGCCGCCCGTACCCCGGATATTTCATGACACAAGAAAGCATCGATGCGATGAATACACGTATCCGTACGTTGGCCGCGGCCACGGCGGTTCTGATGGCGGCCGCGCTGCTGCCCACCCAAGCCGTGGCGGCCGACACCGCGGCGCAGGCGCCGAGCGTCGCCGGCCATCCCTATGACGCGTTGCCGTATGTCAACCCCACCGTCGAGGTCGCGCAGATCGACAACAGCGCCAAGCCGGCGGCCCTACGCAACCCGA
This sequence comes from uncultured Slackia sp., assembly GCA_963559755.1. Taxonomy (GTDB): domain Bacteria; phylum Actinomycetota; class Coriobacteriia; order Coriobacteriales; family Eggerthellaceae; genus Slackia. Next base: position 3,439 of record CAUWMI010000004.1, on the reverse strand, counting down.
TCGGCCAGGACGAGGGCGTTGCGACGCCCGATGACCTGGACGCCAACTATTACTCCGCTGACGCCGCCGCTCTGTCCTACGACGGCAAGCTGTTCGTCTTCACTGGGCATGACGAGGCCGCGCCCACTTACGGCAGCTTCGACATGCATGACTGGGGCGTGTACGTCACCGACGACCCCGCCGGCGGACGCTGGACCCATTACAAGGACATCCTGCAGGCCGACCTGTTCGACTGGGCGACCGGCGACGGGGCCTATGCCGGGCATGTCGCCGTTGACGACGGCGGCACCGCCGAGGACCCCTCCGATGACTGGTTCTACTACTACATTCCCGTCAAGGACCGCAATGCGCCGGCCGGTGCCGACCCGTTCCCCATCGGCGTGGCACGCTCCCGGAGCCCGCTGGGGCCGTGGGAGGACGCCATCGGCGAACCGCTGCTGACCACCACGCAGACGGGCATCGAGACCATCGACCCGGCGTTCTTCGTCGACGGCGACGGCAAGGGGTATCTGCATTTCGGTACCTTCAACAGCCAACTCGCCGTGCGCATGGCCACCGATCCGGACACCGGACGCACCTCGTACACGCAACTGGAGACAGTGGACGGTTCCGAGCATGGTACACCGAAGATCTTCACGATGCGTGACGCCGATGCGTTGTCCGCCATCCCCGACTATGACCCGGAGCAGGATGTGCTCGGCAGCGCCTACGCGGCCGACGTGAACGCCCGGCTCGACACCGCGGCCAATGGGGGCTCATACGCGAACGGTCCCAAGGGGTTCTTCGAGGCGGCATGGGTGTTCGAGCGCGATGGCGTCTACTATAACGTGTACGACGGCGGCAAACCCGGTTCCGGCATCGCCACCTGCGTGGAATCCAACTATCAGGCGTGCGTGCAGTACTCCACCGCCTCCGATCCGCTCGGTCCGTGGACCTACCAAGGGGTCCTGCTCGAATCCGGGTCCTCCACCACCATGCATCCCTCCGTGCTGCCGTTCGGCGATACGTGGTGGGTCACCTACCATACCGGCGACAAAGCCGGAGGCACCGATTTCCGCCGTGCCGTATCCATCGACGAGGTGTCATGGACCGATGGGCGGATGAGCGCCCAGGCCCATCCGACCAAGGCGGAGCGTCTGACCCCGTCCGACAACGTGGCCCCGTATGCAACCGTGAGTGCCACGTACACCGAAACCGCTTCCTGGAAGGGGGCCGTCAATGACGGCCGCGTGCTGCAGGCCGCCGTCGTACCGCCCAATCATTGGACGAACTACCGCGGCATGCCGCAGGCGCAGTCCGTCGACGCGCTCATCTACCAGTGGGACGGGGCGGTTCGCATCGACTCCGCCACCGTCTGGTTCGATGTGGATTCCAATGCCTTGCGTGCGCCGGCTTCCTGGAAGCTGCGCTATCTCGACGAACAGGGCGATTGGCATGATGTGCCCGAGCCCAGCGGCTACCCGACCGCCACCGGCGCGGACCAGCCGAACGTCGTGACCTTCGCCCCGGTGACCGCCACCGCACTCGAACTGGATATGACCACCCAGCCCGTCGACGGCGGATACGCTTCCATCGGGGTGGCCGAATGGCAGGTCCACGCCGTCGACGACACCCCGACCGTCACCGATCCCCTCCGTCGTCACCACCGCCACCGGCGTCGCCCCGACCCTGCCGTCCACCGTTCACGTGACCTATGGCGGCGAATCCGGCGTAGGAGTGGACGTGCCCGTCATCTGGCGTCCCGTCGACCCGGCCTCCTACGCCCAAGCCGGCTCCTTCACGGTGCAGGGCGTGGTCGCCGGCGTGCCAGGCAACGGTTCCGACAACGACCCGTTGAGCGGGAATGTGACGATCAACGTTCAGGTGAGGGACGGTTATGCCCCATCCGGCGAATCGCAGCGACCCACCGTGCGTGTGGCACTCGCCGGAGTCGAAGGAAACAAGGGCTGGAAAGTGACCCAGCCTGTCGCCATCGTCTCCGGGCAGGATCCCAGCGGTGCGCCTCTGGCCAAGCTCGAACTCAAGATCGGAGCCGGCGGATGGCAGACCGTGGCCGCGGGAACGAATTCGGTTTCGGTGCCGGTCGCGGGTGAGGGGTTGGTTCGCGTTCATGCCAAGGCCACGACCACGGCCGGCCGTGTCTCCGTGCCGGAAAGCGCGGAGGTATGGATCGACACGCAAGCGCCGGTCGCCACGTCGAGTGTGGATGCGGCCACGCGCACGATGACCCTGTCCGCCACCGATGACGGTTCCGGCCTGGCCGGCATCGAATACCGGCTCGACGACGGCGATTGGACCATATACCAGGATGGTCAGGCCATCGTCGCAACGTCTCCGGCACGGCAGAGCGTGACCTTCCGCGCCACCGATGTGGCCGGCAACAAGTCGGCACCGGTGTCGGCCGATATCCCCTCCGACACCTCGGTGCCGCTGGTCGGCTATATTGAGCGCGACGCGGTGGTGACGGATCCCAGCGGTGCGGAATCCGGGTGGACCAAGGGCGCGGCCGCGTTGAACGACGGCGTGATCATCCCCGACGGATGTACGGTCGAGAACGAGTGTATCTGGGGTACCTGGCCGAACGTGGGCGAGATGACGCTGGAATATGCGTGGGATCGCGACGTCGTCATCGACTCCAGTCGTGTGCAGTTCACCTCCGATCAGACGGATCCGCAGAGCGGCGCCGGCTTGCAGATTCCCCGCGCATGGCGGCTGCAATACTGGGACGCCGCGGCGCAGGACGGTGCCGGTGCCTGGGCGGATATTCCCGACGCCACCTACACGACCGAGCGCAACGCGCCTGGGCATTGGGCGGTTTCCAATGACGGGTGGAGCGAAGCCACTTGGCCTGAGCCGGTGACCACCAGCAAGCTGCGTCTGGTCATGCAGTCGTTCGGTGACCAACCGCAAACCGGCAGCACCGCCGTCGCCGAATGGCAGGTGCATGCGGTCGCGCCGGACACTGAGCCGGAGCCCGAACCCGAGCCGGAACCGGAACCCGAGCCGGAGCCGGAACCGGAACCGGAGCCGGAACCGGAACCGAATCCTGATCCCGATCCTGACCCTGATCCGAATCCGGAGCCAGGATTGAACCCGGATACTACGCCGGATCCCGACCAGCCGGGTAGCGAAACCACTGCTAACGGGCAGGCCGATCCCGAGCGGATCCCCGCCACTGGCAGCGCCGTCATCGGTATGGGCGTCGCAGTGCTGATCGCCCTGCTCGGTGCCGGTGCCATCGCGATCCAACGTCGCCGCGCATAATCGCCGCGCGCTGCCCGCGGCCCCATGCCGGACTCTGACACATTGTGACCTTGCGACATCGTGACTGTGACACATTGTAGGAAACGGCGTTATTCTGCCGATTTGATGGTCGTATCACGGTCGCGATATCGCAGAGTCACAAATGGCCCGGGTGCATCGGGCGTGGTGTAGCAAA
>CAUWMI010000003.1:0-27697 GCA_963559755.1 uncultured Slackia sp. | reverse complement strand
GCGACGCGGTTCGTCAAAAATACTTACAGAGCGCGAGCGACTTCCTCCGCGTAACGCCGAGCAGCATCGTAGGCGACCTGCTGGCTATAACCCTTGCCCACAAGGCGACGGAATGCGGCGCCGCGCACGTCTTTGGAGCGGGATGGCTTTCGGCGCAGTAGATCCAGAGCGCGCTCCACCTCGGAAGGCGCATCCTCGGGGAAAAACTCATCAGGCCACCCAGGAACAGACGACGCGTCGATGCCCGCATGCTCAAGCTCCGCCACGATACCCGACTTTCCCCTGCCCTGTGCGACGCGCGAGCGGATGAGCACGCCCGCGTACCTTAGGTCATCCACCAGCCCGCAAGCAACAGCGCGACGGATAGCGGCATCAGCATCATCGGCGGCGAAACCGTCGCGGACAAGGCGGGCGCGCAGCTCGCTTTCGCAGCGCTCCCTGACGCAGGCCAAGCGCTGGATCTTCGCAAATGCCTTCTCTTCGCCTTCCGGCACCTCGCGCACCACCGGCTCGAGCTTGACGACAGCAAGCTTCGCAAGAAACTCTTCATCGATGACGGGCATGATGCCTCCTGGATAAGCGATATGAAACGGCGCGCCTCGCAACCGAAGCATGAACAAAGGTCGCGAGGCGCGCAGCTAGAACGTAAGGACAGTCGTATCAGGGATTAACGCAAGTTATTCCCCTGCAGGCTATTCCTCAGACTGATGAGGCGTAGGAGACGGAATGTCGAAATGCTCGCGGACCTTCGCCTCGATCTCATCGCGCACATCGGGATTGGTGCGCAGCATCTCCTTGGCGGCCTCACGACCCTGGCCCAAGCGCTGCTCGCCGTAGGTGTACCAGGCACCGCTCTTCTTGACCGCACCGGCCTCGACACCCATGTCAACGATGCAGCCCTCGCGCGAGATGCCCGTGCCGTACATCAGATCGAACTCCGCCTGACGGAACGGGGGCGCGACCTTGTTCTTCACGACCTTCGCACGTACGCGATTGCCCACCGGCTCGCCCGACTTGTTCTTGAGCGTTTCAATGCGGCGGATGTCGATGCGCACGCTGGAGAAGAACTTGAGCGCGCGGCCGCCGGTGGTGGTTTCGGGGCTGCCGAACATCACGCCGATCTTCTCGCGAAGCTGGTTGATGAAGATGCAGGTGGTGTTGGATTTGGAGAGAGAGCCGGCGAGTTTACGCAGCGCCTGCGACATCAGACGTGCCTGCAGGCCTACGCTGCTATCACCAATTTCTCCCTCAATCTCAGCTTTGGGGACCAGAGCGGCCACCGAGTCGATGACGATGGCATCGATTGCGTTGGAACGAACGAGCATGTCGCAGATCTCAAGCGCCTGCTCGCCCGTATCAGGCTGGGAAATGAGCACCTCATCGATATCCACGCCGAGACGTGCAGCGTACGTGGGATCGAGCGCATGCTCCGCGTCGATGAAGGCCACGATGCCGCCGAGCGCCTGGGCTTCGGCGAGAATCTGGAGAGCGAGCGTGGTCTTACCGCTCGACTCAGGGCCGTAGATTTCTACGATGCGACCACGCGGCACGCCGCCGATACCCAGCGCGGCATCCAGCGGAAGCGCGCCGGTGGGGATGACGCCCACCTCAAGGTTGTTGCCCTGCCCCAGCTTCATGATGGAGCCCTGGCCGAATTTGCGCTCGATCTGCTCGGTGGTGAGCTCGAGCATCTTATCCCTATCTTTATCTTGACTCATATACGCTCCTTGCAGCGGATGGAAGCATTGCGATACGACGCCGGGCGCCGTGCAACATGTGCGGTTCCATTATTACGAACGGATGTTCTCATGTCAAGAAGCTCTTGCAAGATCCGCTCTGCCGGCGAAACGGCCCCTGCAGGCTTCTGGCTTAGGTTCTATATAACCATACAAACCTTGCCAAACCCTTGCAAAAACCTTGCCCGAATCTTGCCGGAACCTTGCCGATTTTCTCTGCGAATGACGGCGAAACCTTGCCGGATTTCCCTTCGATCCTCGACAAAACACCCGCTAGAATTTCTCGATTTCCTGCAGCATCAACGAAAGTGCCGCATTCACGGTCTGATGGCGCACGGCATCGCGATCGCCATCGAAATGATGGAGCAGGGCACGCGTCCCCAACTTCGACGAAACGCCGATCCATACCGTGCCCACAGGCTTGCCCGGAACGGCACCGCCCGGCCCGGCAATGCCCGTGACGGACACGGCCACATCCACCGAAAGCTCCCTGCAGGCGCCCGATGCCATCTGACACGCGACCTCCTCGCTCACAGCGCCCTTCTCCTCGAGCACCCGCGCGTCAACGCCAAGGCGGTCGCGCTTGATCTCGTTGGCGTAGCTCACGATGCCGCCGAACAACGCGCCGGACGCGCCGGGAACGTTGGTGAGCGTAGCGGCGATGAGCCCGCCCGTGCAGCTTTCGGCCGTGCCAAGCGTTACCCCCTTCGCACACGCATCGCGAATGACAAGCTCCTCGATGCGCGGCTCTTCCTGGGCGCGCGCCGCCTCTTCGGCAGCGGAGCCCTTGCGCGGCTTGAACCCGATCAAGTGGCGCGCCTTGGAGATGTAGTCCAGCATGGAGACGATCGTCAGCACGAGAGCGATGGCCATGATAAGCCAGCTCAGGCCGTAAAGCGCGCCGTACGCCGCCTCCGACCATTCGCGAATCACCGTGTTCTCCTTGACCACGAACAGCACGATGGCGATCATCTGGAACACGGTCTTAAACTTGCCGTACCACGAGGCGGCGATGACCTCGCCCTTGTTGGCGGCCACCATGCGCACGCCTGACACGATGAACTCGCGCGCCACGATGATGAGTACGACCCAGCTGGGAAGCGCGCCCAGCTCCACGAGCACCAAAAGCGCGGCGATCACAAGGATCTTATCAGCGAGCGGATCCATGAACTTGCCGAAATCGGTCACTTCGCCTCGGCTGCGCGCCAGATAGCCGTCCAGCCAATCGGTGCCCGAGATGAGCACGAACACGGCGGCGGCGATCCAGCTCTTCCACTGGTCGAGCCATTCGTAGCCGATCCATTCAGGCCACGGGCTGATGAGGGCCGCCACGAACACCGGCACCAGGCAGATGCGCACGAGCGTCACGATGTTCGCGGGGGTGAGGATCGCATCCGCGCCCTTCGATTGAGACTCAGCCATGGATGACCTCGCCTTCCATCTCATAGACGAGCGTGTCGGTAATCTTCACGCGCACGATGTCGCCGATCTCGCCCTCCTCCAGGTAGACCACGCCGTCCACCTCGGGCGCCTGGCACATGGCGCGCCCGAAAAGCTGGCCGTCTTCCTCGCTGCCCAGCACGAGCACGTCCATCTCGCGCCCGATGCGCTGCGACACGTGCGCCTCGCCGATCGCGTCGGCTAGGTCACGCACCTCCTGCGCGCGGGCTATCTTGACGCCTTCATCCACCCGATCGGGAAGCGTAGCCGCGCGCGTGCCCTCCTCAGCGGAATACGGGAACACGCCTGCGTAATCGAACTCGGCCTCCTCGAGAAAATCGAGCAGCTCCTGGAAATCCTCGTCGGTCTCGCCCGGGAAACCCGCGATGAGGGTGGTGCGCAGCGTGATGCCGGGAACGCGTTCGCGCATGCGCTTGACCAGCTCAAGGTGCTTTTGTGCATCACCGCGGCGATTCATGGAGCGCAGGATCTTGCGCGACGCATGCTGCAGCGGCACATCGAGATACGAGCACACGTTGGGGCGGGCGGCGATCACGTCGAGCAGCTCGTCGGTCACGCCCTGGGGCTCGATGTACATGAGCCTGAACCACGTCTCGGGAAACTCGCAAGCCAGGCTGTCGAGCAGGTGGGCCGTGCAGTCGGGCTCGTCGAAATCCTCACCCCATCGGCCCGTATCCTGCGCGATGAGCGTCACCTCGCGCACGCCCGCGGCAACGCGCTCAGCAACGGCGGCGCGCACCTCCTCATAGGGGAAGCTGTGGTAGGCGCCGCGGATGTAGGGAATGGCGCAGAAGGAGCAGAAGCGGTCGCACCCATCGCTGATCTTGACGTAGGAGGCGGGGCTTACGGCATAGGGCGAGATGAAATCCGGCTCGTCGAGCGCGGCCTCGAAACCGAGCACGTCGCACAGCACGTGCGCGATGTCGTCCTCCTTGGAGCAGGGCACGAACGCGCTTGCCTCGGCGAGCTCGCCCTCAAGGTCGGAGCCGTAGCGCGCCGGCATGCAGCCCGCCACGACGAGCTTGGCGTGCCCGCTCTCGAAGTTCTCCAGCCCGCAGATGTCGAAGATGCACTCGATGCTCTCCTCGGTTGCCGCCTGGATGAACGAGCACGTGTTCACCACCACCGCGTCGGCCGCGGCGGGATCTTCCACCACGCGCATGCCCACCGAGGCGACGCGCTTGGTCATCTCGGCGGTGTCCACCTCGTTCTTAGCGCACCCGAGCGTCACGAAGCACACCGACGGCACTGCACCTTCGCAATGGGCCGCCGTCACATCGATATTGGTCACGAATACCTCACCTTCATCCGCGCCCCTCAGAGCGCACGAAAGCGCATCCCCCGAAAGAGATGCGCTTGAGAATTGCCTTGAGCGATTAGCGATAATTGACGTACTGGAGCGGCTGGCCGTAGTCCTGGCCCTTCAAAAACGCAATCACGTCCTGGAGCGCGTCCTTGGAAGCAGAGCTCACGCGCAGCTTGTCGCCCTCGATGGTCACCTTGACCTTGAGCTTCTGGGCCTTGATGTCCTTGTTGATGGCAGAAGCGGTCTCCTTGTCGATGCCCTCGATGATGTCGGCCGTCTGGCGAACGCTCTGACCGGCGGCGGGAACGGGATCGCCCCACTTGACCGAAGCCAGATCGATGCCACGGCGGATGAGCTTGCTCGCCATCACGTCGATGACCTGCTTGGCCACGAAATCGCTCGGCGCGCTCACCGTGATCTTGCGGCTGCCCTTGTCAAGGGAGATCTCAGCGCCGGAATCCTTGAGGTCGTAGCGCTGGGACAGCTCGCGTTTGGCCTGTTGGAACGCGTTATCGAGCTCCTGCATGTCGACGGTGGACACCACGTCGAAGCTAGAATCTTTTGCCATGGGGTTCCCTTTCTGTCTCTATGTCAAAATCGGTCGAAATCCGTGCGTTTTACTCAGCCGCGGATGCGTCATCGGTCGAGCCGTCGGACGTGCCGTCAGATGACGCATCGCTTGCGTCGCCCTCATCGGCGGCATCGCTGCCCGCGTCGGAGGAAGAAGACTTATGCTCCTTGTTCCACGCATCGAGCACGTCCTGGAAGTCCACGTCGTAGCGGAAGACGCCGCTTTCCACGTAGTCCTCGATGTTCACCTTCTTGCCGTCCTGCGTGACCGTAAGACCGTCGTAGGGGCTGGCCACGATTTCGAAGGTGCCAGTGACATCGAAGCTCTCCTTGGCCGGGCCGGTCACATCGCCCGCGAAGGTCATGCTGTCGCCCTCCGTGATCTCGATGTAAGGCGTCTCGCCGTCGGCAACTTCGTACTCGATGGTGGTCTTGGTGGGAGCCACCTCTTCGGGTTCGGGCTCGGCCGCCTGCTGCGCCGCCTGGTCAGTTGACGCATTGCCATCGGTTGACGCGTCGTCTTGCTGGGCATTTTCCGAGCCGGGCATGCCCGTGATGTTCATGGGCTGGCTTGTGGGCTCGGTGGTAGCGGCGCGGTTCATGCCGTTCACCATGACAACGATTACCACGACGAGCAGCAGGATCACGATGCCCGCGATAAAGAAGGGTAGCTTCTCGCGCAGGCCGGAGCCGTGATTGCGTACGCCCAGGTTGGAAGGCGCTGCGTAGAGGTTGCCGTAGTGCTCCTCAGAAAGCGCCGTGCGGCGGGCACGGTGCGTCGAATGGGCAGAGTGGCGGTCGTCGATGGGATCCATAACGCGCGTCTCCCCCGCCGCACGCTGAGCGGCTCGCTGAGAAAGGCCCTGGCCATAGGCGTTGTAGGAGCCCACATGCACGGCGCCGATGCGACGCGTGGTGGCCGCAGGCGGAATGGAGGTAGGTGCCGCGCCGCCGAAGAACTCGTCATCGGTGCTCGGCAGCCCGCGCCTTGATGATCCCGTCGAAGACGTTCCCGCCGTGCTCGAAAGATGCGCGCGCGTCTCGGACGACGAGATGGTTTCGCGGTTATGGCCGCGACGCCTGCCGGCCGACATGTCAAAACCCGTGGGCTTGATCTGCTCGCGCGCCTTCTCCACCTGGCTGCGGTACTGCGCATCCAGGTACATCTTTACCACCTCGGTGGGATTGAGCCCCAAATAACGCGCGTAGGCGTTGATCATGTTGCGCGAATATCCGCGCGGAGGCATTCCGTCCAGATCGGACGCCTCGATGCGCTCCAGGATGTCGGGGCGGATGCGAATGCGGCGGGCAACCGAAACGATGTCCTCCCCGCTTCTTTCACGCGCCTGGCGAAGCACGTCGCCGAAGTTCATGGCATCCACGCGTGGTACCTCCTTATATGTTCGAAGGCGGCGAATCGGGCCGCCCGAAAACGCGACAAGCCGGACGGTACCCCGCCCGGCAATCGCTAGTATACAGAATCCTCGGCGTCATGCGCCTCGAACGCCTTGAGGCTTTCCAGCTCCATGGCGTCCACCAAGACCTCGCGGGGCTTGCTGCCGTTGGGCGGCCCCACGATGCCCTTCTCCTCGAGCATATCCATAATACGGCCTGCTCGCGAATAGCCTACACTCAAACGTCGCTGGATGTTCGAGGTCGAACCCAATCCACTCGAAACAACTATATCGGCCGCCTCCCAGATCAGCGGGTCGTCCGAGCTCGACGAGCCGCCGCTGCCGTCGGGCATGGAGGCTCCGATGCCGACGACGTTGGTCTGCAGGATCTCGTTGTGGTACTCGGGCTCACCCTGCGACTTGAGGTGATCCACCACCGCCTCGATTTCCTCCTCGGACACGAAGCAGCCCTGCAAACGCTGCGGCTTGGCCCATTCGGGCTTGCTGAACAGCATGTCGCCCCAGCCGATGAGCTTCTCGGCTCCCGGGGTGTCCAGGATGACGCGCGAATCGATGCCGGAGGCCACCAGAAACGCGATGCGGTTGGTGATGTTGGCCTTGATCAGGCCCGTTACCACGTTGGTGGACGGGCGCTGCGTGGCGATGATCATATGGATGCCGGCCGCGCGCGCAAGCTGAGCGATGCGGCTGATGGAGAGCTCCACCTCTTTGCCCACGTTCATCATGAGGTCAGCCAGCTCGTCGATCACGATCACGATATAGGGCATCTTCTTGGGAGCCTGCGGAATATCGTCGATCGAGAGCTGCTTGGTGCCGTGCGCCGGCTGTGACTCGTCGGGGCCATCGGGGTCAAGCGCGCCCGACTCCACCTTGGCGTTGTACTGCGCGATGTTGCGCACGCCCGCCTTGGACATGACCTTCAGGCGGCGCTCCATCTCGGCCACGCCCCAAGCCAGAGCGCTTGCGGCCTCCTTGTTCTCCGTGACCACGGGAACATAGAGGTGCGGAATGCCGTTGTAGAGCGTGAACTCCACGCGCTTGGGGTCGATCATGATGAAACGCACCTCGTCGGGCGTGGCGCGCATGAGGATGGACATGATCATCGAGTTGATGCCCACCGATTTACCGGAGCCCGTGGTACCGCCGATGAGCAGGTGAGGCATCTTGGCGAGATCCACGAGAATGGCGTTGCCTTCGACATCCTTGCCGATGGCCATCTCGAGCGGGCCGCCCTTGGCGTCTTTGAGCACATCACCCAGAAGCACGGTCTGCCGCACCTTGTTGGGCACCTCGATGCCCACGTGGTTGGTGCCCGGGATGGGCGCGAAGATGCGCACGCCCGGAGCCGCGAGCGCGAGCGCAATGTCGTCTTGGAGCGCAAGGATGCGGCTCACACGCACGCCGGAGGGCAGATCCACCTTGAAGAGCGTGACCGTGGGGCCGGCCACCCAGCCCACCACCTGCGCCATGATACTGAAGTCTTCGAGCGTGCCCTGGAGCTCGGCAGCCACGGCGCGCAGCTCGTTCTCATCGGCCTTCTCGGCCTTGGACGTGTGCTTGATCAGGCTGAACGCAGGCAGCGTAAAACCGCCCCGCGTTTCGCCCTGGGTGTCGTCAACCTTGGACGTCTGCGCAAGGGAGCGGGTCTTTGGCGCGGGCTTGGCGGGAGCAGGGTCCTCCTTGCGCGCAAGGCGGCGCGTCATGGGCTTGACGGGCTCGGCAGGCTCGGAAGCCTGATCACGCTCGTCTGCCGCATCGTTCCAGGGAAGCGCGACCGTCTTAGCGGCAGCATCCTCTTTGGCGCGTGAACGCGTCTTCTTCATGCGTGGGCCATCATCGATGCCCAGCACGCGCGTCGGGGCGGCATGCGCGGCATCGGACACCTCATCGGCAGAACCATCCGCCTGATAGGCGTAGTCGGACGGCCAGTACATATCCACATCGGAGGCATGGGGGCCGCCGTACATGGTGCGGGAATCGCCCAACACCTGCGTGATGGACTGCGAAGCGCGCCGCGGACGCGAAAGGTCACGCGGAACGCGAGGCACAGGCTCGGGGCGATACGGCTCCTGCTGGGCCACATGATCGGGGTCGACGGAGCGACGGATGCCGCCGAAGGGGCGGTTACGGTCGTAGCGCGGCTGCTCATACGGCTGGCTGTCGAGCGCGGTCATCTCGTCATCTTCCTGCTGTTCGGCGGCGCGACGCTCACGGCGCAGCTCGCGCAGGCTTTGGCCCTTATCGCGCAGAGACGAAAGCGCGCCCGACACCGAGAACCCGATGATCACGACGCCGCCCAGGGCCACGCCGACGAGAAGCACGCAGCCCACAGCCTGGCCGAAAAGCTCGAGCAGCGCCCATGCGATGCTGCCGCCCACGTATCCGCCGCGCACGGAAAGATGATCGACCGAGGCGGCAGGGTCGCGCGCGAACACCGCGCCCGGATCGGTTGCGGCGCCGGGCGTGAACAGGGCAAGGATCGACATCAGAGAGATCAGGATGAGGAACGACCCAATGCCTACGCGCAGCCCCAGATGCTCATGCTCGGTGCGCACGAGCATGCACACGCCCGTCGCGAGCATCATGATGGGAAGCAGGTAGCACCCAAAGCCCAGCCCCAGGTGAAGCCCCTGCGAAAGGGCGGAGGTTATGAAGCCCGAGGGAGGCAGGACCGCGATGATGAACAGAGCAACCGCCACCACGCCGCACAGAACGCCGGCGATGTCGCGGCGGGTGCGGTCGTCGAAGATCCTCGGCTCGCGAAAATCGAGCTCCTCCTGCTGAGCGCGCGCGGCCGCGGCCTTGCGACCGCTGCCGGCCTTGGCGCCCGCCTCTTTGAGCGCCACGCGGCCCGAGGCGCGCTTGCCTGAACTGTTCTTCGGTTGTGCTTCGGCTTTCTTGGAACCGCGAGCCACTCCTCGCTCCTTACTGCACCGTTTCGACTACGTTTTAGGACTGAGAATTATACCGCGGGCTTAGAGCTCGATGATGCTCGACACCACCATGGGGCGCTGCTTGGTGCGCTCCCAGAGGAGGGAGAGCAGGGAGTCGCGGCAGGTTTTTTCCAGGTCGCGGCCCTTGGTGCCCTTCTCGAGGGCTCGGCGCAGGGTGCCCTTTACGGTGTCGGTTGCTTCGCGGCGCAGGTCGGACACGTCGCCGCCCGTGATGCCGCGCATCTCCACGCGCACGTGGCCTAAGATCTGCTTCTTGCGCGGATCCACCGCGGCGCAGATGAGCGCCACGCCTGCTCCGCCGAGCGTCTGGCGCTCGTCGAGGACATCCTTGGAGGTGTCACCCACCGAAAGGCCGTCCACATAGACAATGCCGCTTTCCACGGGCTCGCCGAAGCGCACGCCGTCCTGGGTGAGCTCGAGCGTGTCGCCGTTCTCGCACAGGAAGATGTTGCGAGCGGGCACGCCGGTTGCCTCAGCCAGCTTGGCGTGGGCGCGCAGATGGGTGGCCTCGCCGTGGACGGGCATGAAGTTCTTAGGCTGCACGATGGAGAGCACGAGCTTGAGCTCTTCTGCGCCGGCATGACCCGACACGTGCACCATGGCACGGCGCTTGTCGTACACGTCGCAGCCGATCTTGGCGAGCGAGTTGACCACGCGCGTCACGGCCTTCTCGTTGCCGGGAACCGGCGTGGCCGAGATGATCACAGTGTCGCCCTCGTCGATCTGGATGGTGCGGTGCTCGCCGTTGGCGATGCGCGCCAGAGCCGAAAGGGGCTCGCCCTGGCTGCCGGTGCACATGATGACCACCTTGTCGGCGGGCATGTCCTTGAGGTCGTAGGCATCGATGAGGTCGACGTCCTGAATCTTGAGGTATCCCAAACGACGCGCGATATCGGTGTTCTGCACCATCGAGCGGCCGGTCACGACCACCTTGCGTCCGCAGGCAACTGCCGCATCGGCGATCTGCTGCAAACGATGGATGTGGCTTGCGAAGCTCGCGATGATCACGCGGCCCTTAGCGTTCTCGATGATGGGGCGCAGGGCACGGCCCACCTCGGCCTCGGAGGGCGTGAAGTTAGGGTTCATCGCGTTAGTAGAGTCAGACATCATCAGGTCGACGCCCATCTTGCCGAAGCGCGCCAACGCGCCGAAATCGGTGTGAACGCCATCGATGGGGCTCTGATCGAGCTTAAAGTCGCCGGTGTGGAGCACGTTGCCCGCGGGCGACTGGAGGAACACGCCCAGCGCGCCGGGGATCGAGTGGTTCACCGCGAAGAAATCAACCACGAAGCTTCCGAGCTTGATCTCGTCGCCCGCCTTGACCTCTGCGAGCTTCGCCTTCACGCGGTGCTCGTTGAACTTGCCCTCCACCAGGCCGAGCGTCATCTTGGTTGCGTAGATGGGCACCTTGCGGGAAAGATCTTTCATCAGGTACGGCAGGCTGCCCGTATGGTCCTCGTGGCCGTGCGTGATGATGATGCCACGCAGCTTGTGCTCGTTCTCCAGCACATAGGTGTAGTCGGGCAGGATCAGATCGATGCCGGGATGATCGTCATCGGGGAACATCAGGCCCGCGTCCACCAGGATCATGTCGTCGCCGCATTCGAACGCGGTCATGTTCTTGCCGATGGCGTCCAGACCGCCCAGAGGGATGACTTTGAGCATCGCATCGGGCTTGCGCTCGACACTGCCACGACGACGGGAGCCTCCGCGCGCCTTGCGGGTGCGGGGCTTGGAGAACGTCTCCTTCTCCATCTGGTCTTCGGGGGTAATCTGGGGGCGCTTGTGCTCGACTGTGACGGTCATGTGGCGCTTGGTGCGATGACGGCGGCTTTTGCCCTGCCCCGCCTGGCTTGCGGTATTCTCCGTCTCGCGGGCATGCGTTTGCTTGGAGCCGGAACGCTTGCCGGCCTCATTGCCGTTGGCGGTGCCTCCGCCATTGATATGTTCGTTAGCCAATGTCGTAATCTCCTTTGATTGATGGCTTGATATGCATACAAACACGCCGTCAACCTGCGCGCATCCATTCAAAAGCGCAGGTTGCGACGAACCGTCCATAGGTGCGGCGGCGATGCCGCGAATGTGCCCCGGTACGTGAGCCGGGCGTAATCGTATCGGTCGATTTTACGCCAAATCACACCATTCGACCAAATCTCGTCGGTCAATTGAGGAGAAACAGTGGTGAGGCGCAGTGCATTCGATATCCGGTGGCCTATAATACAAATACTTCACGGATGTAGTCAAATGGCTATCAATGAAGAGTTGCAACCACACCAACGCCAATCGATATTGCCACGATTTCGAAGGTTTCTGTCAATGTCGTATTAACGCCCTGCGAGGTAGCCCATGTCTCAAGCTGATTATTCGACCCACAATGCCGCGCACGAAGAAGCCGCCGCTGCGCCCCAGTTCGATTCGGCCTTCTTCGTAGCCTTTCGCCTCACACACGAGGCGCTCAAAGGTGCCCTTCGCGAGGCGAGCAACCTGAATATCACGCAATACCGCGTGCTGGTCAAGCTTGCCGGTGCGGGTGCGTGCGGCCTTGGCCAGGGGAAACTCGGCGAGACGCTGCGACTCAAGCCCAATGTGGTCACCCAATCGCTCGGCGTACTCGAGGCGTTCGGCTTCATCGCCCGCGCCGAAGCCGAGCACGACCGTCGCTCCAAAACCGTGCGAGCGACTGACGCAGGCATCCGCCACATCGAACATGTGAACACGCGCATCGTAGAGCTTCTCTACGACCTCTTCCCCACCGACAACGACTCGTGGCGCGCTATCCTCGAGGCATCGGTTGCCGCCGGGGCGATGATCGACCCGCCGCTCTCCCGCCAAGCCGCCGAACGCTACCCGGCATCGCGAACCCTCGTGTCGATCGAACTCGTAAAGCTTGAGATAGAGCGAGAACTCAAACATTCCTGCGGCGTGCCGCTTTCCGAAGCCCTCATCATGATGCGGCTCGGAGAGGTGAGCGAACCTCAGCGCATCGTCGACCTGGCGGAGGCGCTCGACACCTCGACGGCCAATGTCACGCGCACCGTCGACCGACTGGCCCGCCACGGTTGGGTCACGCGCATGACGGGGCCACGCGACAAGAAGGCGGTCTATGCGGTGACCACGCCCGAGGGGGCGTTTCAGGCGGCCGTAATCGCGGAGACCACCAACCGGATCGCGACTGACCTTCTGTGGAGCAAGCTTTCGGGCGCAGAACGCGATGCCATCGAACAGGTGGGCACCGTGGTGATCGACGGACTGCGCGAACGCCGCCACGCCCTGAGCCGCGTGGGGTACGAGGATCTGCAGCCGCTCAGCTAGTGCGATTGGAGCCCTGTCGGCCGGGGCGTGGCGGGGAGGCCCTGGCGGCACGCGCTCGGCTACCGCTCGCTTCGTTCGCTATGCGCCTCTCTCGGCTTTCCAGTTCTAATAAATTAATATTTGAGAAAGCCAAGTGTCCGTCAGGGCCTCCCCGCCACGCCCCGGCCGACTCAATGCAGTATCTCAGGGCCTCGTCTACATAAAAAAGCCTCCGGGCTTATTCCGGAGGCTGGAGGGGTTTATTCCGTAACTGGCTGTGCTCGGTTTTGTTCAGAAAGCCTAGACGACCGCAGACCTACGCGGCAGCCTTGCGCCCGACGTATGACGCCCCGAAGAGAATCACCAGGTTGACGAGCACATCGGCCGCGAACCACATCATGAGTGCGGTAGTGTCGACGGTCGCGCTGTTGAGCGTTGCGAACGTTCCCACGGTGAGCAGCATCACGGGCACGCCGCAGCAGGCGGCCGCAATAGCCAGACGCAGGCACGCGCTCTTCTCGCTCTTCGCGCCCACAATGCACACATGAGCCACCATGGATGCCGCGCCGAGCAGCGTGCCGATGAACGCCGAGAACACCACGATGCCGGCCACGATTACGCCCGCACCGGGCAGCTTGCTACTCATGGAGCCCACCTGTACTGCGGAGAGGATTCCGCTTGTTACGATGACCAGGCAGATCATAGCCACGAGCGCGGTCGCCCATCCCCAGAAAAACGCCGTGCCTGAATGCGCGCGCACATCTTCTCGACGCCCTAACGCAGCATACAAGGCCACGCCCGCCGTGGAGAGCGTGAGCGCCAACGCCGCCGCAAAGAGAAACGCCACGAATGCCGATCCGGTGAGAATCGAGCACACCACGTCGAGCATAGGCACCCCGGTGGCTGATATGTAGTCATAGGCAAGGCTACCCGTCGCATCCATGACCGCGAGCCCGATTCGCGCCAGCACGGCAACGACGAGCGCGATCGCGAACAGCGTCGCATAGGGGCGCGCCATCGCTTTCATCTGGTTGAGCATGGTTACTCGCCTCCTTGTGAACGGGCCGCGTCAGTGTCGCCCGCATCGAATTCGTGCTCGATGACCGATGTGCCGCAGAGATATCCGCCGCAGAACGCCAGCCCCACATCGCCCATGAGCGAGCCGAGGATAGGATCGCCAATATAGCTGTTCTCGCCGCACGCACCGCCTGCAGTATGCCAACCCGCGTACAGGCCCGGAATCACGCGGCCGTTTGTGCCCACCACCTGCATCTGGTCGTTGATGAGCAGGCCCGCCTTGGTGCCGTAGAGATTGCCGCCGATGCGGCAGCCGTAGAACGGCGGCTCGACGATGGGATGCAGCCACTCGGACGGCATGGGGTACATGAAGTCGTCCTCGCCGCGCTCGCAGCATTCGTTCCACTTGGCCACCGCCTCGGTGAGCACGCCTTCGGCAAGACCCAGGTCGCGCTCAAGCTCCTCCAGCGAATCGCGCCGTTTGAGCACGTCGGCATCGATGGCATCCTGCACGCCGTGATGCCAATCGCGGTAATGTTCAGGCACCTTATCAATCTGCTCGAGGTCGGGCGTGATGAGCTTGCGGCAGTGCTCCTGCGCAAACCCAGCGAGATGCTCCTCGTAGTTCGCGTCGAACACGATGTAGGAGCGGTGCCCCGGCGGTGTCATCTGGATGGTGGCCAGGTCGCCCAGCGCGTAGATGGCGTTGGCCCCGTCTTCCGCCACGCGCGAATCCATATAGCGCAGGCGGTTGCCGCAGCGGTCGATGGTGAGCCACGGCTGGCGCGAAAGCTGCGTCATGCCGTCGTAGAGAAAACGCGCCCATTGGCCTCCTTCAGCCTGCCAGTCAACACCGCCGTCGAAGCTCGCGGAGCTGTTGAAGCCGGACACGTCGGCACCCACGCCCAGGCCCATGCGGAAGCACTCTCCCGTCTCGCCGCCCACAAGATAGCTCGACGCGCAGCCCATGGCAGCCGTGGGAATGTAGCGCTCGAGCAGCGCCTTGTTGTTGCAGAACCCGCCCGCAGTCAGGATCACGCCACGCGGCGCGTGGATATAAATCTCGCGTTGGAAATCCTCGCGCGCTACCACGCCTACGATGCGACCGCTCTCATCCCGAACGAGCGCTTCGGCCGGGCAGCGGAACTTGAACGTAACGCCCTTCTTCTGCCCGTATTCGAACATCGCATCGGTGGCGTCCTTCATCTTGAGCACGTGATGGTCAAGGGTCGAACGCTTAGGTGCCACATACACCGGCACCTCACCCAAGCGCCAATCCACGCCACACGAAGCCATCCAGTCGAGCGATGGGCCGCCCTGCTCGGCGATGCGATATATGAGCTTAGGGTCAGCCGCATAGTGGTACTCGTCCATCGCCCAATCGGTGAGCGCCTGCGGATCAAAGGGGTAGCTGGGAAACGCGAAGCGCTTTTCCTCCTGCTTGCTGTAGCCGCCCAGAATGCCGCACATGCCGGCCGATTGGGCGTTTCCTCCCCAGGTCGCCATGGACTCCAGGCAAACGACCGAGGCACCCAGCTCGGCCGCACGAGCTGCGGCGTTGAGCCCTCCGCCGCCGGCGCCTACCACGACCACGTCGCATTCAAGATCCCATACGTCGGGCACGGCGCGCGGAGGAATGGGCGTGGCATCGTTTGCGGGGAAAGCGGACGCGCTATGCTCGCGATAGGTGCCGTCTGCAGAGCTCGCGTTGCCCTCTCGGCTCTCAGGAACGTTTACCTGCGCGCTACCGTCGCGCGCCCAGTCGCCGATCACGCCTTCCTCCACAGCGAACGCCGCCGCAGGAGCGGCGCAGGCAGCAGCACCTGCCACGGCAGCTGCGCCGGCCAAAAACCCACGCCTGCTCACGGCGTGCTTGTTCATCTTGCTGCTCATCGAAACCCCCCTTGCGTGCGCGCGTTTGCAGGAAGCTCACGCGCGCAATATGCGAGTCGATAGAAATGCTACTTACCCGAGTCAGGCGCTCCCGAAGCGAGCACGCGCGGCTCGATGGGCGCCCCGGCTTGGATGAGCGCGTCGTCCACCGCCTGCTTGACGCCCGCCGTGGTATACGTCGCGCCCGAAATCGCATCGATGTCGGAGCACTGGGCGGCATCGATCATCGACGCGTACACGCCATCCCGAATGGCTTCGTAGCCGCCCACGCTCTGCGTTTCGCCTTCCTGGCTCACCTCGAGCGTAGTGATGCGGTCATCCTGCACGAGAAGCGTCACCGTGATCAGCCCGTCCATCCCCAGCCCCTTGCCGGTATACACCCCGTCATCGAGCCCCTTGAATACGAGCTGCGCCTGCGCGCTCTCGACTTCGAACACCCACGGGTCATCCGCATGAAGGGCGAGCTGCTCGGCGCTTGCGGCATCCTTGCTCCCCGATCCTTCAAACGAGGGCCCGCAGCCGCTCAGGCTTGCCGCGAGCACGATGATGCCGCACGTGGGCAGCGCCAACGCCGCGTTACGTTTGATCGATGCCATCCCCGTCTCCTTCCTCTTGGCCTTGGTGCGGTTTTTGCATTTCGTTACTTCTTCGAAGTTATTTATTCGCTTCTTATCTGAACTATTTGAACCATATCACAGAACCGGAGGGAGATATATTCCCAGTTAAACAAAACTTTTTCAGAATTGACGATTCGTCAAAAGTGTACATTGACGCATCGTCAGATATTCCACATACTGTAAACATCTTCAACGAGCCGGCGAGCAATCGGGTCGATCAAGCGTCGCAACACATCGCCGATAGACTCGACGCAGAAGGGTTCTAAGGGCGAAACGCCCAATGGCAAAGGAGGGTCACGATGGGACGAAGGGAAGAAATCGTCGCATGCGCCCGCGAGCTCTTCGAGGAGAAGGGGCTGTCCAGAACCTCCGTGCAAAACATCGCCGATAGGCTCGGCGTGGCCCGAAGCCTCTTTTACCACTACTTCCCCAGCAAGGAGGAGCTCACCTCCGCGGTGCTCGACACCTACGTGGAGGAGTTCATCGAATCGCTGCGCGCCTGGAATGCGCAGCGCCGCACGGGCGACATCGACCACGCGCTGGCCACCGTCGTCGCGCTCACGCGCAAGGAGCTCTTCGATTGCGAGAGCGCGCACAAGCCGTTCAGGCGGGCGCTCGCCACGCGCGAGAACGCCGCGCTCTACCTCGCCTTCGTGAACCGCGTCGCCGAACGCGTGACCGCCTACATCATGGACACGACGGTGGAAGATTACCGCCGCCTGCACTCCGTCGACATTCAACACCCTTACGAGACCATCTACACCTTGATTTTGGGGCTCGTAGGCTATTTGAGACAGCACCCCGACGTGGACGACGAGGTGATCAAGGACATCATCGCCGAAACGCTTCATCTGGATAGAGCCTAACGCACAGACCGAGCCAAAGGTCTGAGCCGAGGGCCTCCACCGTCATCCTGCGGGCGAGCCGGCCAAGCGCGCAACCGACGACCCGCTCAATCATGCACACGCCACGGCAAGCCGATTCCCGCATCGGCCTGGCCTGGCACGCAGCAAAGGAGATGCATCATGTTATTCGATGTGTATGGCGAAAACGCCGTCTACCAGTGGATAGGCTGGATCATCGTCTTCATCGGGTTGATTCTGCTCAACGAGGTCGCCCGACGCAGCAAAATCGGCGGCATCACGATGTTCCTCGTGGTGCCCGGGCTTTTAACCGCATACTTCATCGCCATCGCCGTGGGCGCGTCGATGGGAGCCGAATGGGCGCTGAACAACCCGACGCACCTGTACATGAACAGCTGGTTCCATTACTGGAAGCTTTACGCCGCAACGGCGGGCTGCATCGGCTTCATGATCCTGAAATATCAGTGGGGCCCGCTCGGCAAGGCGCATTGGTTCAAGTGCTTCCCGTTCGTTATCGTGGCGTTCAACATTCTCATCGCCGTGGTGAGCGATTTCGAGAGCGCGATTCGCGCCTGGGGCACCACCTGGGTTTCCTCCGAGGGCATCACGCTGTACGGCGGCTGGCACAACGTGTTCAACGGCGTGGCCGGCATCCTCAACATCTTCGTGATGACCGGCTGGTTCGGCATCTATATCTCCAAGAAGAAGCAGGACATGCTGTGGCCTGACATGACCTGGGTGTTCATCATCAGCTACGACATCTGGAACTTCTGCTACACCTATAACTGCCTGCCCAACCATTCCTGGTACTGCGGCCTGGCGCTTCTGCTCGCCCCCACCGTGGCAAACGCGCTGTGGAACAAGGGCGGCTGGATCCAGAACCGCGCGAATACGCTGGCCATGTGGTGCATGTTCGCCCAGTGCATGCCCATCTTCCTGGACTACAGCCAGTTCTCCGTGTCATCCGTCAACAACCCCGACGTGAACCTGGCTGTGTCGCTGCTAGCGCTGGGCGCTAACGTGGCGGCCCTGGGATACGTTGCCTACCGCGCCAAGAAGCTCGGCGTGAATCCCTACACGCACGAGGTATTCGTGGGAACGCGTGACTACGACAAGGCCATGGCGCGCCGCGAAGACGCAGAGCAGATTGCGGCATAGGTCACACCAAGCAAAGCCGTCATACACGAAGGCCGCGTGCACGAAGCATGCGGCCTTTTTCTTACTCCAAATAGGCACCCGTCTGCCGACTCCAGAGGTGGGCGTACTCGCCGCCGGCCTCGATGAGTTGGGCATGCGGGCCGTCTTCCACGATCTTGCCGCCGTCGATGACCACAATACGATCGAGGCTCGCCACCGTTGAGAGGCGATGCGCCACCACGATGGACGTGCGCCCGCGCATGAGTTCAGCGAGGGCATCTTGCACCATCTTCTCGCTCTCGGAGTCAAGCGCGCTCGTGGCTTCATCGAGCACGAGCACCGGGCAATCGGCCAGCATGGCACGCGCGATGGCGATGCGCTGACGTTGGCCGCCCGAAAGCTTGATACCGCGCTCCCCCGTCACGGTATCGAACCCCTGCGGCAGCCGCTCGATGAACTCAAGCGCATTGGCACGGCGCGCGGCCTCGCGAATCTGATCCATCGTGGCATCGGGCCTGCCGTAGGAGATGTTCTCGGCGATCGTGCGATGAAAGAGCAAAGCCTCCTGTGGCACATAGGCGATCTGGCGGCGCAGGCTCTGCTGCGTGCATTCGGCCACGTTCTGTCCATCGACGAGGATACGGCCCTCCTGGATATCGGAAAGGCGCAGCAAGAGCTTGGTGAGCGTGGTTTTGCCCGCGCCGCTCATACCCACAAGACCCACACGCTGACCAGCGGGAATATGCAGGTTGAACCCGTCAAACACCTGAGTTTTCGCATCGCCGTCGGTATACCAGAAGCCGATGCCCTCGAAATCGATCGAGCCTTCGCGAACCGTCAGGTCGGGGGCATCGGGCGCATCGGCCACCAGACGCGGCTCGTCGAGCGTGGCGGTCATGCCGCTCGCGTCGCCGAAAGCGCGGTTGAACTTCTGGAGACCGTTGTTGATGAAGTTGAACTGGTTGGTGATGGTATAGGTGTAGGTGAACATCATCACGAGCGTGCCCGGCGTGATGCCGTACCACGCATTGCCTCCCGCGATGAACACCGTGACCACGCTCATGATGATCACGGTGATACAGGCCGTCACGATGCCGCGCGTGAGCGACGACCACATGCGCTTGGAGTCGCGCGCCACCACCTCGCGGTTGGCGGTGTCGAACAGGCTCTTCTCGTAATCCTCGCGCCCATAGGTCTTCACGGCCAGGATATTTGCCACCGAATCGGACAGCTCGCCCGAAAGCTGGTTCTGCGCGCCCGCCGCCTCCTCGTTGAGGTGCAGAATGCGTTTATACATATAGTATGAAACGCATGCGTACACAACGAGCAACACCATGAGGATAGCCACGTAGACCGGCACGCGCGGAGCCAGAATCCCGCAGGTGAACACCACCGAGCAGATCACGGGCAGGAACGGAAACGTGATGGTTTCCAGGAGCAGCTGATAGGCGCTCATAAACTTCGTGGTCTGTGTGACCAGCGTACCGCCGAATCGGTTGGAATGGAAGCTCATAGACTGGTTGCACAGCGCATCAAAGCTCATCGTGGCCAGGTCATATGCCGCCGCAATCTGCAGCTTATACATCGTGTAATCCTGCAGCTTGCTGGCCGCCTGCCCGAACAGGTTGATCGCGATAAGGGCGATGATATACGGCCCAAACTCGGCGAGCACCGCATCAGACGCCACCGGCCCCGCACTCACCTTGTCCACGATGAGGCTCATCACATAAGGATTGCCGTACGAAAGCAGCGCCACGAATAAAAACGTGGACAGCATAAGCCCAGCAAACAGCCCCTTATGCTTGCGCGTGACCAGCCAATAGTAATGAAGCGTCCGCCGCGTGGTAGAAGGAACGCTCGAACGCTTATTCGAGGCAGAAGCGTGCGAACGCGCACTGGTTGAATTCGAAGAAGATGCCATGGGTTACGCCTTTCTATAGAACGGCGCCCATTATGGCACATGAAGCCAACTCCAAGACAAGAGGAATGAGAGGATGAATAGGACACGGTCAAGATCTTCCTTTTGTCGCATCCGTTTACGCGTCTGAGCGAGATGCGGGTCAAAAACACCGCTTTGTCGTCCCCGACGCTGCGCATCAGAGCCCTTTCGGGCACAGAAATGTCCCGAAGCGTCTCGGTCAAAGTGTAAGGTGCGGCGTTTCCCCAGGTGACGACTCACTCCCCGACATACTTCGCCCCTCCGATCCGACCTTAACGCGTCACGACGCACGACAAAGAGTAAATTCTGACCATGACATCCCGAAAACGCGTTCGAGGAGATGACAAAAGGGAGAATTTGACCGCCGCACCGCGCAAAGCGCAACGCACATCCTCCATGAGATGCGGAAGAGCAAGGCGAATTCCGCTAAACAGTGAGACACTTGGCGAAGTCTCAAACCCAATCTTTGCCTCAAACCGTGGGCAAGCGAAGCAACGCCCACCGCGCGAAGCGCGAACCAAAAAAGCCCGAGACACTTGGCGGTGTCTCGAGCCTTTTACTATCACGAACCGCGGCCGAGCGAAAGCGATGGCCGCCTTGTGGGCAATGAACCCCCAATCATCCGGTTTCCCTCATGAACTGGAGCAGTAAACACGCCAGTGGCGTGTTTAGTCCCTGGCTTCTGCGCGCGAGAGCGCGCCGGGGTTCCTAAGGGGGAAGAGGAGGGGAAACCTCCCCTCCTCTTCCCCCTTAGACTAGGCACCAAACCACACAGCAAACTTAGGCGCATATCCCATGATGAAGATGATGATAATCAGCACCGGGATGCCATACTTCACCCAGAGCCTGTTCCATGCGGGGAATTTCATGCCCTCCCCCGCATCGGCCTCGGCCAGGAACTTATCCCAGCCCCAGCCATAGCGGCAGGTGCAGAACAGCACAAAGATCAGCGAGCCCAGCGGCAGCATGTTGTTGGACACCACGAAATCCTCGAGCGTCTGAATGTCGCCAATACCGGGCACCGTGAAGCCGGACCACAGGTTGAAGCCCAGCGCGCACGGCAGGCTCAACACGATCACGAGCGCGCCGTTGATCAGCACGGCCTTGGTGCGACTCGTGCCCCACTTGTCCATCGTGAAGCTGATGAGGTTCTCGAACACGGCGATGACGGTGGAAAGCGCCGCGAAGCTCATGAACACGAAGAACAGCGCGCCCCACACGTTGCCGAGCGGCATCTGGCCGAACACCACGGGCAGCGTCACGAACACGAGCGACGGGCCCGAATCGGGCGTCACGTTGTAGGCGAAGCACGCGGGGAAGATGATCAGGCCCGCGAGAATCGCAACGAGCGTGTTCAGCACGGTCACGTTCACGGCCTCGCCGGTCAGACTGCGCTCCTTGCCAACCTTGGAGCCAAAGATCTCCATGGCGGCGATACCCAGCGACAGGCTGAAGAACGCCTGACCCATGGCGGCATACACGGCCTCGCCGAACGTGGACCATCCGCCCTCGAACATACGGCTGAAATCGGGAATCAGATAGAACGCGATACCCTCGCCCGCGCCGGGCAACGTCATCGCGCGAATGCACAGGGCGATCATGGCTACGAACAGAATCGCCATCATCCACTTAGTGATGCGCTCCACGCCCTTCTGCAGGCCCATCGCGCAGATCACGAAGCCGATGAGCACCGCCACGAGCATCCAGGCGATGAGCTCGCTCGGGTTGGCGAGCATCGCGTTGAAGGCCTCGCCCGTCACCGCGGCATCGGCACCGTTGAACATGCCGGACGCCATCTTAGGAATATAGGCAACCATCCAGCCGGCAACCGTGGTGTAGAACATCATGAGGATCATGCATCCGATGTAGCCCCACCAGCTGAACCAGTGGAAGCGGCGCTTGGGCTCCAGGATGTCGAAGGCCTGCGCGCAGCTCTTCTGGCTGGCGCGGCCCACGGCGAACTCCATGACCATGACGGGCAGGCCCAGAATGACCAGGAAGATTAGATACAGCAGCACAAACGCGCCGCCGCCGTACTCGCCCGTGATGTAAGGGAAACGCCACACGTTGCCCAGGCCGATAGCGCAGCCGGCGGCCACGAGGAGGAAGCCGATGCGCGACGCGAAATGCTCGCGCCCCTTCGCCTCGGCAGGCACCTTGGTCTCAGCCATGTTGACTCCTTGCTAGCGTCGGTCGACGTGCGACTGACGCGATTTCTTGAAGACGACAGAAACGCACCAGATTCTACCACCTCAAACGGACAGATTGCAGAAACAGTCCGTCAGCGGCGCATCTCGAAACACGCCGGAAACATTGCACATGCAAGTTTATTCAATTGTGGGCTTCAACAGGCCTGCTCAAGTGTTTCCCTAATCGAGCGCCTCGACAGGCACGCTCAAGCGCCCCCGCGCAGAATCAGAGGTCTTTCGCCAGCTGCTCGAGACGGCGCACGCGATGATACACCGCGCTCTTGGACAGCGGCGGATTGGCGCGCTCGCCCAGCTCCTTGAGGCTCGCGTTGGGATATTGAAGGCGCAGGCGCACGAATTCCTGCAGGCCCGGCGCCAGATCGGCCACCTTGCCGCTTTCGGCCAGTTTGCGGATGCTCACGATCTGCTCCACTGCCGCCTCGGAGCTCTTGGCCTGGTTTGCCACCTCGGCATTGACCTTGCGGTTCACGTTGTTGCGCACGCTCTTGCGCACGCGCTCGTTCTCCATGCGCAGCGCGCTCTGATGCGCGCCCACGAACGCGAGGAAGTCGGAGATGGCCGTGCCGCTCTTCAGATACACGATATGGGAGCTGCGGCGCTGGAGGATACGCGCGGTGATGCCACGCTCGGCGAGCAGGGCCACGATGCCGTTCGCCATCTCCCCACTTGCCACGGTGATCTCGAAGTGGAAATCACCGCGCGGATCGGCGATGAAGCCGCTCCCCAGAAACGCGCCGCGCAGGTATGCCGCGGCGCAGCAGGTCTTCTCTACGAGCTTCTCGTCGATTCCCATCTCACGGCCCGCCTCGCCCAGCACGCCCAGGTCGCGCAGCGCGGCCTCGAGCTTGGGCTGCGAGGGCACCGTGATCAGGAAGTTCGGCGTCTTGTGCAGCACGCTGCGGCGCACCGTGAGCTCGGTGCGCAGGGCATAGATCTGATGGAGCGAACGAATGACCAGGCGCGCGACGGAACTGATTTCGGTGGCAACCTCGAGGCGATACTTGCCGGGACCGGAGAAAAACAGCGTGCCCTCGATGCGCACGAGGGCGGCGAGGGTGGCCTTATCGCAATGGCTGCATCCGGGCATCACGCGCGTGAGCTCGTCTTTGACTTCTGAGGTGAACGACATAGTGCAGAGTTTCTAGCTTTCTTTACGGATAGGTAGTACGGCTCGTGCGGGTACGGGCCACGCTTCAGGCATCCGCGCGGATGGCGGCGTAGGCGCGCCTAGCGAATGCCGCGTGCGCGCGACAGCCTGATCACGGAGCGGAACGCGTCACGCAGGGCCTCGGGGTTGTGCCACGTTGGACGCAGCGGGTCCACCACGTTGCGCACGAGCACCACGGTGCCGCGATCCTGAATAGCGCAGGCGGCCGCGTAGTCGACACGAACGGGCCTGATAACAGGTGCCGCGCCCTCGTCGCGCTTCATGCGGAATCGCTCCACGGAGTGCTCCAGGGCGGGCGCATCGGTACGGGAGCCCGAGTCGGAAGGCCGCAGCGCTCCGGGGCTGTGGATGAGCATGTAGTCGATAAGCCCGCTCATGCCGTGCCGTTCAAGCGACTCATAGTGCTCCAGCGCCGAAAGCCCCCAGGTCTCGCCCTGCATGTCGGCAAGCGAGCACACGAACAGCGTCACGCCGCGCGAGGCGCGAATCGCATCGATTACGCCGGGCACGAGCAGGTTGGGAATGATGGAGGTGAACAGCGACCCCGGACCCAGCACGATGAGGTCGGCCTGGCGTATGGCCTCGAGCGCCGGCTCATACGCATGGATGGGCTCGTCGGATTCCAGCCACACGCGACGCAGCGCCGTGCGCGATTTGCACGCCGCCGCCTGGCCGCTGATGCGCATGCCGTCGTAGGTCTCGGCGCACAAGCGCACGTGTTCGAGCGTGGACGGATACACGTGCCCGCGCGAACCCAGCAGCCTGCCGCAGATAGCGATTGCCTCGGGGAGCGAGCCGGTGGCGTCCTCGAGCGCCGAAAGCATGAGGTTGCCCAGCGTATGGTTGCGCGCGAACGAGAAACGACATTTGAACGCGCGGGTCAGCGGGTCATCATCATCGGCCGCCATCGCAGCGAGGCATTTGCGAATGTCGCCAGGGGGCAGCACGCCGGCCTCTTCGCGCAGGATGCCCGTCGAGCCGCCGTCGTCGGCCATGGCTACCACGGCCGACACATCGGCTTCGAGCGTGAGCAGCGTGCGGATAGACACGGGCGCACCCGTGCCGCCGCCGATCACTACGGCCTTGACGGGAGCCGCGGTGTCGTGGAGCGCCGTATCCCCCACCTTCTCACGCAGCCGAGCGAAAGCGGCCGTAGCTGCGGGATCGTACTTGAAGGGGCGGCTCATGTCGGTAGAGCCGTCCATTACGCCTCCTTCTTGCCGGGCGCGGGAACGGGCTCGAGCGCTGACTTCACCGATTCGGCAAGCGCCAGATCGCGATGCGACACGCTTACGCGGTAGCCCTTCGTCTTCAAATGGTCGCCCGTAGCCTCCGCGATGGCGACGCTGCGATGCTGGCCGCCCGTGCACCCCACGGCGATGGCCAGCTGCTGCTTGCCCTCCTTCACATAGCCCGGCATGACTACATCGAGCAGGCCCTTCCACTTGTCCAGGAACTCCACCGTCTCGTCGCGGAACATCACGAAATCGCGCACGGGCGCATCGAGCCCGGTCAGGGGGCGCAGCGCAGGGTCGTAATAGGGGTTGGGAAGGAAACGCACGTCCATCACGATGTCGGCATCGTCGGCGGCGCCGTGCTTGAAGCCGAAGGAATACACCGTAACCGCAAGCCCTTCGCGCTCGCTGTTGGACGAGAAGAGCTCTCGGATACGGGAGCGCAGCTGCATGGGGAGCAGCTCGGTGGTATTGATCACATCGTCAGCCGCGGAGCGCAGCGAGAACAGCAGCGCGCGCTCGGCCTCGATGCCCTGTGCGATGGTCATGCCCTCCTCGCACATCGGATGGCGGCGGCGACTCGCCTTGTAGCGGGCGACGAGTTTATCGTCATCGGCATCCAGGAACAGCACGCGATACTTCAGGCCCTGCTTGCGCAGCTCGTCGAGCTCGCCTTCAAGGTCGGCGAAGAAGGCCTTGTTGCGCGCGTCGCACACCACCGCGAGGCGGCGCGTCTTATCGGTGTCGGAGGCAGTGGCCACGGCGAGAAGGTTGGAGATGAGGCTCGCCGGAAGGTTATCGATGCAGAAATAGCCCAGGTCCTCGAACGCGTGCATCGCCTCGGTGCGGCCCGCGCCGCTCATGCCGGTGATGATCACCAGGCCGTTGCGCTCATCTGCGCCGACGTTCGTCTCGCTCATCACGAACACCTTTCTCCCAGAATCCGTCGAATCAAGAACGTATTGCCGCCGCGCGCCTGTTCTGGCGTGCCGCGATTGATCGAAATCACTCCTCTTGCAACGCCTCGGACTGCGCGTCGTCCTCGAGCGCAGCGCCTTCCCCATCGAGGGGTTTCGAGGCCCGCTCATTATACTGCGCCAGCACCGCGAACACCTCTTCGGCGACCTCTTCGGGAACGGCGCGGCTCGCTTTGATCTCATCAAGCGTCGCCTCGCGCAGCTTACGGAAGCCGCCCATCGCCTTGAGCAGCGCCTTCTTGCGCACGGGGCCCAGGCCCACCACGTCGTCAAGGATCGATTTGGTCATGCCCTTGCCGCGAAGCTCGCGGTGGAACGTGATGGCGAAGCGGTGGCTCTCGTCGCGCACGTGCTTGACCAGGTACAGCGAGGCCGACCCACTCGGAAGCACCACAGGGCCCGTCTCCTGCCACGGCACGAACAGCTCCTCGTCGCGCTTGGCGAGGCCCGCCATGGGGATGTCGGTAATGCCCATGGATGCGAGCTGTTCCATCGCGGCCGACAGCTGCGGCTTGCCGCCGTCGAGAAT
The DNA here is from genome assembly GCA_963559755.1 of uncultured Slackia sp. Lineage (GTDB taxonomy): Bacteria > Actinomycetota > Coriobacteriia > Coriobacteriales > Eggerthellaceae > Slackia. The sequence continues at coordinate 1,379 of CAUWMI010000003.1, read as the reverse complement.
CAGCAGGTCGGGCTTCTTGCCGAATCGCTCGTCGGACATGCGCTCAGGGGCGTAGCGGCGGCCCAGCACCTCTTGCATGCTCAGGAAGTCGTTCGCCTCATCGAGCGGCGTCTTAATCTTGAAGCGACGGTACTGGTTCTTATCGGGCCGCCCGCCTGTGAACACCACCATAGAGGCCACCGTGTAGGAGCCATGGATAGTGGAGATGTCGAAGCACTCGATGCGCATGGGCGGAGCGTCCAGCGCGAGCGCGCTTTCCAGTTGGAGGAGCGCGTCGTTGATGCGTTTGTCCTCGTAATTGGTGCGCACCTTGTAGCGGTTGAGGGTGTGACCTGCGTTTTTGCGCGCCATCGCCAGCAGCTCAGCCTTCTCGCCGCGCTGGGGCACCGTGAAGCGCACCTTGGCGCCGTGGGGGCTTGCGAGCTTGCGCGTGAGCCACTCCTCCATGGCCGGCGCGTCTTCGAGCTCGGTTTCCACGATGATTTCGTGCGGGATGGATTCGGTAGCGTCGTAGTAGCGCAGCAGGAAGTTGTGCAGCAGATCTTCATCGGGCACGTCGCGGCCACGGTCCAGCACGAACTCGTTGCCGTTGATGATGCGACCCTCGCGGATCATGAACACGTGCACGCCGGCGATGGTCTCCTCGCGCTCGATGCCGATGACATCGGCGTCGAGGTTGCGGGAAGAAACAGCATGCTGGCGGTCGGAAAGCGCATTGATAGTGTCGATGCGCTGCTTCACGCGACCGGCGCGCTCGAAGTCGAGCTCGGCAGCGGCGGAGCGCATCTCTTCCTCAAGCTCCTCGATGAACTCGCGGCGGTTGCCCGCCAGGAAGCGCTCGATGCGCGAGACGTTCTTGGCGTATTCCTCGGGCGTGATCCATCCGCAGCACGCGCCCGGCCCCAGCCCCACATGGGCATCGAAGCACGGACGGGTTCCCTCCTCGGAGAGAAACGCGTCAAGCGAACCGCTGTCGAGCTTGCGCTTGAGACGACGCCATTCGGCGCAGCGCGAGGCACACAGAGGCACCACCTTGCGCGCAATATCCACGAGCTCACGTGCCGCGCGGCTATCGGTGTAGGGGCCGAAATAGCGGGTGCCTTCCACGTGCTTCTCGCGCGTGTACTTGATCGCAGGAAACACATCGCCCTTGGTGAGCGCGATAAACGGGTAGCTTTTATCGTCCTTGAAGTCGGCGTTGAAGAACGGTGCATATTGGCGGATCAGGTTCTTCTCCAGAACCAGCGACTCGTGCTCGTTTTCCACCACGATGTATTCGAACGAATCGATCTGTTCGAGCATCATGGGAATTTTGGCGCGCTCGTCCTGCCCCATGACGTACTGCTTCATGCGGGCGCGCAGCTGCTTGGCCTTGCCCA
>CAUWMI010000002.1:0-34052 GCA_963559755.1 uncultured Slackia sp. | reverse complement strand
GAGCGCCCCGCTTAAGCGATAAGCGCAAGTCGACGAAGGAACGCGCGCAAGGCGTGTCGAGATAATGCTCGGTACGTGGTAGCGCCCTGATCGTCATTTTTGGGATACTCGGCGGTGCTGCAACTAAGAAGATGGGACTTCTTGAAAACTGCCCGTAGCCAACTTCGGGATATTTGGTAGAGCCGCAACCCTCGTTTCAGTTGCGAGCCGCGGCCGAGCGAAAGCGATGGCCGCCCCGGTGGGCAATGAAGTTCCAATCATCCGGTTTCCCATGCGACCTGGAGCGAGGGGTGAGAAAAGGGGGATGCAAAGGGGGAGAGGAGAGGGGAAACACCCCCTCTCCTCTCCCCCTTTGAAATGTGGCACTACTCGAAGTGCTCCGCAGCAATCTTAAGCTCATTAATAATATCAATCCCCTGCGGGCACATGTCCTCGCACGCACCACACTCGATGCATTCGCTTGCTGGAGCCTTTGCCTGCCAGGCGTACTGACCCTTCACGAACTCGTTGTTCTCAGTCATCGCCTCCAGGTTCAAAAGACCTAGAATATTGGGAATGGCTACGCCCTGCGGGCAATCCTTCACGCAATAACGGCAGTTGGTGCACGGGATGTTGGCCATCGAACGCAGCACCTCGCTCGCCTCGTTCATGGCTTTCTGCTCGGCCTCGCTGAACGGCTCGTTCGCCTTCCACTCAGCCACGTTCTCCTTCATCTGATCGAGCGTCGAGGAGCCGGAGAGCACCGTAATCACATTGGGCAGGTTGTAGCAGAAGCGATACGCCCACGATGCGAGGCTCTTGTCGGGGTCGGCGCCTTTGAGCACGCTCGCCACGCGCTCCGGCAGATCAGCCAGACGGCCGCCGCGCACGGGCTCCATGATTACCACGGGCACGCCGTGCTTGGCCGCTACCTCCATGCACTTGCGCGACTGGATCACCGGGTCTTCCCAGTCAAGATAGTTTACCTGCAGCTGGACAAAATCCATGTCGGGGTGGGCGGTCAGCAGCTCGTCGAGCGTCTCGGGGCCGTCGTGCATGGAGAATCCCACATGCTTGACCAGGCCTTTCGCCTTTGCCTCGGCTGCAAAATTCCACATATCGTACTCGTCGAACTTCGCCGTGCGCGGTCCGCCTACGTTATGGAGCAGGAAGAAATCCACGTAATCGAGCCCCAGGCGCTCGAGCGAGATCGCAAGCGTTTCCTGAGCCGATTCTTTATCCGGCTGTGCCCAGGCCAGGCATTTTGTCGCGACCGTATAGGCCTCGCGTGGATAGCGCTCTACCAGCGCCTGACGCAGCGCCACTTCGGACGTGCCCTCGTGGTACACGAATGCGGTGTCGAAGTACGTGCCGCCGCCGGCAATGAATTCGTCAACCATCTGCTTGAACTGCTCGATATCGATGCTGGTCTGGTCGTTCGCATCCAAAAGCGGCAGGCGCATGCATCCAAAACCAAGCTTGGGCGTGTTCAGGAGTTCTTCTTTCGTCATACGGTGTCCCCCAATCGTTTTTCGAACGGCAACACTTTACCTATTTGAGCGTACTCCAAGTCAAGCGGCGGGAGATGGAGGTTCTGTGGGCGCGATGGGCTGAGCGAGTTGGAGGGCGGGCCTTGACCGCGCATAACACCTCGATTAACGCCGTTCGCGAACGCGAGCTCCCTTAATCGTGTTAAATGGGGGCGCTCAACTTACAATTACCTCATCCCATTGGTAGCGCACGCGTCTGGCCGATGCGCGCAACGTCGCACCCTCGGGGCGCTTCGCCCCTCATGCCAGGCGGCGCTCGATACGATTGGAGGCTCTCCGATGGACAAGCTGCTCGAAGGAAAGGTCGCCGTTGTCACGGGAGGCACGCGCGGAATCGGATTCGCCATCGTGAAGAAGTTCCTGGAGAATGGCGCAAAGGTGGCGCTGTGCGGAAGCCGTCAGGAATCGGCCGACAAAGCGGTTGCCAAGCTCAAGGAAGAGAATCCCGATTGGGAGGTCATGGGTATCGCGCCCAAGCTGACCGATCCCGCTTCGGTTGCCGAAGCACTTGCCCAGGTCAAGGAGATGTGGGGCCGCATCGACATCATGGGTAACAACGCGGGCGTGTCGGCGCGTGAGAGCATCTACGACTACGACCCCGAGGATTTCCGCAAGACCATCGACCTCAACGTGAATGCCGTGTTCTACTGCACGCAGGCCGCGGCTCGCATCATGAAGGAACAGGGCGGCGGCGTCATCATCAACACGAGCTCCATGGTGAGCATCTACGGCCAGGCAGCCGGTTGCGCGTATCCCGCTTCCAAGTTTGCCGTCAACGGCCTCACCAAATCGCTCGGCCGCGAGCTGGCGCCTGACAACATCCGCGTGAACGCGGTGGCCCCGGGCATCACCCGCACCGATATGGTTGCGGCCTTGCCGGACGAGGTGATCAAACCGCTCATTGCCACCATCCCGCTGGGCCGCATGACCGAGCCCGAGGATATCGCCAACGCCTATCTGTTCCTGGCGAGCGACCTTGCGTCTGATGTCACGGGCGTGGTGCTTTCCGTGGACGGCCTGGCCCGCGCGTAGCAATTCAGGTACGCAATTCCAGCATCACCTTCAAACGCAACGCCCCGCTTATCGACAAGCGGGGCGATTTTATGCGGGGGCGTGTTTCCAAAAGCGAGGCATTCTTATGCTCTCAGGATTGAAGCTATCTAAAGAGCGGGGGTAGGGGGCAATCGGGAGGGGTTCAAGGGTACGCCATAAACGCTGCTTCTCAAATTTGATCAAATATTTTCGGTTTTCTGGAATTAATCTGCCGCCCAATCCCGAAAAAGCATGCACCAGGGAGCTTCAAATGCTACTTCTAGGCATTTTTAGGTGTATCAAACTCGAGTATGCCTGGGCTAACTCCAGAAAACCGAAAATAATTGCGCATTTTTTACTATCGTCGTATAGAGACTAGTGGGTTGTACGGCAAAACAGCGATGCACGTAAAAAGCGACGCGGCAGAGGGAGGGGAATGCCGCGTCGCTTGCGCATGTTTGCCCGCAAAGGGTACCAGGGTAGTTACTTGATTTCGCTCGCCACGGTCTCGCCCATGATGTAGCCGAAGTTCATGGCCGCATCGAAGCCCATGCCGTACTGCTTGCCGTCTTTCTCCTCGATGGAGCCGCACACGTCGCCGGCGGCGTACAGGCCGGGGATGATCTCCTCGTTCTCATCGAGCACGTGGGCCTTGGTGTCGATGGCCAGGCCGCCCGTGGTCAGGTAGAACGTGGGCTCCACGCCGCACACCCAGATGCCGTCGTGCGTGTCGATGAAGGGCAAGTTCTCGCGACCAAACTCGTCGGCCTCGCCGGCCAGCGCGTGCTGGTTGTTGGTGTCGATGGTGGCAGCCAGGTTGGTCATGCCGGTGGCCTCGGCGGCCTCCTCGACGGTGGCGTAGTGCACCATGTCGCCGCGCTCGAACAGGGCCTTGTAGGTGTCGAACGCATAGGTGAGGTTGTTCATGGTGGTCACGGCGCCGGATTCGTCGGTGATCCAGTAGAACTTGCCGCCGTTGGCATCGTCGCACAGCGCGCGGCCGATGACGAAGTGGTTGGAGCTCATCACGTTGCCGAACTGGTCGCCCGTGGCGTTCACCATGATGCCCGGGGTGGTCTGGTACATGAAGGCGATCTCCATGCGGCTGCCTGCCTGGCCGGTGGTGCTCATGAATGCGCCCAGCTCGCGACCCATGCACTCGATGGCGGCGCCCACCTTCTGGCCGAGCACGATGCCGTCGCCGGTGGAGGCGGGGCAGCAGTTGAACGAACGGCCCGCGTAATCGGGATAATACTGGTCCACCATCTCCTGGTTGGCGCCGAAGCCGCCGGATGCCAGCAGCACGGCCTTGGCGGTGGCGGTGTAGGTGGAGCCGTCCTTGCCCTCGGCAACCAGGCCGGTGGCGCGGCCGTCGGCCATGGTGATGTCGGTGACGGTAGCGCCGTAGATGATGGTTCCGCCCAGCGCACCGATGCGGTCGACCAGGTACTGCATGGCGTAGCCGCAGCCGCCTTCGTAGCAGCCGGGGGCCAGGTACGGGGTCACGCCGTAAGCGGCATTCACGCCCAGGCTGTAGAAGCCCACGCCGATCTCATGCAGCCAGTCCACCATGTCGGGGGAGGCGGTGTACATCGCGTCGTCGTAGGGCATCTTCTTGTCGAAGCGGTCGAACTCGGGATTCACGTAGTTGGACAGCAGCGCCAGCATGGCGGTCTTGTCGAAGTACGGGCTGTCGTCGAAGCGGCCCAGCGAGTAGTTCTTCTGCAGCTGGCTGCCGGCACAGGCGAGACCGGAGTAGGTCATCGACATGGAGCCGCCGGGGATGTCCTGCTTCTCGAAGAGCGTCACGGTGTAGCCCTTCTCCAGCAGGCGGGTGGCAGCGGTGAGGCCTGCGGTGCCGGCACCCATGACAACCACGTCGCTCTCGATCTCTTGCGCAGTGCCGCCGGTCAGCTCCTCGGGGCCAAGCAGGAACGCGGAGGAATCAACGCCGGCGTTGGCGAGGCCTTCCAGCGCGGCGTTCTTGATGGCCATGCAGGTAACGGTGGCGCCGGAGATGGCGTCCACGTCCAGGTTCTGCGCCTCGAGCGCCTTGGCGGGCCACATATTGCAGGCGAGGCTGCCCACGCCCACGGTCTCGTCGTGCGAGAGCACGCGCAGGCCGGCGAGCGCGCCGCCGGTGACGGTGGTCTCCACGAACACCCAGTTCTCGTGGCCCATCGCCTTGGTCACGTACTTGCCGTCGGTGGGCTCGGAGGCCGTGGCGTAGGTGGTCTCAACCGGGCTCTTGGGAGCGGTGGCGGCTTCGGCGGGGGCATCGGTGCCGGAATCGGCGGCCGGCGAGCAGCCAACGCCCATCGCGGCTACGGCGCCCAGGGCGGCAACCGCGCCGGTTCCCTTGAGGAAATTACGGCGAGAAAGTTCGAGATCCATAGTATGTCCCCTTCCTTGGATATGCTTTCGCTCCGGAATGGCCGAAAGCTCGAATGCCGTGCGCCCTCCTGCGCGATGAGTGGCATCCGGAATGGTTCGAGAGTACGCCTGCGGGCGCGCGAAGTCCTCACCGACTATCGGTGAGATTTGCGTTTTGCCTGATAAGGAGCCGGTGAATGAGACGAGGAAACACGCGGGCACTCAAGGGGGAGCGGGCGGTTCCGACAACGCGACGTTTCATCGGGTTTGCGCTTCGTCGCGTCTTGCGAGGTCGGGTACAATGGCGTAAGGCCAATTGCAAGCAGTGGAGGGAAGCAATGGTCGGATCTGTAACAAAGCGAGGCGTTTGCTCTGCTCTTGGCTTCGGCATGTCCAAGGCGGCTACCTCGGTTGGATATCTCACCGCCATGGGGTCGGTGGTTCATAACATCGGGTTTGTAACCGAGCTGTGGTTCATGCTCGCAAGCGAGACGGCGTCCATCGTCCTTGCCTGCGTTATCGTCGCGTGGGCGGCCAAGGCCCCGCTGTCCGAGACGGTGCCCCAGTGGCCGGCGTGGGTGACGTTTGCCGCGGGGTTCGTTCTGAGCGCATCTGGCGTGTTGGCGAACGCTCCGGCCGCTGTGGGTGCGGCCGCGCTTGGCGCGCTTTACGGCGTCTCGTCGGTGGTGCTCTCGTGCACGTGGCTCGAGGAGTTCGCGCGCCAAAGCTCGCGCGAGGCCCCGCGGCATATGGTGATAGGCCTGTTCATCCAGCTTGTTGCGGTGGCGGCATCCGCCGTGTTCTCCCAAATGGCCCTGGTGGTTTCTGCGCTGGTTTTCTTGGCCGTGTCGGCCGCTTGCTTCGCTGTGGTGAACAAGGAGCCCGCCGCTGATGCCATTGGGTTCGCGCAATCCGAGTCGCGTTCGCGCGTTGATGTGCGGGGCTTTCTGCATCGATTCGGCAATCCGTTCATGTGCCTGTTCGTGCTGGTGGGCGTTGTGGGCATCTTGCACACGTCGGTGCTCGGTTCGGCGTCTGAGCATATCGTGGGCGATGTTTCCATGGCGATTCCGTTGGGCGTTGCTACACTCATCACCGCGGTGTTTGCCGTGGTTGCCATGCGCCTGCCTGATCCGACCGCCGTCTACAAGGCATGCCTGCCGGTTATGCTGGTGCTGCTCTCCTTGCTTCCGTTCGTGGGGCAGCTCTTAGGTCCGTTGGCCGGCACGATCATGATCGCCTGCAACGACGTGTGCGGCATGCTGTTCTTGTTCTACATCGTGGGTGCCGCGCATCGCCACGGCTGGCGCAGCTACGTGCTGTCGGGCGTGTATCTGGGCGGGTCGAACCTGTTCTTGTGCATAGGGTTGGCCATCGGCCTCGGCTTGGGCGCCGCGAGCGCCGACTACGGGGTGTCGCTGCTCACGTTGCTGGCATTCGCTGCCATGTATCCGCTGGGGATAGCCTTCGTCGTGCTCATGCGAAGGGGCAAGAGGCGCGATGGCGCTGCGTCTAGGCAGGGCCTTTCGACGGAGGATGCGCAGGCGGACGAAAGCTCCCGGACCCACGGTCAAGTAGGCGAAAGCGCTTCGAGCCATGGCGCGGTTTTGATTGCCCAGCAATCCAACAGCCAAGCGGGCCAAACTTCCGGTCAGGTAGGCGAAAGCGCTCGGGTTCCCGAGCGGAAGAGCGAAAGCACCCAGGCCCACGAACGGGCGCTCGAAGGCGCCCAGACTCCCGAGCAGCCTGACTGGCCCGCCATTTTGGCAACGTTTTCGAAACGCTACGGCCTCACGCGCCGCGAGTCCGAGATTTGCTCTTATCTTGTGCGTGGGCGCTCTGCGCGCCATATCGCCGAGGAGCTGGTGATTTCCGAGAACACGGTATGGACACACATTAAGAATGTCTACGCCAAAACCGCGACCTCCGGCAAGGACAGCCTCATCGAGCTGTTCGAAAGCCAGGCGCGCGAAGATGCGCGAAGCAGGTCGGCCGGTCTCGCGGCGCACCGCTGACGACGTTTTGGCGCTCGCGTTTACGAAGGTGAGAAGGATGAAGGCGACCGAAATAGCATTTCCCAGCGCCGATGGCGCGTCCACCGTCGCAGCACTCATGTGGCGGCCGGATGCTGCCGCCGATGCCGACGTGCGCGGTGTGGTCCAGCTCGTCCACGGCATGGCGGAGCACAAAAGCCGCTACCTGCCGTTTGCCGAGTTCTTGGTTGACCAGGGGTTTATGGTGTGCGCCCACGATCATGTGGGGCACGGCAAAACGGCATCGTGCCCAGAAGACTATGGGCATATTCCATTCCGTCCCAAGCAATCCGAAGAAGCTCTCACGCAATCGAATAAGCGTTTGAACGGGGCCGACATTCTCATCCAAGACACTCACACGCTTCGCCGTATGATGCAAGAGCGATTCCCCGGCGTGCCTTACGTGCTGTTTGGACACTCGATGGGCGGCTATGTAGTGCGCGCGTATGCCACGCGACACGGTGAGGGGCTGGCGGCGGTCATCCTGTGTGGTACGGGTCAGACGCCGCAGTGGCTGTCTCGCGTGGGTATCGCCGCGACGCACCTGCTTGCCGCGACGCACGGCGAGGGCGAGCGCTACCACAGCGGTCTGGTTGATTCGTTGGGCGTGGGCGCGTTCTCTCGCCAGGTGCCCGATGCCAAGACGAACTACGATTGGATTTCGTCCGAGCGCGATGCCGTGGACGAATATGCTTCCGACCCCTCGTGCGGCTTCATGTTCACCGTGGGCGGGTATGCCGCGCTGACGGGCGCCACCTTGGAGGCGGTATCGCCGAAGTGCGCCGCGCGCATTCCCAAAGACCTGCCGATGCTGTTCATTTCGGGTGCCGAGGACCCGGTGGGCGGTAAAGGCAAGGGCGTGAAGGCCGCGGTGGAGGAGTACCGCGCTGCAGGCATACGTACGGTAGATATGCATCTCTACGAGGGCATGCGCCACGAGATCGTGAACCGCGCCGAAGGCAAGCAGGTCCGCGAAGACGTAGCCTCCTGGCTCAAAAAGCAGGGGATTTAGACCCAAGATTCACATTGTGATTCTGCTGCAGCCGAACAGGAGCGCACAGCTCTGGCATCAGCCACTTTTCTGCAACAAACGGCGATATGCTGCAGTTTTGTGCACCTGACCAAAGTAGCCCAAAATCATCGCCCTTCTGACCTGGGGCGATGCATGGCTTTAGGGGCGGCTACTCGGACCACCCTCTAGAAACTGCAGCATATCGCCGTTTGTTGCACTCGGAAGCAGCAGCTCGTCGCGCAGGGTTTCCAGGGGTAGTTGAAAAAAGCGGCTCTACATCACGGTTTTCAGGGGCCCTTCAAAGTATGCCGCCGCCCAAATGTCGTGTTGCACCAGCTCAGAGCTTCGTCTCGATTAGGTCTATTCTGCAGCGTGCTCGAAAACCATAATGTAGAGCCGTTTTTTTGCGCCGGAGCGCCAAGGCGTGGTGCGATTCGCGGCTGCGGCTCATTACGTCAGGCCTGCGCGGTGCCACGTGCGCGAGTGCGGGCGTTTGTCCTACAATATCTTTCATTAACTTTTCAGTGAACAAAGGCGTTCAGCAAGGAGGACTTCATGGCGCGTAGATTGACGACGAGGGCGGAGGACGGCACGGCGTCCGTCGACCCGGATATGATGCAGGAGGCCATCCAGCGTCTTGCGGCATATGAGGATATGCATGACGATCTTGAAGCGCGCTACGAAGACCTCGAAGAGAAGGTGGAGGAGCGCAAAGCAGCCGGAACCATTAAGGGCGCGGCAGGCAATCAGCTGCTCGCGCAGAAGGTCGCACTCAAAACCACGTTGGGCATGTTCGAAATCTACGGAATCGAATAACGGCAACCGCCGCTCGCCTGCGCGGGCGGCGGTTCGTATGAAGAGCCAGCAAAGTGAGGCAGCTATCATGACCAAGAAATACGTGCTCGCGCTCGACCAGGGGACCACCTCCTCGCGCGCTATTCTGTTCGATCACGCCGGTCTTATCCGCGGCATTGCCCAGCACCCCTTCCGTCAGATTTATCCTCAGCCGGGCTGGGTGGAGCACGACCCTCGCGAAATCGCATCGTCCCAGCTGGGCGTCGTCACTGAGGTGCTGGTTTCAAGTGGCGTCACGCCTGATGAGGTGGACAGCATCGGCATCACCAACCAGCGCGAAACTACCATCGTGTGGAACCGCGAGACCGGCGAGCCCGTATACAACGCCATCGTGTGGCAGTGCCGTCGCACCACCGACATCGTGGAGGCCGTATGCGGTGACCCCGAGGTGGCCGCTTGCGTGACCGCCAAGACCGGCCTGGTGCCCGATGCGTACTTCTCGGCTAGCAAGATCAAATGGATTCTGGATAACGTGGAGGGCGCGCGCGAGGCCGCGGAGGCGGGCAAGCTCGCGTTCGGCACGGTGGACACATGGCTTATCTGGCAGCTGACGGGTGGCAAAGTGCACGCGACTGATGTGACCAACGCCAGCCGCACCATGCTGTTCGACATCCACAAGGGCGCATGGGATCAGGAGCTGCTCGACCTGTTTGGCATCCCTGCCTCCATGCTTCCCGAGGTGCGCCCCTCGTCGGGCGATTTTGGCGTCACGGCGTATCCCGGCATGCCGCAGGGCATTCCCATCCGCGGCGTCGCGGGCGACCAGCAGGCGGCGTTGTTCGGGCAGTGCTGCACGCAGGCGGGACGCGCGAAGAACACCTACGGCACCGGATGCTTCCTGCTCATGCATACGGGTTCCACGCCGGTCGCCTCGTCGCACGGCCTGGTCACCACAGTGGCGGCCAGTGCGCCGGGGGTCGAGGGGCTTGAGTACGCGCTCGAGGGCAGCGTGTTCGTGGCCGGCGCGCTCATCCAGTGGCTGCGCGACGAGCTGGGCATCATTTCCGATGCCGCCGAGAGCGAGACGCTTGCACGCAGCGTGAACGACACCGCCGGCGTGTACGTGGTGCCGGCGTTCACCGGGCTGGGCGCTCCGTACTGGGATTCCGAGGCGCGTGGAGCCATCCTGGGCCTCACCCGCGGCGCGAACAGGGCGCACATCGCCCGCGCGGCGCTCGAGTCCATGGCGTTCCAGGTGGCCGATGTGGCACACACCATGGAGAAGGATTCCGGCATCGCCATCGCCGAGCTCAACGTGGATGGCGGCGCGTCGGGCAACGATTTCCTGCTGCAGTTCCAATCCGACATTCTGGGCGCGCGACTCAACCGACCCAAGGTTATCGAAAGCACCGGCGCGGGTGCGGCGTTTTTGGCCGGCCTTTCCACGGGATTCTGGGAGGATATGGCCCAGATTCGCGCCCTGCGCGAGCACGACGATCACTTCACGCCCAAGATGGATGTCGCCGAGCACGATGCCCTCATGGCCGGCTGGCACGATGCCGTGCGCCGCGTGATGACCAAGTGAGCGGGCGCTGTATTCGAATCGCCTGCTGGCCAAATAGGGTATGATGGCGCAGGATTAAGCAAATCGTCCCGCAATCGAAAGGATGCGCACATGATTATCTCCATCGGAAGCGATCACGCGGGCTTCGAGCAGAAGCAGGCGCTGGTCGACTACCTGGTAGGCGAGGGCTACGAGGTCATCGACCGCGGCCCCGATACTGATGACCGCGTGGATTATCCCGATTACGCCGCGGCCGTGGCGCACGATGTGTCGAGCGGCACCGCCGATCGCGGCGTGCTGGTGTGCGGCACCGGCATCGGCATGGCGCTCGCGGCCGACAAGGTGGTGGGCATCCGCGCCGCCAACGTGATCAACACCCAGTTCGCCGAGCTGTGCCGTCAGCACAACGATGCCAACGTGGTCACGCTCTCCGGTCGCTTCGTGGATCTGGAAACCAACAAGCAGATTGTGGACACCTTCCTTACCACCAAGTTCGAGGGCGGTCGTCACGCCATGCGCGTGGCGAAGATCATGCGCCTTGATGCCGATAAGGGCGGCATCAGCACCGACGCCAACGGCAACGTGGTGCGCGGGTAGCCGGTTCGTCTCCGCTCGATGCCGAACGGCGACGTGTCCGATTTCTTCTGACCTGTCGCCTGTTCATGTTGCGCGTCTTATCAGCGCCCGTGTTCCAAGGGGTGGTTTAAGCCGCCGATAAGACGCGCCGTTCGAGAGGGGGCGGGCAAGGAGGCGCAGGGTGATTGGTGCGCGCATTGCCACAGGGCGATTCGCGTGATGGGGGGGACGAAATGTCGATGGAGATTCGCACGCTCCGTTATTTTCTGGCGCTCGTTCAGGAGGGGAGTATATCCAAGGCCGCGAAGGCCCTCTACATCACGCAGCCTACGCTGTCCCGCCAGCTCGCCGCGCTCGAGGAGCATGTCGGTGCGCCTCTGTACGAGCGCGGCAACAAGCGCGTTTCCCTTACCGAGGAAGGCATGGCGCTTTATGACTATGCCAAGGCGATTGTAGAACTCGCCGACCGCGCCGAAGAGGAGCTCATGACGGGCGACCATGCCCTTCGGGGCAACGTGTATATCGGCGCCGGCGAGGCGGGCTCGATGCGCGTCATCGCCCGCGCCATAGAAAGCCTGCACGGGATGCATCCGGATATTCGCTACCATATTTTCAGCGGATCGACCCTCGATCTGACGGAAAGGCTTGACCGGGATCTGCTCGATTTCGTTCTCGAATGCGAAGCCGTTTCGCGCGTGGGATACGATATGCTCAGGCTTCCAATCCCCAACGTGTTCGGCGCTATCGTTCGACGCGACAGCGCCCTTGCGCAGCTGGAGGTGGTAAGGCCGAAGGATCTCGAGGGCCAGATCGTCACGTTCTCTCGCCAGCTCATCAAATCGGGGTTCATAAAGGGCTGGGCCGGAGAGTCGTTCGATAAGATACAGATCGTCACAACGCACAACCTGCTGCTCAACCCGTCGTTCCTCATCAGGGAAGGCTTTGGGTGCACCGTTACCTACGGAGGCTTGTTGGATACCTCGGAGAATAGCGAGCTGTGCTTCATTCCCATCGATCCCCCGATCGTGACGCATAATGCCCTCGTTTGGAAGAAGGACCGACGACTATCGAGGGCCGCCCAAGCCTTTCTTGAGCAAGTCAAGGTCGAATCGAGCGCGTTCGAGTCGGAAGAGCGAGACGCGTCTCGTTAGCTCACTGGTCAACTTGGCGAGCCGTTCCGCCCGCTTCATGGGCGACGGCGCGCCGCTTCGTGTCCGAGTCCGACCCGCATGCATTGCTGGTTTCGCCGCATCGTGCTTCTCGTGGTGCGTCAATCGCATCGTGTCCGACCACGCATGCATCGTGTCTGACCGTACATACATTGTGGGTATTTCTGCCCATGCCTTTTAAGCATAAGAAATAATCTCAAGAGGGGCATTTCCTCCTATGGCCTGCTCGCATGCACAATGGGGTGCACGGAAGCAAGGCTTTGCTTCCGTCTGCAAGCGCGCTTGAGGCTCGAGCGCGTCGGCCTATCGGAAGGGGGAAATGTGGGACTCTCAAAAACGACTCAGACGGCTTCAATGAGCAGGCGTGCATTCGTCGGCGCTTCCGCCGCTGCCGCGCTGGCGCTCACTTCGGGGTGCGCGTCGCAAAATAGTTTTCAGCAGACTGACGACACCGAGGCAAGGAACTATTCCGTTGACGCGGAGTTCGACGATTCGGCTGCGGGAGAATGGAAGCCCGTTCAATGCTGGACGAGCTGCGGCGGAAAGTGCCTGCTTCAGGCGTATGTCGTAGACGGCATCGCCATGCGCATCAAGACCGACGATATCTACGACGATACTCCGGAAACGTTCCAAAACCGCGGCTGCGTGCGCGGGCGCAGCATGCGCAACACGCTCAAGGGCGCGGAGCGCATGAAGTATCCCATGAAGCGCAAGCACTGGCAGCCCGGAGGCGGCGACAACGTCAACGGCGAACTGCGCGGCGAAGACGAATGGGAGCGCATTAGCTGGGATGAGGCGTACGACCTCATCGCGCAGGAGATGCAGCGCATCTACGGGGAGTACGGCGCTCGTTCCGTGCTGCATATGAGCTTCGGGCGCACCGTCATGCGCAACGGCCTGCTCGCCCCGCTCGGCGGATACTCCACGTTTGAATTCTGCGATTCCTACGGGACCAATTTCATGTATACGGGCAACATGGGCGGGTATTTCGGTGGCTCCGAGCCCGGCCGCAACGGCAACAACGACCGCCTCGACCTGCTGAATGCCGACTACATCGTGTTCGAAGGAGGCAATCCCGCATGGTGCTCCGGCGGATCGCCCATGTACCACTTCTGGCGCGCGAAGCAGGCGGGCGCCCAGTTCGTATACATCGGGCCCGAGTGCAACCTGACGGCAACCACGCTCGACGCCAAATGGATTCCCGTGCGCCCCGGCACCGACACCGCATTCCTCCTCGCGGTTGCCTACGAGATGCTTCGCCTGGACGAAGAAGAGGGCGACATCGTGGACTGGGACTTCCTCGACCGCTACACCGTCGGCTTCGATGACGAGCATATGCCCGAAAATGCATCCACGCCCGAAAACATCAGGGGCTACATTCTGGGGGAATACGACGGAACGCCCAAAACGCCCGAATGGGCGAGCGAGATTTGCGGCGCGTCGCCTGAAGACATCACGTGGCTCGCGCGCACGATGGGAAAGAACAACGCGGTGTCGTGGCTTTTCGGATACGCTCCCTCGCGCTGCAACGGCGCCGAAAACCTGCCGCAGATCATGGAGACGGTAGGGTGCATGGGGGGCCATCACGGCAAGCCCGGCCATTCCTGCGCGACCCAGTATCATTTCTTCGCCGGAAACGACGGGCCGGATATCGCCCTGCTGGGCAGCGAATACCCCGAGGGGAAGGCTCCGGAGTTCCCCGCGAACCAGGTGGACGACATGATTCTGCATAACTTTGTGTGGGACGCCGTGAACACTGGCCATTACCAGTGGTACGGAACGGTGGTCGATTACAACGACGGGCGTTCCCTGGTCCAGCCCATCGAGGAACGCGATATAGACATCCGCATGATTATTTCCGACTTCGGCAATCCCCTGGTGGTTCGCTGCAACACCAACGAGGGAATCAAGGCTTACCGCAAGGTCGATTTTGCCCTGACCCTGGCGATGGCGTTCAATCCTACCGCGCAGTATTCCGATATTGTGCTTCCCATCGCAACCAACTGGGAAGACCCCAACGGGGACGACTTCCATCTGAACCAGCAGAACCGCGAGACCGTCATGTGGCAGCAATTCGGTGCCGTGGCGCCGTATTTCGAGTGCAAGAGCGACCGCGAGATCGTTATAGAGCTGGGGCGTCGCTTGGGCGTTGACGTGGATGCGCTGTTCCCCTACACGGGGGCTGAACTCCATATGAATCGCCTGATCAATGCGACCGTCATGGACGATGACGGCGTCACCATGGTGCCGCTTGTCTCCATCTCGCAGGAAGACATCGACACGTATGGCATCCGCGATTTCGAGCCGCGCGAAGAGGGCAAGACCACGATCGGCGAGATGGTGAAGAAGGGCATCTACCACGTAGCGCGCCATGAAGGCGATAACCTCGGCTATATCGGCTATAAGGATTTCGTCGATGACCCGGAGGCCAACCCCCGTCCTAGCACGTCGGGCAAGATCGAGCTGTTCTGCCAGGAGAAGGCCGATATATTCACCAAGCTTGGGTGGCAGGACCCCGAGAACCCCATTCCTCCCTACGCCTCCTACATTCGTCCGCGATACGGATACGAGGATTCGTTCGCGAACTGGGAGAACAAGGAGAAAGGCGCGTACCCCATCCAGCTGTTCAACGGCCACTATATGCGTCGTTCCCACAGCTCCTTCGACGGTTCGGGCTATCTGCGCGAGGCGTTTGCGAGCCCGGTATTCATGAACGCCGCCGATGCCGCCGAGCGAGGCATTCAGGACGGCGACTGGGTGCGCATCTTCAACGACGCCGGCTCCATCGTTCGCCAGGCGTCCGTGCTGGAAACCATCATGCCCGGAGTGGCCAATACCACGCATGGGTCGTGGTTAGAGCCCGATGAGACGGGAACAAGCATCAACGGCGGCACCAATGTGCTCACCGACTCTACGACGAGCGCTGGAGTGCAGCAGGGGTACAACACGCGTCTGGTGCAAATCGAGAAGTATGAAAACCAGGACATCCTTCCCGATGCCGAGCGACCGGTCGTTGTTCCCCGCGGCATCGAGGGGTAGGCGATAGCCATGGAGAAGTTCGCGAATCGCAAGACGGGAATCACCATTGCAGTGGTCGCTGTGGTGCTGGTGGCGGCAATCGGCGGTTTGTGGGTGTGGCATGAGCAGCCGAGCTTCTGCAATGCCGTGTGCCACGACCCTATGGATTCCTACGTCGAAGACTGGCAGGAGGGCTCTACGCTCATGGCGGCTCGACACAGTGAGGCCGGAGTCACGTGCCTGCAGTGCCATGAGCCCGAGATCGCCGAGCAGGTGAGCGAGGTCGTGGCGTGGGTGTCCGGGGATTTCGAGAATCCCATGGGGCCGAGCAACCTTGCCAATCAGGAAGGCTTCTGCCTAAAGAGCGGGTGCCACACCGAGGGCTCGTGGCACGACCGCCACGACTCCATGGACCTGGAGCTCGCCGAAGGCTGCGCAAGCTGTCATGTGATGCACACCAACCATGACGAGTGGACCGCCCAATAGGACGATAGATTGAGGGCCGCGCGTGAAAGAGCGCGGCTTTTGAAAGGGGAATGAAGCCATGGGCAACCTGGGATTCTATTTCAACTTGAGCGCATGCAGCGGATGCCGCACGTGCCAAACGGCTTGCAAAGACCGCAACGATTTGCCGGTCGGTGTGCTGTATCGCCATGTGGACACATACCAAACCGGCTCCTATCCAAATGCGACGATGTACCATGTGGTGGCGGCCTGCAACCACTGCGACGACCCCGCGTGCGTCAACAATTGTCCGACGGGCGCCATGCATGTGGCGGAGGACGGAACGGTTCAGCACGACGACGCCGCATGCATCGGGTGTCGCACCTGCGTTGCCGTGTGCCCCTACGACGCTCCGCAATACCGCGAGGAGCTGCAGATTACCGGGAAATGCGACGCATGCAAGCCGTTTCGCGATCGCGGCCTGAACCCCGTCTGCGTGGACGCGTGTCCCATGCGTGCTATCGAATTCGGCGACCTTGATGAGCTGCGTGCCCGCCATGAGGGAGAGAATCTGGTGAGCGAGATTCCCGCCCTGCCTTCCTCCGATGTGACACAGCCTACGACGCTCATCAATCCGAAGGATTCGGCTCTCAGCGGCGAATTCCGCAAGGTGATCCTATGATTGCGCAGGAGCGTGCTCACGCCGCTGCCGTCGAGACGGCGCCGGAGGCGGCTGACGAGGAAGGTCGGGGGCTGGCATCCCTTCTCCACGCCCGCTACCTGCTCTATGCGGTGTTTCAGTCGCTGTTCGGGCGGGAGCCTTTGAAGGACCAGTCGGCGGCGATCGATCCCACCCTGGTCTCCGAGGCGTGTGAGATCGTGGGCCTTCCCACCGAAGGGGTTCGGGGCTTCATCGACGGGCTCGAGAGCTATCGAGATGCCGATGCCGCTGCGGTCGAGAGCGCGAAGAGCGCCTATACGCGCCTATTCATTGGCCCAGGCGCACTGCCCGCGCAGCCGTGGGAGTCGGTGTACGTCGAGGAGGACGAGGCCCTCTTTCAGCGTTCGACGCTCGACGTGCGCAATGCATATCGTGCCCAGGGCTTGCTGCCTGCGGAATACCCCAAGGTGGCCGACGACCATATCGCTCTCGAGTGCGCCTTCCTTTCCGAATTGGCTCGTCGTGCCTGTGAGGCGAACGACGCGGGCGATACGGGGCGGCTGTTCGACGCCTTGAACGCGAGCGGGGATTTCTTGAACGATCATTTGCTGGCATGGGTGGATGAATACGCCGATCGACTTGCCGCTGCGGACTCCGGTTTGTACGGGCTCGCGGCTAAGGCGCTTGCCGAGTTCGCGCGCTCCGATGCCGCAGCGCTTGGCCGCTGGCGTGTCGCCGTCGTAGGCGCCTGACGCATCTATGTAATCTTCGTAACGGCCACGAGGCACAGGCGCCCCGTGGCCGTTTTCGCGTTGGGGCCGCGTATCGTCGGTGGTAGGATGGCGGGGTTCTAACGAATCGCAGGCATGCTCCGCCGTCTGGCGCGTGCCTGCTGCATGGACGAAAGGAACTGCCATGCCCTTCACCTATCTCGCCCAAGCCGATCCGGCCGTCGCTGCCGCCATCTCCTCCGAGCTTACGCGCCAGCGCGACTCCATCGAGCTTATCGCCTCGGAAAACTTCACCAGCACGGCGGTGATGGAGGCCGTGGGAAGCGTGCTCACCAATAAATATGCCGAAGGCTATCCGTCCAAGCGCTATTACGGCGGCTGCGAGAAGGTCGACATCGTGGAAGATCTCGCGCGCAACCGTGCCAAGGAGCTTTTCGGTGCCAACTTCGCCAACGTGCAGCCCCACTGCGGTGCCAACGCCAATCTGGCGGCGTACTTCGCGCTCATCCAGCCGGGCGATACGGTGCTGGGCATGAGTCTGGACAACGGCGGGCACCTCACGCATGGCTCCCCGGTCAATTTCAGCGGCCGTCTCTACGATTTCCACGGCTACGGCCTCACCGAGGACGAGACCATCGACTGCGACGCCCTGGAGCGCATGGCGCACGAGCTGCGCCCCAAGCTTATCGTGGGCGGCGCAAGCGCCTACCCGCGTGTGATTGACTTCGAGCGCATGGCCGCCATCGCGCACGAGGTGGGCGCCTACTTCATGGTGGACATGGCGCATATCGCGGGCCTGGTGGCAGCCGGCGCGCACCCCAGCCCCGTGCCCTATGCCGATGTGGTCACCTCAACCACGCACAAAACCCTGCGTGGCCCGCGCGGCGGCATGATCGTGTGCAACGACGAGGAAATCGCCAAGAAGATCGACAAGGCGGTGTTCCCCGGCAGCCAGGGTGGCCCGCTTATGCACGTGATCGCTGGCAAGGCGGTTGCATTCGGCGAGGCGCTGCGCCCCGAATTCAAGGACTACATCGGTCGCGTGGTGACCAACTGCGCCGCCATGGCGGAAGGCCTCACGGCAGGTGGCTTGCGTCTGGTGTCGGGCGGCACCGACAACCATCTGTGCCTGGTTGATCTCACCCCGGCGGATGTGACCGGCAAGGATGCCGAGAAGCTGCTTGAGCGCGTGGGCATCACCGTGAACAAGAACTCCATCCCCAACGAGCCCCGCAGCCCGTTTGTGACCAGCGGTATCCGCGTGGGTTCGGCGGCTGCCACCACGCGCGGCCTGGATGCGCAGGAGTTCCGCCGCGTAGGCGAGCTCATCGCCGCGACCGTGTTCGCGCAGGACGACGATGCTAAACTCGATGCCATCGCGGCTGAGGTGCGCGGCATCCTGGATGCGCATCCGCTGTATCCCAGCTACGATTTTTAGTTGCGTTTCGTCGTTCTGCCGAACGACGAAATACTCGACATTGCGGGCGAATCTGGCGGCAGGCTTGGCCCTTGTGCTTCCCTCGGCGCGTGTCCGCGGCGCCAGCGCCGCGCTCCCTCTCGGTCGCATAGACGGGGAGTGAACAGGCTACAAGCCTGTTCACTGGGGTCGCGGCGGGCCAATCCAGCTCGCCAGATTCTCCCTCATTGACCTCTTTTGACCTGCAGGAAGTTTACTATGGAACTAGAAAACAAACGTTTTACCGTCATTCAGCATCCACTGGTGGCGCACAAGATGTCGTATCTGCGCGACGAGGCGGCCAGGCCGACGGAATTCCGCCAGCTGGTAAGCGAGCTCGCCGCCATCGAGGTGTACGAGGCGCTGCGTGACGCGCCGCTGGAGGATGTAACGGTGCGCACGCCGCTCGCCGATGCGCCGTGCCAGCGCATTCCTTCGGGTGCTATCACGGTGGTGCCCATTCTGCGTGCCGGCCTGGGCATGCTCGAGGGCGTGCACCGCACGTTGCCCGCCGCCTCGGTGGGCCATCTGGGCATGGAGCGCGACGAGACCACGCACGAGGCTCATCCGTACTACGCCAAGTTCCCGCCCCGCATCGCCGAAAGCACGGTGTTGCTGGTTGATCCCATGCTCGCCACGGGCGGCAGCGCCATTGCGGCGCTCAAGTACCTGCGTGACGCCGGTGTGCAAGACATCCGTCTGCTCGTGCTGGTGGCGGCGCCCGAAGGCGTGCAAGCTGTGCTCGAGGCCGACCCCGACGTGCGCATCTGGACGTGCGCGCTTGACGATGGCCTGAACGAAGACGCTTACATCCTGCCCGGCCTGGGCGATGCCGGCGACCGTATTTTCGGAACGTTGTAAGGCTTCGATCCGAATTGGGTAGCTGCCCTGCGGGGAGGCGCCCCTTGCAGCACTCATTTCCCTCCTTTGAATTAAAACGGGAGAAATGGAGTGCGACGCATAGCGAGCGAAGCGAGCGGTAGGAGCACGGGTGCTGCAAGGGGCGCCTCCCGCAGGACAGCGCTGGGATAGATTAAACATACCAAGGAGAGGATTGCGCGATGCGCGATATTCAGCGTCCCAGTTGGGATCAGTATTTCATCCACCTCGCCTTCGAGGTGTCCAAGCGTTCCACATGCCTGCGTCGTGCGGTAGGGGCGGTTATCGTGAAGGACCGCCGCATTCTGGCCACCGGCTACAACGGCGTGCCGTCGGGCCTGCGCCACTGCGACGAGACGGGCTGTTTGCGCGAGCAGCTGGGCGTGCCGTCGGGCCAGCGTCATGAGATTTGTCGCGGCCTGCACGCCGAGCAGAACGCCATCATCCAGGCGGCGCGCTACGGCATCGACATTGAGGGCTCTTCTATCTATATAACTACCGAGCCCTGCGTGGTGTGCGCCAAGATGCTCATCAACGCCGGCATCCGCGAGATCGTGTTTGCGGAGGGCTACCCCGACAAACTGGCGGAGGAACTCCTGGGCGAGACGGACATCAAGATTCGCGTCGTGGAGCCCGGCGAAGCAAGTGGCATGCCTGTCGATTAGGCTGAAGCCGCGGGCGGATGCGACGGAGCGTGGAGGGCTCGGAGAGTTGGGCGTGAGCGCGCGTCAAGCTGTTCGCGCCTCCATCCATACGCTCTCTCTTCGCGCTACCTCCACAATTGACGCTGCCATTTGTGAAGAAATACTCAAATGTCGGCATAATGTTGCCTGGTCGCACGTAAAGAGTGCATAAAAATCACCCCGCTTGCGCGATTTTTTCAGCTTTTCGTCGCATCGCCGCGTGCGGGGCGTAAATATTTGTTAACATACTACCCGTTTTCGGCTAAGCCGTTGTGTGCGCATGCCCAAATGCCACGGAGAAGGAGAGTGACCAGCGCCATATGCTCATCGCACTAGGGATTCTGACCGGAGTCCTCGGATTCCTGCCTCTGTTCCTGTCGCTGAGGCTATCGCGCCGTTCTACTTCCACTCATGCCCTGACCATCGGCCTGTACGGCCTGGTGGGCGTCTGCATCTCCATGGTCATCCTCATCGTGGGCCTCATCGCGTGCGCAATGCTTGCGCGTGATTCGCTGGTGCCCTACGTCGTCGCCGAAGGCGTCGTGTTTCTGGGCTGCACCATCGCTTACGTGCTGTACAAGAACGTGCTCGCCAAGCGCAAGCGCGTGAAATAGGGAATTGTCGTCTAAGGAAGGAATCTCATGGGCGAAGCTCTCAATATGTTCGTCGAGGAGGCGCAGGGCATCGCGGCTCACTTCGATCCGCAGACGGTGTTCAGCATCGGCGGCTGGAACGTCACCCAGTACGTCATCTGGCTGTTCATCGCACTGGCCGTCACGTTCATCGTGATCTTGGTCGCTGCCAAGAAGCTCAAGCTGGTCCCCACCAACAAGTTCGTCAACATGGTGGAGTATGGCTATGACTTCGTGAACAAAAACGTTGCCGAGGACGTTATCGGCAACGGCTTCAAGAAGCACGTGCCCTTCCTGGCCACGCTGTTCTTCTTCATCCTGATCTGCAACTTCTTGAGCCTCATCCCCGGCTTCAAGACGGCTACCGGCGCCATCTCTTGCACCTGGGCGCTCTCCGTCATCTCTTTCGTGTACTTCATCGTCTACGGCATCAAGGCCAACGGCCTGGGCGGTTACATCGCCAGCCTCGCCCCCTCGGGCGTGAGCGGCCCGCTGAAGCCGGTCATCTGGTTCCTGGAGCTGTTCTCCACGGTCATCCGCGTGCTCACGCTGGCCGTCCGACTTTACGGCAACATGCTGGCTGGCCACATGATGCTCGCCATCTTCGCCATCGCTACGACGTGCTTCCTGCAGGTGAGCCTGTTCAGCGGCTCCATGGACCTGATCGCCGGCCTGCCTTCGATCGCATGGTTCCTGCTGCTGGTGCTCATCTACGCTCTGGAGTGCCTCGTGGCCTTCATCCAGGCGTTCGTGTTCGCCATCCTCTCGGCTTCCTACATCGGTGGAGCCGTCCATCCTCACTAAGCGCGCCGCGCTGTGAGGGCGCATCGCCGGGCAACCTGGCCGCCCGCCAAGGCGCACTTGGTCGCACACCGCAGCGTCACGCGGTCTGAATTTGGTGTTGCAGCTGCACCCCTCAGCTGAACAGTATAGGCAGAAGGTTTCGCAATCCCGCGAAACCCGTCAAAGGAGGAAACAGTGGAAATCACCCTCGCGCTCGCCGCACTGAAGGTCGTCGGCTATGGCCTCGCTGCCATCGGCCCTGGCATCGGTATCGGCATCGCCACCTACGGTCTGTGCACCTCGGCTGCTCGCCAGCCCGAGATGAAGGGTCAGCTCATGGGCTACTTCTTCATCGGTGCTGCTATGTCTGAGGCACTGGCTCTGCTCGGCTTGGTTCTGTTCTTCATCGGTTAATCGACGATTCACCGTATGATTCTTACGAGAAAAGAACAGGAGGCAAGCGAGTTGAAAGCGTACAAGACCAAGGCAGCAAAGCTCACTTCCGCGGTCGCTATCGCGGGCGCTGCAGCTCTGGCCTGCCCGGCGTATGCATTCGCTTCTGAGGAGGGCGGCATCGGTGCCATTCTCCCCAAGATGAACGAATTCATCCCCATGCTCGTCGCCTTCATCATTCTGTGGATCGTCCTCGCGAAGTTCGGCTGGCCGATGTTCGACAAGATGCTCGAGAAGCGTGCCAACACCATTCGCGATGACCTGAAGAATGCGGAAGAGGCCCGCCAGGAATCCGAGCGCGTGCTTGCCGAGTACAAGCAGGAGCTCGCCGAGGCCAAGGCCCAGGCTTCCAAGATCATCGCCGATGCTAAGCAGACCGGCGAAGACGTGAAGGCCGACATCACCGCCAAGGCGCAGAAGGAAGCTGCTGACATGATCGAGAAGGCCCATGCGGCCATCGAGGCGGACAAGAAGGCGGCCAAGGCCGACCTCCAGGCGTCCGTCGCCGACATCTCGGTCGCTGTGGCTGCCAAGCTCATCGGCAACGACCTGTCCGATGAGGAGCATCGCAAGATGATCAAGCGCTACGTCGAAGAGGCAGGTAGTTTCGATGCCAACTAACCGACTGCTCGTAAAAGAAGAGGTTGCCACCTATTCCGGCATGCTGCTGGACGCCGCCTACAACGCCGGCGGTCAGGAGCGCGTGCTGGAGGTGCGTGACCAGCTGGAGCAGGTGCTCGCCATCTACCGCGGCAACGCGGATCTGCGCGACGCCCTGTCCAACCCGGCACTCTCCGCTGAGCAGCGTCACCAGTTGGCCGAAGGCGTATTCGAGGGGGTCGACCCCTTGATTCGCAGCGTTATCGCCGTCATGGCGGAACGCGAAAACCTCGGACAGCTCTCCCAGGTTGCGAACGCCTACCGCGACGCGTCCGAAGAGAAGCTGGGCGTGTGCGTCGTCGACGTGACCACCGTGGTGGAACTCGACGACGAGCTCCGCAAGGTCATCACTGAGAAGCTGACTCAGGATCTGGGCAAGAACGTCGTTCTGCGCGAGCATATCGACAAGTCCATCCTGGGCGGCATCATCATGAGCACTCATGGAAAACGCATCGACGCGAGCGTAGCGTCCCAACTGGAGCGCACTCGCAACGTGCTTACGGAAACAAACGATGGAGGTGAATGCTAGTGACTGAAATCACCGCTCAGTCTATCGACGAAGCTCTGCGTAAGCAGCTCGAGTCGCTCGACACCAGCGTCGATGCTCGCGAGGTGGGCACGGTCGTCCAGGTGGGCGACGGTATTGCCCGCGTCGACGGCCTGAAGGGTGCCATGGCAGGCGAGCTCCTGGAGTTCCTCGGCGAAGGCGGCAAGACCGTGTACGGCTTGGCGCAGAACCTCGAGGAAGAGGAGGTCGGCGCCGTGCTCCTGGGCGATGTCACGGCAATTCGAGAGAACGACCAGGTTCGCACCACCGGCAAGATCATGGAAGTGCCTTCGGGCAAGGGTCTGCTCGGCCGCGTTGTGAACCCGCTGGGTATGCCTATCGACGGCAAGGGCCCCATCACTTCCGAGGGCATGCGCCCCGTGGAGTTCAAGGCCCCCGGCGTCATCAGCCGCAAGCCTGTGCATGAGCCCATGCAGACCGGTATCATCGCCGTTGACACGATGATTCCGATCGGCCGCGGCCAGCGCGAGCTGATCATCGGCGACCGCCAGACCGGCAAGACCGCTATCGCGGTTGACGCCATCATCAATCAGAAGGACACCGACGTCATCTGCATCTACGTCGCCGTGGGCCAGAAGGCCTCCACGGTGGCCGGCATCATGGAGACGTTCGAGAAGTACGGCGTGATGGACAAGACCATCATCGTGGCCGCCACCGCTTCCGACTCCGCTCCTCTGCAGTACATCGCCCCCATGGCGGGCGCTGCAATGGGCGAGTACTTCGTCTACACCGGCGAAGACGGACAGCCCGCTGGCCCCGAGAACCACGGCCGTCACGTGCTCATCGTCTACGATGACCTGTCCAAGCAGGCTGTGGCGTATCGTCAGATGTCGCTGACCCTGCGTCGTCCGCCGGGACGCGAGGCGTACCCCGGCGACATCTTCTACCTGCATTCGCGCCTGCTGGAGCGTGCGGTCAAGATGTCCGACGAGTATGGCTGCGGCTCCATGACGGCTCTGCCGATCATCGAGACCCAGGCCGGCGACGTGTCCGCCTACATCCCCACCAACGTGATCTCCATCACCGACGGTCAGATTTACCTGCAGACCGACCTGTTCTTCCAGGGCCAGCGCCCGGCAGTCGACGTAGGTATCTCCGTTTCGCGCGTTGGCGGTTCCGCTCAGACCAAGGCCGTGAAGAGCGTTTCCGGTACCCTGCGTCTGGACCTCGCCGCTTACCGCGAGCTGAAGGCGTTCACCCAGTTCGGTTCTGACCTGGACAAGTCCACGCAGGACCAGCTGAACCGCGGCGCCCGCATGACCGAGCTGCTGAAGCAGGGTCGCTACATGCCCCTCGCCTTCGAGGAAGAGGCTGTGGCCATCTACGCTGGCACCAAGGGTTATCTGGACGACGTGGAAGTGGCCGACGTGGTTCGCTTCCGCACCGAGCTTCTGGACTACCTGCGCGCCAGCCATGCCGACGTGCTCAAGAAGATTCACGACGATGCGAAGTTCACGCCTGAAAGCGAAGAGGCCCTCAACGGCGCCATCGAGGCTTTCAAGAAGCAATTCGCGGCGTAAGGAAGGCCGAACATGCCTAACCTGCACGACATAGACAAGCGCATCAAGTCGATTTCTTCGACCAAGCAGATTACGCGCACCATGGAGATGGTTGCAGGCGCCAAGGTGAAGCACGCCACCGAGCGTATCTTCGCCGCCACGCCCTACTCCGAGTCCATGACTGAGATGCTGCAAGGCGTCGCGGAGCGCGTGCAGGCCAGTGAGAACCCCTTGCTGGAGAAGCGTGAGAACGTGAAGCGCATTCTGGCGGTGGCCGTGGTTTCCGACCGCGGCCTCGCCGGCGGCTTCAATTCGAACGTGCTGCGTACGATCGAGAAGACGATTCGCGCGAAAAAGGCGCAGGGTGTCGAGGTTGATGTCATCGCCTGCGGCAAGAAGGCAATCGGATTCTTCAAGTACCGCAAGATCGAGCCGGTGCTTGAATTTGTGGACCTTTCTGCCGACCCTACGTTTGAAGAGGCGAAACAGATCGCCGATTACGCCGTGAAGGCGTATGAAGAGGGCAGCGTAGACGAGGTCGTTCTGGTGTACAACCACGCCAAGAACGCCGCTGAGCAGGTGCTCCGCCAGGAGATTATCCTGCCCGTCGACACGCAGGCCGTTATGGCCGCTGCCGCCGGATCCTCGGATGCGGCCGACGCTGCCGATCAGTCCGCCGATACCGTTTCCGCCGCGCTCGAGTTCGAGCCCGAGCCCGCCGATGTGCTCCAGCGTCTGCTGCCGGCGTACCTGCGCACGTCGATCTACCACGCGTTGATCGACTCCGCCGCAGGCGAGCAGGCCGCACGTCGCACGGCAATGCACTCGGCAACCGAGAACGCGAACGAAATCGTGGAAACGCTGTCGCGGTTGTACAACCGTGTACGTCAAGGCGCCATTACCACCGAGATCAACGAGATCGTTGGCGGCGCCGCTGCTTTGGAGGATTAAATGGCTGACGAGAGAATGCTCACCAAAGAGGAGCTCGATGCCAGCAAGGGCGGTACGGGGCGCATCGTGCGTATCGTCGGCCCTGTCGTTGACGTTGAGTTCCCTGCGGATCAGCTGCCGGCGATTTACAACGCGCTGACGGTTGACGCAACCACTCCTGCCGGCGATATGCACGTTGTCCTGGAGGTTGAGACCATGCTTCCGGGCAACCTCGTGCGTTCCGTCGCCATGAGTTCCACCGACGGCCTGGTGCGCGGCATCGAGGTCGTCGACACGGGTCATCCCATCATGATGCCCGTTGGCCCTGAGACCCTGGGCCGCATCTGGAACGTCGTCGGCGAGCCCGTCGACGAGAAGCCGATGCCCGAGGTTTCTGGCTACATGCCCATCCATCGTCCCGCGCCTGAGTACGATACCCTGTCCACGAAGACCGAGATCTTCGAGACGGGCATCAAGGCCATCGACCTGATCGAGCCCTTCATCAAGGGCGGCAAGACCGGTCTGTTCGGCGGCGCTGGCGTTGGCAAGACCGTTATCATCCAGGAGCTCATCAACAACCTGGCCCAGGAGCACGGCGGTACTTCCGTGTTCACCGGCGTAGGCGAGCGTACCCGTGAGGGTACCGACCTCTTCCTGGAGATGAGCGAGTCCGGCGTTATCAACAAGACCTGCCTGGTCTACGGTCAGATGAACGAGCCGCCGGGAGCGCGTCTGCGCGTCGGCCTGGCTGGTCTGACCGAGGCTGAGTACTTCCGCGATCAGGGCCAGGACGTGCTTCTGTTCGTGGACAACATCTTCCGCTTCACCCAGGCCGGTTCCGAGGTGTCCGCTCTGCTGGGCCGCATGCCTTCCGCTGTAGGCTACCAGCCCACGCTGGCCACCGAGATGGGTGACCTGCAGGAGCGCATTACGTCCACCAGCACGGGTTCCATTACCTCCGTGCAGGCCGTGTACGTTCCCGCTGACGACCTGACCGACCCCGCGCCGGCCACGACGTTCACCCACCTGGACGCCAAGACCGTTCTGTCGCGTTCCATCGCCGAGCTGGGTATTTACCCCGCCGTCGACCCGCTGGAGTCCACCTCCCGCGCTCTCGAGCCCGCCATCGTGGGCGAGGAGCACTACCGCGTGGCCACCGGCATCCAGGAGCTGCTGCAGAACTACAAGGACCTGCAGGACATCATCGCCATTCTGGGTATGGACGAGCTCTCTGACGAGCAGAAGCTCACCGTGTCCCGTGCGCGTAAGGCCCAGCAGTTCTTCGGCCAGTGCTTCCACGTGGCCACCCAGTTCACCGGTCTGCCCGGCAAGTACGTCAAGATGGAGGACACCGTTCGCTCCTTCGCCGCCATCCTCGATGGTGAGTGCGACGAGATCCCCGAGCAGTGCTTCCGCCTGAAGGGTTCCATCGACGACGTGTGGGCCGAGTACGAGGCCATGAAGAAGGACGAGAACTAACATGACCAAGTTTGCCTGCGATATCGTGACGCCTGAGGCGAAGTTCTACTCCGGCGATGTCCACTTCGTCGTGGTTCCCGGCACCGAGGGCGAGATGGGCTTTCTGTACGACCATGCGCCCGTCGTGTCCACCCTGGCCGACGGCGTAGTCCGCATCCAGGAAGAAGAGGGCGGCCCGCACAAGGAGTTCGCCATCGAGGGCGGCTACGTGCAGGTCGACGGCAAGAAGGTCATCATTCTCGCCGACAAGGCTGAGGAGCGCACGCAGGCGTAATCATTCGCCCGCAAGGCTCCAAGCTCAAGCGTCATAGCTTTCGAAAGAGAGGTCTGGCATATGCCGGGCCTCTCTTTTTGCTTTCAGACCCAGCATCCATGAGTCGCTTTTGCAGTCGCCCTTCGTTGTCGCCATGCCGGATACAGCCATCGTCCGTGGTTCGTTATTTGCTGTTGGCGGGTCGATACCGATAGGGCGCAAGTGCGTTGCAGGCGGTTGGTATCCTTTGGTTTCCACAAGGTGTAGCAATGGCGACACAAGATGTTGTATAAGCGTCTGACCTCGAAAAACAGCTTGTGAAGAACCCTCGAAATTGCCTCAAAATCTTGTTTGAAACGGATGACGCGGCGACCGGAGTGTGGTTATATAGGCTCGAAATAATAGCGCATACGCACACTAATCGAACTACGCGCATCCGTGCCCCTCGGCACGCCTCGCAATGGTGCGCATGTCGCTCCGCTACGTTTTGCCTGTGCGGTGCGGCGCGTTTCAAGCGAGGGCTGCGCAGAAGGAGGGGAGTTCCCTTATGAAACCTACGCGTCATATCATCGTGGCAGGCATGACGCTCACGCTTGCATTCGGTATGACCCCCACGGCGGCGCTCGCAGCCGAGAATCCTGATTCCGAAATCATCGGCGAGGCTAATGGAGCCGATGCCGCTGGTGCCACCAATGAGACGGTAGATGTATCCGATGTCGACGGCTCCGAAGTCGATGAAGCGGCCGCTGAAAACGAAGAGGCCTACACTGCGGAAGACGAATATGCTGAGCCCGTTGACGAATCCGACGAGGGCGAGGTTGTAGAGGCGCCGGCTTCGTACGATAAGGCAGACTTCTACGTCGAGGCTCCGACCGTTATGATGATGTCGCGCGCTTATGCCGTGCCGATGGCCGCCTTGGTTGCTCCTGTCGCCCTGTCCGATGAAATGAAGTACTTCACCGCGTATGAAAGCGGATGCAACTACGATCAGGGTCTGTCATGGGGCGATGGCTACCATGCCATGGGCTACTATCAGTTTGATAACCGCTATGGCCTGGATGACTTTCTCATCTCTTGTTATAACTATGATCCCGACACGTATTCGATGTTCAAATGGGTCCTGACTGCCGACATCACGGGTGACCTGTACAACTATTCGACGGGCAAACTGACCAGCATCGGCACCAAGCTTAATAGCTCGTGGCATGCGGCGTACAAGGCCGACCCTGCAGGCTTCTCGGCGCTGCAGGATAACTGGGCCTATAAGGAGTATTATCTGCCGGCCGAAAACTATCTAAAAAGCCTTGGTATTGACATCTCCGAGCGCGCTGACTGCGTGAAGGGCCTCGTGTGGGGCATGTCCAACCTGTATGGCACCAGCGGATGGCGTAAGTTCGTAGGCGGATATACCAGCGGCTATGACTGGAACGGCGCCTGGCACGATAGCTATAAGTGGCCAGGCGCCTGGAATGGCGATTACAAGAAGGCCAACGCCATGTCCGATCGCGAGTTCGTGACCACGCTGTGCGATTACGTGGTGAACAACGTTGCCGTGTTCTATAAGGCGCAGCCCGAATACCATGCAGGCTGGCAGAACCGCTACCGCAGCGAGAAGGCGGATTGTTTGGCGTACATCGCCCAGGATGAGGCGCAGCAGGCGGACAGCCTGTCTTACAACGCCAACGGCGGCTCGGGCAAGATGAGCGCCACCAACGGCACCGTGAACAAGAGCGTCAAGGTGGCGGCCTGCGGCTTCACGCGCGACGGCTATGAGTTTATGGGTTGGAACACCAAGAAGGACGGTTCGGGCAAGAGCTATGCCGCTGGGTCCAACTACACGCTCACCAAGGGCGACGATGTGCTGTACGCCCAGTGGAAGAAGAAGCAGGTCGTTGTGCCTACTCCGCCCGCGGAATCCGACGATGCGGTTTCGGACAACGAAGGTTCGACGGGCAACAACGGTTCGGGCAACGAGGGTTTCGCTGGCGGGAACGAGTCGAACGACTCTAATGATAATGGCGCGGATAATTCCGGCTCCAGCGACAACGGCTCCAGCGACAACGATTCGAGTGGCAACGGCTCCAGTGCGGAGGGCGATTCCTCTGACGAGGGCAGCGACAACGGCAATACGCCGGGCGACTCTTCGTCCGACAGTAATGATTCGAACAGCGGCTCCGACAACGATGGGTCGAACGACGAATCGACGGATGATGTCAATGGCGACAACACGGGCGAGGAGTCCGATTCCGATTCGAACGAGGCGCCCAAGCCCGCTCCGCTGCCTCCTTCGAATAGCATCGTAGGCGGTACGACGTCCAATGGCTCCGACTCTGGCTCCGACGAGGGAACCAATGAGGCGCCCGAGAACGGCGGCAATGCGAGCGAAAACGACGGTAACGCCGCTGACGGCGCTGGTGACGAATCCAAGGATGAGTCGTCGGATGGCGCCAATGGATCCAACACCTCGGATTCGAATACCGCATCGGACGAGAAGACGGATAGCAAGGTCGATTCCGACAAATCGAACACGTCCGGCAATGATTCCTCCGAGGAGAAGGGCAAGACGACCGACGCGTCCAAATCCGACGAGAACGGTAACGCCGGAAGCAATCAGGGTGACTCGAAGGACGCCAAGGAGTCTAAGGCGGCCGACGAGGATAAAGAGACGCTTCTCAAGACCAACGACGAAAGTGCGGGAGTTGTGGCAGCGCTCGTGGGCGGTTTCGCTTTGGCGTTCGGCGTGGCAGCGGGAACCCTGCGTCGCATTCTGGGCAGGAACTAACTTGTCCGATAGGAGTATCTGTTCGCGCTAAAAGAGACGGAGCGGGCGAAAAGCGAGGCAAGCGAATTTAATAATAGTTCGTGGCAAGAGCCGCTGGAACCATCCCGGCGGCTCTTTCTCATGGTTGAATTGACTTCGGAGGCAGCGTTTACTCCATAAATCCCTCAAGCGTAAGGCCGATATGGAGCGAGTTGGTCAGGCCAAGCGTCACGACGCGTTCCAGGTGCGTGACGCCGGCCGCCAAGGGCTCGACCACGGTGACGGGGCAGTGGGCGGCCGCCAGGCGCTCGCGCAGCTTGGCCACCGCCTGCTGCATGCCGGTGCAACCCAGAATCACGGTGTTGATGCGATGCTCGGTGTGCATCTGCATGCAGACTTCCGCCAGGCGCTCGTCCACGCCGTCGCCGCCGAACACTTCGCCCACCATCATGTCGGCGGGAATGATGGTGGCAATCTTGCCGTCGAATCCTTCGGTGCGCGCTTTGCGCTCTTCGTTGGCGATGCCGTCGTAGTCAGTAGTGATGATGCCGATGCGTCCGCCCAGCGAAAGTGCCGTGAGTACCGAGGGCACGTATCCGCCGAATACGGGCGCCTCTATCATTTCGCGCAGCGCCTGCACGCCGGGGTCATCAAAGCAGTTTACGAAGATGCCGTCTGTGCCGCGCTGGACTGCGGTGAGCGCCTCACGTACGATCTCGGCGCCGTTGAACATGCCCTGCATGTCGGATTCCACCGAAGGAAAGCCGCGCTTGAGCGTGACGTATTCGATTTCGGTATCGGGGCGGGTGAGCGAGGCCAGATACGGCTTCATTGCGTCGGATACGTTCTGCGGCAGGTTGGCGACGGGATTGATGACGGCAAGCTTCATGGCGCGCTCCTTCGACGACGTTGCATTATCGCAAGTATAACGCCTGGCTAATCGAAGGATGACAAGAGGGGCTGTGGCGGTAGGCTGGAATTGGACGAATGCGAGGTTGGGGGGCGTCAGCGAGAAGCTAGTCGGTGACTATTCGTCTTCCGGGTCAGGGATGTATTCCAAGATGTCGCCCGGCTGGCAGTTGAGCGCTTTGCAAATAGCGGAAAGCGTGGAGAAACGCACGCCGCTCACCTTGCCGGTCTTGATGCGCGACAGGTTCACATTGGACACGCCTACGTGCTCCGAAAGCTCGTTGAGCGACATCTTGCGGTCGGCAAGCATGCGATCAAGCCGAAGAACAATCATGCTTGCCTCCTTTGCACGACGTCGGTGGTGGTTGTTGGGGCTTCCGACAGGGATATTGCATCAAGAGCAGGATTTTCGCAAGCAGCCGATTCGCCGCTACAGCAATTCATCGTCTTGCTCCTGTAGGGCACAGCCGTATTCGAACACTCGGGCGAGGAAAAGCACAACAACGCCGGCCCACACCCAAAGAATTGCGCTCAGATTGCCTATGGGAGCGTGAAACGCAAGCTCGAGGGCATATGTCCCCAGTCCCCACACGAGGGCGGCTGCGATGGTGAAATACGCGATGCGCTCGAGCGCTTTTACATTCTCAAGGTAGAACGGAGTTCTTCGCTGCTCGATGGAACTGCAAAGCTGAAACAACGCTCGGAGCATAAGCGCAAGGCAGAACGCGGTTGCGGCAATGATGATGCAGTAAAGGGGGCCGACGATGCCGGAAACCTCGTAGTCGTTGATGAATACTGGTGCCCCATGTGCACCCATGGGGCTAAATGCCACTATGAACGCACCCGCGACACTGCACAGGCCTGCACAGCCAAATGCGATAGCGCATGCCCGTGCACCTATGCCAATGGCTCGACTCATGTTGATGGCTCTGTTTTTCGCATCTTCGCGATCTTCGTGATTTATCATGATTCAGTCTCCTGTCCTGCGGTTATCGTGTGTCTTTCACGGGTGAAAAGGCTCGCTTTGCTACAGCAATTCATCGTCTTGCTCCTGCAAGATGCATCCGTAATCAAAGATGTAGGCGAATGCCAAGAGGATAAAGGCGTTGATAAGCGTGTCGTAGTCGATGCCGAAGTCTTCGGGCACATAAGGGGTGCCGAATTCGGCGGTGGAAACGGCGACGGCCAGAATTGCCGGCAGGATGGCACACGCAGCGTTCACCCATGCAGCCCCTTTGAGCTCGCGTGCGCGTGCTCGTTCAAACGGTCGTCGCGTTTTGGTGATGGCGTGGAACATCTTCGCCGCAATGATGTAGGAGGTAACGGCGAGGCCTCCGAAAAGCGCGAATGTGGCACCTTCGGTGACAAGCTCGCATTGGGTGTATCCGGGTTCGGTTGGGTCCCACGCCCCGGTTGCGACGAAGAAGTCATAGCCGAACGTGCCGCACATGAAAAGGATTACTCCGACGAAAAATGCGAGAGCGGCAACCAGGGTGGTCAATATGAGCACAATGAATACGATACGGCAGAGCGCAGAGATGCGATTGAGGGTTTTCTCGCGAAATGCTGGCATGAGTACTTCTTTCCCGAATGCCCAATGTGTTGTTTGGGCATGCTGCCTTGTTTGGAGATCTCTCATGCTTGCACTATACGATTGCAGTTAATAAAAAGCAATAACTATTTAATGTTTTACGATAAATAGTTATTGCTTTACATAGAACATGGTATGCCTGGGGTGTTGTTATTGCTGAGCGTCGGCCTCCGTCCAATGGGCTGCGATGTCGTAACCGTCGCCGCGCAGGGCAAGGAGCTCCTGGTAACGTGGGTCATCGTCGCAGTCGTCCCAGTTCGCATTGGAAAGAATCTGCGCAATCATGCTGTCGAGGAGAATCTCGGCATTCATGTCGTTGAGCTTTTGGGCGGCATCGACGGCGGAGAAATCCTCCGTGATGCGGTCGAACAGCACGGCATCGTGAACGCAGGGCGTAGCATAAGGGTTATCCTTTACGGATTCGAATGCATGCTGAAATGCCGACAGCTCGTCAAGCGCCTCTTCGCGCATGCTCGCATTTTTGTACGCAATGGCAAGCTGAACGTGCAGCGAGAGCGCAAACAAGGGCGTGACGGCATCGAGGCGCAGCGTTTCAACGATGGAGGCCGCAGCGTTGGCGAGGGCGGCAAGGTGCGCGGGATCATCCTGATAGTACGCGAGCTGGCTTAAGCATTCGTTGGCGACGTTCGCGCCCGAAACGTACACAATGCGCTGGCGCAACGCGAGAGCGTCATCGATGCGACCCGCTTGATCGTATGCAGCGGCGAGCAGCGATGGCACGCCCGACGTGTTGTCGCATTCGAGCGATTCGAACAGCGCGATGCCCTCATCGACGCGCGGTTTCTCCTGCGGCAGCAGCATGAGAGAGGCGCGCATCATACGAGCCGCACGACAGCGGGAAAGGTCGGAGCATTCATCTTCCAGCCGCAGCAGCAGCTGCTCAAGATAGGCGAGGGTTTCTTCCATACGATCGGGTGCGTACAGCGCGCGGTTCATCAAAATCGAGGCCATCAAGGCAAGCAGCGGCCAATCGCGCCAGTGGGCTCGCTCGGTGCGCTTGCAGGCCTCGAAGCCTGCGTCGAAATCGGCTTTCAACTGGTCAAGCAAATCATCGAGGATGCGGTCGCGCTCGTCTTTTCCCACTTCATCGGCGTAGCCCAGCAGCTCGTCGCAGGAGATGCCGAAGTATCCGGCGATACGAGGGATGAGCGCGATATCGGGCGCGCTTTGTCCCAGCTCCCATTTGGACACGGCGGCTTTGGTCACGTCCAAGTGGTTTGCAAGCGTGTCCTGCGTGATGCCGGCGGTGCGTCGCTCACGAGCGATTACGGCTCCGATGCGCGCGGCGGGGGAGGCGTGTGTTGCGGATGAGGTTGCCGTCGATTCTTGCGTTTGGGAATTGCCCGCTTTGCCCGCCGACTGCGGAGAGGCGGAATGGATGCGTACGGAATCGGTCATGAGGGCTCCTTCGTTCGAATGTGCGAGAAAAGAGGGCCGGCTCTCTGTGATTCCAGTATCGCGTCATCCAATGGTTGAGTAAATGGAGCATAGGTTGATTTTGGAAGTCTAGAGTTTCCTGTAAAGAAACTGAAGACACAAAATAGGGAGGTTCCCGAAG
>CAUWMI010000001.1:0-34667 GCA_963559755.1 uncultured Slackia sp. | reverse complement strand
GATTGTTCCGTTTGACTCTGCGTGCTCCATTGAATACGCGCGCATCCGCGCCGAGCTGGAGAGCAAGGGAACCCCTATAGGTCCGAACGATTACCTCATTGCCGCTACCGCTCGCGCTTGCGGGGCCGTGCTCGTCACGAATGATGATGGCGAGTTCAAACGCGTGAACGATCTTACGCTCGAATCCTGGTATGAGGTCGATCTATAAGCACCTCATACCAGGCTGCGCATGCGTCCGATGTACTACAGGCTTCTTTCCGTTGCATACGTTTGGCAGCGTAGCCGCCTTAGTTTGGGCTAAGCGGGTTTTCCGGCGGGCTCTACCGGATCGCCGTACTCGTCTATCGTGCCGTTGGCGCGGCCTTCCAGATACTTCTCGCGTGCTATGCCGCGGCGGAAGGTCACGTCAGCCTTGCCCATGTGTAGCTGGTAGCAGTACCAGAATACGAACGGCAGGCCAAGAATGCCGTTGATGGCGCCCCACCAGAACATCACATCGGGGTTGAACCACGCCTCAGAGTTCATGATGGTGGGGAACAGCGCCGGGAAGCAGCTGCGCAGCAACAGGTGAGCGCCCAGCGTATAGATTCGTCCGGTGATATAGAGCTCGGGCCTCCGCTTGATGATGGGGTAGAGCTCGGCGGCCGCAAGGATGCAGCACGTGCTGGCGAAGTATGCATGCCCCTCGGCGTACACGAAGCAGGCGTTCCACGTGGTGTAGAGGAAGTTCCACATGGGCACGGTGTAGGAGAGGATCTCGCCGTGGCTCGACGTGTCGTATTTCCAGTATTTGTCGCCGAACGGCATGGTGATGCACAGGATGAGGCCTGCCATGGCGTTCATGACGTTGCCCATCTCAAAGTCTCGCAGCGTGGCTTCGGCGATGTTGCAAAAGACTATGCCGTAGAGCACCCAGCGCACCCATCGCTTGCGCATCGTGCGCCAAAACGGTGTGTCCTTGTTCTCAACGGCTGCGATGCGGCCTATGCCGGCAAAAATGAGAGGCAGGATGACTGAGAGGTTTTTGGCCCAGCGGAACCAGTCGTCGCCCGGAATGTTGATGATCCACAGCGGCACGGTGATAAGCGACACCACCCACACCCACATCGACGTGCGGTAGTGCGTGCGCATGAATTCGGTGAGAAGCAGGAGCAGAACAATGTAGACGGCCATGGAAATAGGCGTGACCCAAACGGGAACGGTCATGATGACCCCCTCTCGCTGCTGCCCCGCGGCATGCGGCGAACGCCGAGCGCGCTCATCGCACGGCTGCGCGGAGCGATTCCCCTTGCGGCGCATTCATGCGGGCCTAGATTGCGTTCGAACGGTTCGGCTGCGGCAATTGCCCTGCCCGTGGATTGCGTCCGGTGAATGCGGGCGAACCGTGGGCGTTCCAGGCTGTGCCGTACCGCCACGCAACAGGCCGCAAAACGCACTGTGACGTGCGGTTTTGTTTTCTGTGCGCCAATGTCTCAAGTGTATCACCGCGCTGTTTTTCGGTCTTTACAAAACGGCCTTAAGTGTAAAGACTTGCTCGCGATGCGCCCGTATACTTCGCCTTAGGAAGGCCCGCTTCTGCCGCGGTTGCCGCAATGCGGGCGCGTTTGGCTTCGGGCGTTTTGTGCGCTCGCCGAGGGGAAGGGGATGTCATGGGCATTCTGTATCAGGCGGGGGAGCCGATCTATTGGGCGATTTGGCTGTTCGTGCTGTTCGCCTTGATGGCGTTCAATGAATTGGGCCGCGTGAAGCCTTGGGCCGGCATCGCCCTTTTCGCAGTGGTGCCTGTGCTTATGACCATATTCGTGTGGCCTACAACCGCCGCTCCGGGCAACGAGTACGGCACGGGAACGTGGTTTAACTGGGTGAAAACCTATTCGGCGCTTGCCGGCTGCCTTGGTTTCATGGCGCTGCGTTTTGTGAAGTGGCGCGGCAAGGACGGACGCATCCATCATTTGTACGAAAAGCGCTGGGCGCTGTGCTTTCCGCCTCTGATTCTTGCTGTCAACATAGCCGAGGCGGTCATTCGCGATTTCCAGGTATACAGCTTTGGCCTGTGGCAAGGCGGCGTGGTCGAGAACCTCTGGACCATATCGGGCCCGTGGAACATCATGAACGGCATTGCCGGCATCTTGAACATCCTCACCATTTGTGGATGGTTCGGCATCATCATTTCGAAGGACCGCACACGTGACATGATCTGGCCTGACATGATTTGGGCGTGGATCATTGCCTACGATTTGTGGAACTTCGCCTACACCTACAACTGCATTTCCGACCATTCGGCATACTGCGGCCTCGCGCTGCTCCTGGCTTGCACCATCCCCACCTTTTTCATCAAGCGAGGGGCGTGGCTGCAGCATCGTGCTCAAACGCTTGCTCTATGGATCATGTTCATCATGACGGTGCCTCAGTTCGCCGACGTGTTGGCGCCTATTCCCACCACGCACAACCCCACGGCGTTCTTCGTCGTAAGTTTGTTGGCGCTTTTGAGCAACGTGGCGCTGGCTGCGTGGCAGCTGTATCGCATCCGCACGCGCAAGCTCAACCCCCTGAAAGATGAAATCTACTCCGACACCAAGGCGTATGCTCGCGTGAAGGAAGAGAACGAATAGCTCCGAAGGCTTTGACTCGGGCGATTAGGCGCGCTCACGCCGCGTCGCGCGTTTCCTCTATATAATGAAGCTGCCCGCAGGCAGATGCGGGCGGCTTTGTTGTGCGTGGAGGGAATGCGTTATGGCGATTGCGTCCAATAAGGGGCGGGTTGTTCATCCGGCTGATGCGGATATGCGTTTCGGTGGAGAGCGCGCGCATGCCGAAGGGTCGCACTCGTCGGTGCCGCTTTGCGCCGGGCTTACGGAGCAGTGGCGCCGCGAGGCGCTGGGAGGCCCAGCGCGCGAGGGCGGCGACATGAACGCCGCGCGCCGGCGTGCGCGTTCGCTTTCCGAGAGCAAGCGTCTGAGCGGGCAGGCGGGCGAAATCATGCAGGCCGCGCGCAAGCTCTATGAAACGCGTGGCGTGGCGGCTACCACCGTGAAAGACATCGCCGCCGAGGCGGGCATTACGCGCGAGCTGGTGTACTACTATTTCGCCAACAAGCGCGCCATCACTGAGGCGGTGCTTGACGATTACATTGAAGATCTGGTGGAAAGCGCGATCGTGTGGAACGAGTCGCGCAAGTTCGGAGACACCCTGGGGTCGTTGCGCAAGTGCGTCGCTGCGATGCGGCGCGCGCTGTACGGGGTGGACGGGTCGCCGCGCCCTATGGCGCGCGTGCTGGAGGAGCTGGGAGTGCGCGACGCGTTTGGCGTGCGCGCCGTGCGAGAGACGGTCGACTGCATAGATGCGCATATCGTCACGGAATACGCCGCCTATCACAAGGTGGAAATAGAGTTCGTCTACGAGACGTTTTGCATGCTCATCTTTGGCTTGGTGGGGCTCATGAAACTCAAGCCCGACATTTCCGACGAAACGCTGATGAAGCTCGTCGAGCAAACGCTGCGCTTGGACATGGTGCCTCTCGACGAATCAAACCGTCGCGACAACGAATCGTGGTAGGGGCGCTCCGCTGCGTCCTAGAAGGCGCTTGAGCCATGAGCCGACTCGTTCGCGTGCCAATTCGCTCGCGTATTTTGCCCTTCACGAGCCCGCCGTTCGTCGGCCTATAGCGCTTTAGCACTCTACTGTAACAGATTAGAAATCCATACGCAGGACAATCGATGCATCGAAGGGCGCTTCGCGTGCGCGAAGAGAGAGGAGTCGTCTTGTGGATGCGATTGTCGAGGCGATAAACGCCGTTGATGCCTGGGTATGGGGTCCGCCTATGATCATTCTGCTGTTGGGCTCTCACTTGCGACCTTGCTCCGCTTTGCGCCCGATTCGCCCCGGACCGGCCTTTCGGTTTGGGCTATGCCACCTCGGGCACCAGCTTGAATGCGATGGTGTACTGGTTGATAAGCGGAGCGGTGTGGCTGAAGAACACGTATCCGGTCACGGGCGCGCGCAGGATTTCACGCACGTGGCCGTCGAAGCCGTCTGCCACCACCGCGAGCGTCTGCCCCTCAACCACGCGCTCGCCCGATTCCACGTTGCGCAGGAAAAACCCGCCGGCGTTCTCCGACCGCACGTCCACCAGGTCTGATTCATCAATGTGTACGGCCAACGAGCCGCCCATAGAACGGCTTTGCACAAACCCCATCGCGTTCATGAAGCGCAGGATGCCGTTTTGCACGTAGGTGGCAGTGCGCTGGTTGATGGTGTCGGTCTCTTTGGCGAGCACCGTGAATGCATGGGTGTTCCAAACCTGCCAGTTGTAGTTGAGCGTGGTGGTGTCGAACGAGCTGGGCGTGCGCGACACCACATAGGGAAACCCGAATGCATCCGCCAACTGGAGCGATTCGTCGCTGATGGCGTTTGCATGCGTCACGCGCACGTGCGTGAGGAAGTCACCGGGCAAATAGTAGCTTCCCAGCGAAATGCCGAAGTCACAGTCTTTCACGGCCTCGAACAAGCCCGCCGCAATGCGCTGCGTTGTTTCTCCGGCGTCATAGCCGGGAAACATGCGGTTGATATCGGTGTGGTCAACGGGCCAGAAGCGCTCTCCGATATTCATCGAAAAGGGGTTAGCCGAGGGGATCACCAGAATGCGCGCGTCCTGCGCCAAAAGCCCGCGCTCTTCGGCGGCGCTCAGGCGCTCGATGAGCTGCGCGCAGATGAACGTCTGCTGAATTTCGTTTCCGCGGGTCGATCCCACCACGGCGATGCTGCGAGGAGCATCCGGCGCGCCAAACTCGGCGGCGCATATCGAAAGCGGCTCGCGATAGGGGGTGTCAAGGGTGAACAGGGTAGTCTTTCTCATTGGATGTCTCCCAGGATGCGGGCCAGAAGAGAGCCGGGGTACACTATGGGGTAGGCGCGCAGCGTGAACAGCAGGCCGGCACGCGGCGAACGCACTTCCTCCACCACGTCGCCCGAAAGCGGGTCGGCGATGATGCCCACCACTTCGCCTTCGTGCAGCACCGTCGCATGCTTCGCGCGCGGCAGGAAGATGCCCGCATGTTCGGCGTTGAGGTAGCTCACTTCTCCGTCATGCGAGACGATGGGTTCGGGCGCGCTGTAGAAATCGCCTTTCCATGCGCCAAGATGCGCTGCCAACCGTAAGATGCCATCGGTCAGGCGACGCCCGTATTCTTCGGTGATGCGCATGCCAACGCCGGCCTCGACTACGAGCGTGGGCGTGCCTGCGGAGTTGAGCGAATATGCCAGCGTGCTCTCAAGCACCGTTGCCGACGCATGAACCCAAACGAAATCGACGTTGAGCAGGGGAGCCAGCGGCACAAGCTGATCGGCGGAAAGCTCGTTAATGCGCACCTGGGGCATTTCGCGCAGGAAAATGTTGCTGGCGTGGATGTCGACGCACACGTCAGCTCCGCGGATGTCGTCCATAACGGCGGCGGTCATGGTTTCGGCCATGGGGCCGTTGCCGTTGCCCGGGAAGGTTCGGTTCAGGTCGAGGTCGAACAGCGGCATGCCGCGCTGGATGGAGTTGATGCCCAGGGGATTTACCGCAGGGTAGATGTCTACGGTGCCGCTGAGCAGATGGAGTGCGGATTTCAGGCGGCGGGCCAGCTCAAAGGCCACGTATTGCCCTTCGAGCTCGTCCCCATGCACGCCGGTGACGATCGCGATGCGCGGCCCCGGACCTCCGGTGCCCACAATGCGGTTCTTTTGAATGAGCAGATGCTCGCCCACGGGGAGCTCCGCCGAAAACACGGTTTCAATCAAAATGGTCCCTTCTATCGTTCGCACGTTGCGAACGCGGGTTCGATTATAGTTCGCGCATGTGGAGACGATGCGCCCGGCGCGCTGTATTTACGCACCTGACGCATTCAACCCGACGTTTTGCGCAGACGAAGGGGGCGATGGGCCCTATCTGCGTAGAAGCGTTGGGTTGAATTTGGGTCGCCGGGCGAGCGATTGCATCCGGCGCCGGGGCGCTCTGACAATGGGGCGGCGAGCTGCTGCGGCATGGGCAGCCGAATGGGCGTTTGTTTACTGCTGAGACGCTTGGTCGAACACCTGCACGGCAACGCGTTGGTCCTGGCGCGCGCCGCCGCGGAAGATGCCCGATTCGATGGCGCAGTCGGCGAAGTCGCGTCCATGTGAAAGCACGATGTAGTCGTCGTCGATGGGGCGGTCATGCGTAGGATCGATGCCGCGCCAGCGCGTGCCGTCGTGCGCCTCGACCCAGGCGTGCGTCGCGCCTTCGCCCACGATGAGGCCGTTCACGTAGCGCGCGGGAATGCCCAGCGATCGTAGCAGGGCAATCAGCACGTGCGCAAAGTCCTGGCACACGCCGCTTCCCAGGGCGAACGCCTGAGAAGCCGTGGTGGACACATCGGTTACGTCCTTCACGTAGGTGAGGCGCTCGTGCACGGCATGCGAAAGCGCTTGCGCGATGTTCCACGGCCCGCTTGCTTCCGTGGAGGCCTCCTGGGCGAATGCGCGCATGGCCGCATCGGCGGCGGCAAACGTTGAGGGATTGGCGTATATGGGGTGGGCAAGCGAGCCGGATGGCCCGCTCATGCTGGATGACCAGCCTGCAGCAGATGATCCGCTTGCGACAGATGACCCGTCTGCAACTGGGGCTTCCGTGGCTCCCCAGCCCTCTTCGCCATCGCAATCCGCCGCATCAACCATCACAAGCCCCGTCGATATGAACGAGAAATCGTCGTGCAGCGCCTCGATGCGTCCGATCTGCAGGCGGTTGCCAAAGCCGTCCACCTGGTGAGCGACGGGTGTGCGCGGCGCGATGATGACCTGGCTGTCCATCACCGTCTGGTTGGGCGTGTTCTTGGGCAGACATCGCAGCACGAAGCTGTGCTCGCGCACGGGCTCGCTGAAGCGCAGCGCTGTCTCAAACGTGAATGAAAGAATCTTCATGCGCGCCTCCTACCTGAAGATGCCC
Organism: uncultured Slackia sp.; assembly: GCA_963559755.1. Classification (GTDB taxonomy): domain Bacteria; phylum Actinomycetota; class Coriobacteriia; order Coriobacteriales; family Eggerthellaceae; genus Slackia. Next base: position 27,703 of record CAUWMI010000001.1, on the reverse strand, counting down.
GCGATGTGCACCAGCAGCTCGCCGAGCTTCTCGTACGTGGCGCCTTCGGGGAAATCGGGCGCGAACACCGCGTCCACCACAGCCTTGAAGTGCGCCTTGTCATAGGGCACGCCGATGCGGTCGATGCGGCTGGCCAGCTTGTGCGTTTCCTGCGGCAGGCGGTCCAGGTGGTACGCCAGACGCGTGTACAGGTCCAGGCGCTCGATGCTGATGCCGCATTTGATGATGTTGCGCGCGGCGTCGTCGGCAACGTAGTCATCCACGCAGCCCTTGAACGCCATGATGTCATCGAACACCAGCTGCAGATCCAAAAGCGGCGCGTCGGATGCCTCGGCCGCCTCGATGCTGTTCACGGCCATCTGCACGTATGCGATGCTCTCGGTGCCTATGACATCGCGCAGCGTGACGGCGTTTCCGTACGCCGCGTCCATAGCGTGCGCGATCGAAGACGTGTTGGCCTTGTTGAACAGACAGTCGTTGAAAAACTCGATGGGGTCGTCGGTCTGCTCGTTGAAGCCCAGCTCCTCAAGCTGGCCCTTCCAGTTTCCCTCTGTGGAATCGAGGGCGGCATCGTAGGTGGAGATGATGAAGCGCATGGTGGTGTAGGTGCGCTCCACATAGCGTCCGAGCCACAGCAGGTGGTCGACCTTTTCTAGCGAGAGAGAACCCATGTGTCCTTGAACCCCCCTCCTTGGGACGAATTGACAACGCTCGAGCCGGCTTCGCGCGCGTATCGCGTGAGGCCGCTCGGCCAGACCTCGGTGTGCTCGCCGGAAAGCACGAACGCACGCAGGTCGGCCTTGCGCGGGACGAACTCCCCGCCGATATAGGTGGGGAGGCATTTGAAGTCGATGACCTCTTGGGCGATGAAGCGGCGCGGCTCGCGGCGGATGGAATCCTTGAGCGATTCGAGCTCCTGCGGGTCAAGGTCGCAGCCGAACACTACGCCGTAGCCGCCCGCCTCGGCCACGTCCTTGATGACCAGCTTCTCGGCGTTGTTCATGACGTACGTCATGTCGTCGGGATAGAACGGCAGGTAGGTAGGCGCATTTTTGAGGATAGGCTTCTCGCCCAAGTAGTACTCGACCATCTTGGGCACGAAGTAATAGAGGCCCTTGTCATCTGCTGCGCCGTTGCCGGGTGCGTTCATGATGGCCACGTTGCCTGCGCGGTAGGCGCTCATCAGGTTGGGTACGCCGATAAGGCTTTCGGGGTTGAAGCACAGCGGGTCGAGGAATTCGTCCGACAGGCGGCGGTACACCGTGCCAACGCGGCGGTTGGCGGCTGCGTCGCGGAAGTAGAGCTTCTCGTTTTCCACGAAGAGCTCGCTGGGCTCGGCCAGCACGGCGCCGGCCTTTTCGGCCAGATAGGAGTGCTCGAAATAGGCGGAGTTGAAGCGGCCCGGCGTGAGCACCACGTTGATGCCGCCGCAGTTGACGGCATCCATCACGCGGCGCAGGCGCTCGCCGTAATCGCGGTTGTCGCGCATGGGGCCTCCGCGGAAGGTCTCGGCGTCGCAGCGCCGGCACAAGGTGCGCGCCACCAGGGGATACGATGCGCCTGAGGGGATGCGCAGATTATCTTCCAGCACATACCACTCGCCGTCTTGGCCCTCTACCAGGTCGATGCCCGATATGTGGCTATAAATGCCCTTGGGCGGCACGATGCCCTCGCATTGGGGCAAATACCCGCTTGAGGCGAAGGCGAAATCGCTGGGCACCACGCCGTCTTTGATGATTTGCTTGTTGCCGTAGAGGTCTTTGAGATAGGCGTTCAGGGCGTCAACGCGCTGGATGAGCCCGCGTTCGAGGGCGTCCCACGCGTCGGCCTCTATGATGCGAGGAACGGCGTCAAAGGGAAACAGGCGCTCGTTGAACACGCCGTTCTTGTATATGCCGAACTTCACCCCGTAGCGCGCAAGCTGCTGATTGATTTTGGGAGTGTGCGAAACCAGGCTTGTGTACATAGGCTCACGTCCTTTGCGCGGGGCGGCAGGGTGCGGCATCTGCGGCGCATAGGCACGCGATTTCGCGCAATAGCTGCAGGACGCGAGAAGGCAGCCCGTTCCGGCAGGGCGATCGCTCTATGCACGCACGTGAAAGATGCCGCGAACTTATGCCGTATAGTATAAATTCTCAAAAGAATTTGCAGTACGGCGCATGGCGATAATTTCGCTCGATTTTACGTGACGGGAGCGAGGTGGGAATTTTGCCCCATGCTGGATGGTCGGGCATCTCTGATCGGGCGCTCAAAAGCTTATCTCTGCGGACGCGTCTGGCGAAATCGCAGTGCGTGTGCAGGCAAATACGTGAGATGCTCTTAGAATTGAGGTTTGCAAACGGTCGGTTGCAAATGGTCGGTATAAAAAACAAGCTATTGGCTAAAAAGTAGAGGGTGGTTTCCTAAAATCGCCTTATGTGCGTGGTCTGATGCGGTTCCCGTCAGTCCTCTTGGACACGAGAGAGTCAAATTATTATTAAAATAGCTGCTCATATTTTAACAATATCCGATATGGCTGCTTTCAACTCCTCCCGGTCCCCGCATTTAAGGCTGTTTTCATACCGAGGAACTCGAAAGTTAGCCAATAAGGCCGTTTTTATACTGGCGACAGATATTATCGCAGATGAGATGCTAAAAGTTTATACGTAGGATGATGCATTTCATCCGAGAAACTGCGTCCGGGGTGATGTGCGCAAGGGTCGCAAAAGGCAGAATCCGTCTCGTCAAAACGCAGGGACGACCAATCCCACTGCGTCACACGAGAAGGAGGAACATATGAGTTTCGAGCAGGGAATTAGCCGCCGCGCGCTTCTGCGCATGGGCGGAATCATGGGTGCTGGCGCTCTCGGTGCTGCGGCTCTTTCGAGCTGTGCTCCGAAGACGGCGTCCGAGGGCGGATCGGCAGGCGCCTCGGATGCTGCAGCTTCCGTTCAGGACGGTCCTTTTGCCGTGCCCGAGTGCATGCTTCAACCCGAGCCCATCACCGAGTTTGATGAGACCAAGGAATACGACGTGGTTGTTGTTGGGGCGGGCCTAGCTGGCCTGGCTGCCGTGCATACGGCGCTTGAGGGCGGTGCCCATGTGGCATGCGTGCAGAACACGAGTGTGGTGAATACGTCCGGCAACATGGGTGGCTACGTTGACCTTGAGAAGACGAGCCCTGCCGGCGTGCAGGCCTGCATCTCGTACCTGATGGAGAAGTCCGACTACCGCTCCGACCGTAAGCTCATCAACGTGTGGGCGCAAAACTCTTCCGAGGCGCTGCAGTGGTGGGCTGCGGCGGCAGAAGAGGGCGGTGTGGAAAACGTCCTGTTCGATAGCACGTTGAATCTGCATGGATATGACGTTCAATTGCATGCTAACACCTATTTCCACATTGATGGGGCTAACAATACTGCCGCTACCGCCATCGCCGAGGGTCTCGCGCAGGACGGTGCCGAGTTCTTCTATGACACTCCTGCTGTGCAGCTTTACAAAGAGGGCGATGCGGTGACGGGTGTCATTTGTCGCAACGCCGACGATCAGGTGATTCTGTTCAAGGCGGCCAAGGGCGTTATCCTTGCCGCGGGCGACTACTCGGGCAACATGGAGATGCGCGAGTACCTGTGCCCCGACCTCAAGGGTTTCGGTGCTAGCATGGAGAATCGCGACGGCAGCGCGCTCATGATGGGCGTGTGGGCGGGCGCCGTCATCGAGCCTCCCGTGCATGCCAAGATGGTGCACGAAGGCGCCAAGGCTCGCGTGGATGTGCCTTTCCTCAACATCAGCCCCAAGGGCGAGCGCTTCATGTGCGAAGGCCCCATGCGCACTGCCTACATTAACAACTTCCAGCGCCAGTTCCTGGCGGAGGCCGGTTTTGCCAATATGAATGCCGGTCACTTCTTCACCATCCTGCCCGAGAAGTGGCACGACTACGCGACCGAGTGGATTGCTGAGGACCCGCTGAACATGTCCATTACAGGCGGCGCCGGCGAGATTACCAACGATGACCTGCTGTCGGGCAATTCCGTCGAGGAGCTGGTGCAGGCAATCAACGACTTTTGCACCGAAAAGGAATACAAGATCGATCCCATCGATGCGGCCGTTGTGCAGGAGACCATCGATCGTTACAACGAGCTGTGCGATGCGGGTTCCGACGAGGACTTTGGCAAGGCGGCTAAGTACATGGTGCCCATCGAAGGCGAAACCCTGTATGCGGTTTCCCGTGGCGGCACCACCGTTCCGGCTATCCTGGGCGGCCTGATTATCGACGAGAACGGTCAGTGCCTCGACGAGAACCAGGCTCCCATTCAGGGTTTGTTCGCGGCGGGCAATACTTCCGGCTGCTTCTTCGGCGGCGTGGACTACCCGCTCGATGTTTTGGGCCTTTCTGTCGGCCGCGCCATCACTACGGGCTATGTGACCGGTCGCTACGTGGCGAGTCTGTAGTTCTCCTTGCGGTAGGCGTCGCATCAGCCTTTTGCAACCAACTCTCAGCCCAGCGGAATTTTCCGGCGTCATCTCCTTCCCTCCTTTGAAGCGCCGGACCAAGCTTTGGGCATGTTTAGACGGGCATCGCTTTCCCCCTCCGGCGATGCCCGTTTTGCATTGTGGGGTTTACTGACTTCGCGCCAAGGTTTGCCGTGTTTCCATTATGATGGCTCGGGTAATTTCCTGATTTGCGAAAATCGACTCGATTCATGAGAGGGGAGGGCTCATGCTGGCGGCAATGCATCAAGGTTTCTCAAAGCCGCGCGCTGCGGGTGATAGGCTTGTGCTGTCATTTATGGGACTTGCGTTCGCTCGCGCCTGGCTCGCCATTTTGTTCGCCGACCCTCTTTCGAAAGGCTATGGGCAACGTACGGGAGCGTCCTATTCGATATTGCGTACGTGATTTGCGCCTTTGTCGCATTGGCGGCGTTGAGGCGTATCGTCCCTGTGACGGCGCGGGCGGGAGCGTGGGCGGTTCCCTTTTGTCTGATGGAGGCGTCTTCCATTGCGTTTTTTAATATGAGCAGGACATTGTCAATGGGCAATGAAGGGCCAAGGGCGACTTTCGGTCACCCTTGGCCCAATCTATCTCCTCCGAGCTCCCGTTTGACAGCGCGTGTCTGGTTCGACGCCCGTTCGGCAGTTTAATATTCGCCCATCGCGCATGAAGCGCCGGTGCATCTCGTTGCTACGGCTGGCCCCTCCGGTTCGTCTGTCTTTGGACGTGCATGGCGGCATCGCCGCCGCACGAAAAAAATCCGCGGCTGGGGGCCAACGCCCGTCGAGCGCGGGAGGCCGGGAAAGACCCGGGTGTGTCGGGCGGCGCCCCCCGCTACGCGGACTCCGCCATGCGGCCGACCGCCCAGCACCAGCACGCCAGCTCGCGCGCCACCGCGACGTTGGCCACGCTCGACTGCTTGCCGGCGTCGTCCATCGCCCGGCGCCTGTCGACCAGCCGCCTCACGCCGGCGTTGGCGTGGCGGCGCACGCCGGGCGCGACGGCCTGGCCCTTCGCGAGGTCCTTCGGCGCGCGCGACGCGCCCTTGTGGTGCCACGCCGCCTCCACCAGCAGCTTCCTCAGGTGCTTGTTGCCCGCCTTGGTGATGCCGCCGCGGGATTGCGACTCGCCGCTGGAGTGCTCCGAGGGGACCAGCCCGATCCAGGCGGCGAACCCGGAGGCCTTGGGGAACCTCGAGAAGCCGTCGGCCTCGCACGCGATCGACGCCGCCGTCACGACGTCGATGCCCTTCAGGCACCTCAGTGCGTCGCACGCGGGCTTCCACCTGGGCGCCTGGGCGAGCGACTTCACTTTGGCCTCCAGCGCCGCCTTCTCCCCGTCGGCCCGGCGCACGCACTCGCAGTAGTGGTCGAGCGTGGCCATCGCCGAGGCGTCGCCCAGGTCGATGCGGCCCACCCAGGCCCAGAAATCCCTCGTCCAGCGCCCCTTGGGCCGGCCGGAGGGCGTCCTCTCGTCGTAGACGTGCCCGTGCCTGAGCAGGAACTTCGACAGGCGCTGCTTCGCGCGGACGGCGTCGTCGCGAGCGTCCGCGAGCGCGCGGGTCAGGTCGCGGGCGCCTTCGAACTCGGGGTCCGGCACGTGCACCTCGGTGACGACCCCGAGCGCGAGCTGAACGGCGAGGAACTGCGCGTCGCGCCTGTCCGTCTTGCGGCCGCGGTCGGCGGCCGGCTTGTGCATCTTGGACACGGCGCCGATAACGCAGTCGACGCCCATGGCCCGCAGCTCGCGGCACAGGTGGAATCCGGTGACGCCCGACTCGTAGACGCACTTGGCGGGCTGGGCGAGGGAGGCGGCCCAGGAGGCGAGCTCTCCCGGCTCGTACCCGAACGACCTGCGCTCGGTCTCGCCCGTCGACGGGACGAAGGCGCACGCCTTGATCGAGCGCGCGTGGACGTCGAGTCCGATGAAAGTGGTAATATCGTACATCGTGAAGCCCCTTCCATGAATGCGGCGTGGCCGCTGGCGGTTTGGACACCACTATTGTCGGCCTAATCCGCGGATATGCATGCAGGAGGGGCTTCCAATTTTTATGTCCTGCTCATATCGTCTTTGGAGTCATTTCTTAATCTCGATTGCCGTCGTTTGGGATGAAGTTTGCTTTTCGCTTTGTGGATCACTTCCTCCCAGGTAAGTAGCTTACTTGCATAACCGTACTGGTTAATCTGCTGCGTGCGACCTATCATGGCGCCATGATTCAAGCACGAGCCTGCGCTGTGCGCGTGGCCATGTTTGTGCTTTGTCGGGTTTAATCTTGCGTTCCGAGGAGGCAGTCCGTGCATTTCGCAAGCGGCATTGTTCGTCCGCCGTTCGAGGCGGCGTGTGAGTTTTTGCAGATTACGTCGGGGTGCTCCCATAACAAGTGCAAATTTTGCACCTATTACAAAGACGCACGTTTCACCGTGTCGCCCTGGGATGAGATTGAAAGCGATATCGATGAGCTGGCCGCGTTGCCGTGGCATCATTACAACCGCATCTGGCTGCAGGGCGCTGATGCTTTCGTGCTGCCCTATGACCGGCTTATGCGCGTGGCCGATATGATTCATGAGAAATTGCCCTGGGTGCAAAGCATCGGTGCGTTCGCCCGCGTAACGAGCTTTAGAAACAAAACCTGCGAGCAGTTGGAGCGCTTGCGTGATATGGGGTATTCGCGTCTTACGGTGGGTGTGGAAACGGGCGATGGTGCGCTTTTGGCGCGCATGAACAAGGGACATGATGCCGAAGAAACTCTGCGTCAGATGACCAAGGTGGACGAAGCGGGTCTGACCTGGGTAGGCCAATTTCTCAATGGTTTGGGCGGGCGCAACTACGGCGATGCGAGCGCGCTTGCGACTGCGAAGCTGTACAACCAACTTTCACCTCTGATGATTTATACAGCATCGCTCACACTGTTTCCTGATACGCCACTTTACCAAGAAGTGCTTTCGGGCGATTTCGTCGAGGCAACCGAGGTGGAGCGCCTACGCGAGCTGCAAACGTTCGTGGCGAACCTTACCTGCCGGACTGCGTTCAAATGCGAGCATATTTCAATGCCCGTGAAGATTGCAGCGGCGCTGCCCAGCGATCGCGAGCGGGTCATTGCGACGCTGGGGCGGGCGATTGCGATGGCGGGCGACGGGTCGCTGGAGCGCTATCGCGCCTCGATTCGCGGAATCTGATGTATGCAACGTGGCTATGCGAAGAGCAGAGATTGTCGCAGGAAGCTTTAGCGGTGGATGGAGTTGTCAGCGGGTTCGGTACGGGGTGTACGCCTTTTCCCTCGTCGAGGGGGCATGGAAAAGCGCTAATATTAATTTGCGGCATCGCCGTCCGCTCGTTTTCGTCGGACATCATGGTTCGCGGCGTAGCCTGTCGCGCAGCTCTTGTCGGCTGTGTGCTCCGCACTTCGCATAGATATGTTTGCAGTGCGTTTTAATAGTATTCTGACTCACGAATAGATCTTGGGCGATCTCAGCCACGGTTTTGCTCGCTGCTAAAAGCCGCGCAATCTCCTCCTCGCGCGAGGTGAGGCCACATGCTGTAGCGTTGAGGTGCAGAATGGCAGCGACCTTCTGTTCCGTCGAATCGGGTTCTTCAAGGACGGTTTTGGAAATATCTGTAGATGCCCAGCGTCCCACCTTGGAATGTTCGGACAGCCACAGCACAATCATGCCAATTGCCAAAACCAACGCCGCGGCAATCACCATCATGAGCTTCTCGTCTTCGGTGGCGCTTATGGGCGTGAGCCGCGAAGCGAAATACCCTAGCAGCTGGATGCCCTCAGAGATAGAAAACCCGATGCCAAACAACCACTCCGACGGCATCGCTTCGTCGCTCGATGCCTTGCACAGGATGCAGAACGCGAACAGATACAGCCCCCAGTACGAGGCAAAGATTAGATAGCCCGGAATATCTGACTCCGGAAGCACGGCCTGACTCGCAAAACCCAGAACGTATCCGGTGATGGAGCCCTTGAGCACATAGTCGAAGCGCAGCCCTTTGCTCAGAAGCACATAGGCAAGCGTCACGGCGCCGATGGCGATGAGGGGCACCGTTTGCTGCGTCATGGTTTGGGCGGCAGCGGTGGCGGTACCCGCTCCGGCGGAAAAGCCGGCCATGGTCATGATAGCGATGGGGCGCCAGGGGTATGAAATGCGGCGCTTCTGCTTAGCGGGGGGCGTTGGCGGTGCGGCTATGCCGGGCAGATTGGCGCTCATCCGCCATGCGAACATGGTAACGGTAGGCGCGACAAGAGCCACAAGCGCGACCCATTCGTCACGTAGTCCCAGTGCTAGGAATGCACAGACGCCGGCACAGAGGCACATGGCGCATCCGTAGAGTACTGCCTTCTGCATGCCGAGCCGCGCATAAATGTGTGCCCACAAAAGAAAGGCGATTGCCTTGCCGATGCCCAGCGCTAGGGCGCATGCGCACGAGATGAAGGCTGCGATATGGATGCCGAAACCCTCGAGGACAAACGGCACGGACCCCACGGTAAGCAGCGCCGTCGCAGTTTTCCAGGCGGGTCGCCAGCGGGAGAGGGCATGCCCTTTGAGCGCAAGGACCGCACATATGAGAAGCGTGGCGATCTCGCCCGCAAACATGGTGGGGATGACGGGCGAGATCGCCCCTGAACTTTCTTGGGGAAGCAGCACACTGGGGAAAATGGGTATGAGAAGAATGTACGCCGCGAAAAACAGGCGTACGTGCCAGACCGTGGTAAGCGCGGCATTGATGAGTTTCATGGGCTCCCTCCCTCACGCACATTGTAGCGCAAGGCGTACAAGTGGGACGAGATGTCGGCGAAATCAAGGGGCGGGTGATGGTTTGGGTGATGCTCACACGGTCGAATCACACGCTTATAACCCCAGGTCAGCGCTTTGCAAGGCGAAAAAGTGCGATAAAGTGCTCGCCGTTGGAATTTCAGCGGACAACGAATGAGCCCAATGCGAAACGCTTCGCAGTACGAAGCTTGGAGAGGGCGGCAGGGCGGTTCGCGAACGACATCAAGGAGGAAACAATGGAGAATACTGTTGACGTCGGGTTTTCCCGCAGGGGCTTTCTCGGCCTCGGTGCGGCGGCCGCCTTTGTGGGTGGTATGGGGCTTGTAGGCTGCGCCCCCCAGGCGGGCACGAGCTCTGATGCTCCGAGCGAGGATGCGGCGGCGACGACCGGTGGCGCGTCGGATTGGCTGGGCGAGGCGCCCGTTATCGACGAAGCCGATATCGCCGAAACCGCCGAGACTGGCGTTCTGATCGTGGGCGCGGGTAACGCGGGCATGGCGTGCGCGGCAACCTGCAGCGACTTCGGCCTGGATTTCATGGTGTGCGAGAAGAACGGCGCCGTCGAATCTGCGCGTGGCTTCATCGGCCTTGTAAACACCCACTGCACCAAGGACGCAGGCGTCGAGGTGGACGAGATGAAGCTGCTGAACGAGATCAGCCGCTATGCTTCATTTAAGAACAACCAGGCGGTTGCCAAGACCTGGATTCGCGAGTCGGCCGGGGTACTGGACTGGCTGGATGGCATCATGGAGCCTCTGGGTCTCAAGGCCACGTTGTGCACGCATGAGCATCTGGGCGATGGTGGTACTGACTATTACATTCCTTGCATCTCTCACGTGTACGTGGCCGACCCCGATGTTGCCCCTGGCTCTGATTTGGCGGCTGCGGGCGCCCTCGACTTCCCGGTCGACTGGAACCGCAATAAGTACCTCGAGGACCACATCAGGGAAGCCGGTCATGAGGTGTCATTCAATCATCGTCTGGTCAAACTTGAACGCGAAGAGGGCGGTCGTGTGACCGGCGCTATCTTCGAGACTGAGAACGGCTACAAGCGCGTCAACGCATCGCTCGGCGTGGCCCTGTGCACCGGCGGCTATGCGGCGAGTCCGGCCATGGTGCGCGCACTGAATCCCATCCTCACGCAGTGTATCACGGGCAATGCCTACACCCCTTCAACCACGGGCGACGGCATCAAGGCTGGCGTGTGGGCGGGCGGTGTGCTCGAAACTGAGCCCGCTCCCATGATCTTTAACCGCGGTATGGTTATGCCGGGCGTAAACGCTGGCTATGCGGATGATTCCGACACGGCTGTGTTCAATGGCACCGTCGGTCAGAACGGTATTGGTTCTCAGCCCTTCATGAAGGTGAGTCGCCGCGGCAAGCGTTTCGTGAACGAGTCCACGCCCTACAACGATGTATGTTTTGCTGCCACCAACCAAGAGGGCGGTGTGTGGTGCATGGTGTTTGACAACAACGCGCCTACCGACGTGAAGCGCTTCGCCACCATCGGCTGTTCTACCGGCGGCATGTGGATGGTGAACTTCAACAACGTGGACGAGTGGATTGAGGGCATCTCCTCCATGATGGGTGCCGACGTGACGCCCATCATGAAGGCTGACACACTGGATGAGTTGGCCGATCAGCTGGGCTTTACCGGTGAGGACAAGGAGAACTTCCTGGCCGAGTGCGAACACTATAACGAGATGTACGACGCACAAGTCGATGACGAGTTCGGTAAAGAGGCGTACCGTCTGTCCGAGCTGCGCAATCCTCCATATTACGGCGCCTGGTTCGGTGGCTCGCTGCTGACCACACTGCAGGGCCTGCGAATCGACGAGGACATGCGCGTGCTCGACGCCGACTGCAAGCCTATCGAGGGTCTCTTCGCCGCCGGCGACTGCTCCGGCTCCATGTTCTCGGGTAACTATCCCGAGCTGCTCGTGGCGAGCGCTTGCGGACGCACGGTGACCTTCGGCCGCCATATCGCTCGTTACCTTGCTGGCGACCTGGACTAATCGATATTCCTTACCGCGCGCTCACCCCCTCCTTCCTCCCTTGGGCGATGCGAAAAGGCCTCCCGCGGATATGTGAACTGCCTCCCATTTCTTGGACAAGAAAACAAAAGTCCGAGAGATGGGAGGCTTTCTTATGTCCGTCGACTTGCGATGCAAGCACGACCGGTCGCTCAGGGAGCGGGCCGCCGACCTGTTCGACGAGCGCTTCGGCTACAAATCGGTCGCCCGGAGGCTTGGGATCCCGGCCGAGGCCGTGAGAAAATGGCAGCAGACGTACCGGTCAGCCGGAAGGGACGGTCTGCTGAACATGGGGAAGAAGCATGCGAGATACGACTTCGAGACCAAGGTCGCCGCAGCCAGCGCCGTCGTCGACGGCGGGATGGGCAAACCCGAGGCGATGGAGCGATTCGGGGTGGCGAGCCCGTCCCCGCTCGACAGCTGGTGCCGCCTGTACCGCGAGGGCGGCGCCGAGGCGCTGAGGCCCAAGCCGAAGGGGAGGCCGAGGGGCTCGGGCTCCAAGGCCGCGCCGAAGACCCGCGAGGAGGAGCTCGAGGAGCGAGTTCGCAAGCTCGAGGCCCAGGTGGCGTACCTAAAAAAACGATAGCCCTGAAGGCGGAGCTGCGCTCCCGAACCGGGAGAAGGCCCTAGCGGTCGCCGAGCTTTCAGGGCAGGGGCACAGGCTGTCCGACCTGCTGGAGTGCGCCGGGCTCGCCAGGTCGTCGTACCACTACGCGCTGGCGCACCCGAAGAGTCCGACCAGGCCCGAGCTGCGCGCGAGGGTCGCCGAGATCTTCGGCAGGCTCCCCAACGGGGTGGGCCACCGGCAGATAGCGATGGAGCTGAGGGCCGTCGACGGCGCGCGCGTCGCCGACAAGACGGTGCTCAAGGTCATGGGCGAGATGGGCCTGCGCTGCGGCATCCGCCGCGAGACCGACTACCATAAGTACAACTCGTACAGAGGGGAGGTCGGCGAGACCTTCGAGAACGTGCTCGGCCGCGACTTCGGGGCGGACGGACCGTGGCAGAAGATGGGCACCGACGTCACCGAGTTCAAGTGCTCGTTCGGAAAGGCCTACCTCGCGCCGGTCTACGACTTCGGCAGCAAGGAGATCGTGGCGCGCTCGATCTCGGAGCGCCCCGACCTCGCCCAGCAGGAGGAGATGCTCGCCATGCTCATGGCGGCGAAGCCCGAGGGGGGCGAGGCCGGTGCTGCACTCCGACATGGGCTGGCAGTACCAGCACGCGGCCTACGTCGGGGCGCTCGCGGAGAACGGGTTCGTCCAGAGCATGTCGCGTAAGGGCAACTGCCTGGACAACGGCGCGACCGAGCAGGTATTCGGCCACGTCAAAGACGAGTTCTTCCGCGGGCGCGACTGGGACGACTTCGAGTCGTTCAAGCGCGACCTCGAGGAGTACATCGTCCACTGGAACACGAGGAGGCGCCAGGTGAAGCTGAAGGGCCTGACCCCGGTCGAGTTTCGGGATCAGGCCCTTCGGAAGGCCGCCTAGCAGTTATGATTTATCGCGTCCAAGTTTTGGGGCGCAGTTCAATGCTGCGGGAGGCCTTTTGATGCGTGCGGGGATTGTGCGTTTCGGAGGAGGCTGTCTTATGTCAGCTCGGACGCCAGCTTGAAGGCGATGATGTATTGGTTGATTAGCGGCGCGATGTGGCTGATCAACACGTAGCCGGTGATGGGCGCAATCGGAATCTTCGTGGGATGCGTCGAAGGCGCCTACCGCCTGGCCGAGTGGCTGAGGACGATAGCCTTCGCGACCCTCCGGCTCCTGGGTGCTTCGTGGGTTACAGCCGCGACACCAGCGCGTCGGTCTCGCGCGCGATGCGGATTTCTTCGTCGGTGGTGACAACGCAGATTTTGATGGGGGAGTCGTCGATGGAGATGATGCGGTTCACGCCGATGGCGCCTTCCACGTTGTTGCGGTCTTTATCCAAAATCATGCCCATATGTGCAAGCCCCGCGAAAATCCGCTCGCGCAGCTCGGCTGAATTCTCGCCGATGCCGGCGGTCATCACCACGGCATCGGTGCGGGTCATGGTGGCGTAGAATCCGCCGATGGCCTTCTGGATTTTGTATACGTACATGTCTATGGCGAGCTCGGCGTCCTGATTGCCTGCGTCGGCGGCTTCCAGAACCTCGCGCATGTCGCTGCTCACGCCGGATATTCCCAGCACACCTGATTGCTTGTTGAGCAGCGCGTCAATCTCGTCGAAGGTTTTGTGCTCACGGCGCATGATATAGGTAATGATGGCGGGGTCGATGCTGCCCGAACGCGTGCCCATCATCAGGCCCTCGAGCGGGGTGAATCCCATGGTGGTATCGATGGACTTGCCGTGGTTCACTGCGGTGATGGAGCCGCCGCTTCCCAGGTGGCAGGTGATGAGGCCCAGGTCACGCAAGGGGCGACCCAGGAGGTTCGCCGCCTGTTGCGCGGCGTAGCGGTGCGAGGTGCCGTGTGCGCCGTAGCGGCGGATGCGGTATTCGTCGTAGTAGCGCATGGGCAGCGGATACATGTACGCCTTGGGCGGCATGGTCTGGTGGAATGCCGTGTCGAATACCGCCACCTGCGGAGTCTGCGGCATGCGCTCGCGGATGAGACTGATGCAGGCGTCGGCGGGTGGGTTGTGCAAGGGCGCCAACTCTTCGCATTTGAGCAGGTTTTCCCATGCCTCGTCGTCGATGAGCGTGGCGCGCGTGAAGTATTCGCCGCCTGCCACGATGCGGTTGCCCACGGCGTCTATCTGCTCGAGGCCGCTTACGGGGGATTCGGGGTCGTCTTCCAGCACGTCCAAGAGCTTGGCCAAAACCTGCTCCACGCGCATGCCGCCTACGTTGTAACGGGTTTTGTCGAAATCGGGGTAGAACGATACGTTCATGAAAGCATCGTCCGAGCCCACTTTCTCGGCCAGGCACTTCATGAGGGACGATTTACCATCGGTTTCGATGAGCTGACATTTGAGCGAAGAGCTTCCTGCGTTGACGACGAGTACGCGCATGTATGTCTCCTAACAAGCGAAGGCGTGCATGGAATCGTATAAAGATACGCGAGTTGTGCAGCACACGCCATGACGTATCGGCCACGGGCGCAATGCGTCGGTTTGCGCGAGGGGCGGGGCAAGCTCGGGGCATTTCCGAATGCGCAGTGCACTTTCCAATTAAACAAAAGGCGCCCGAGCCTGGAGGGTGGCTCGGGCGCAATGCGAAAAGAACTTGGTAAGGTAATTGAGGGGCTGGCTATGCGGTCAGGATGCGAGCGAGCGCGAGGCCTTCACCTTGGGTGCCCACGCCCGACGATCCCACGATGGTCTCGCCTACGGCGTAGAGACCTTCGATAGGAGTGCCGTCATCGGTGGTGACGTTGAAATTGTCGTCGTAGAGCAGACCGCCTACGGTGATGTGCATGGCCCAGGTGCGCGGCGATGCATAGAACGGCGGGTTCTCGATGGGGCTCAGCTCGCTGAAGCTCGTACGGCCGAAGTCGGGGTCCTCGCCGGCGCGGCAAATCTCGTTGTAGCGGTCGACCGTGGCCTTGAACGTGTTCACGTCCACGCCCATCTTCTCGCCCAGCTCCTCGATGGTGTCGGCGACGTAAAGCTGTCCCTCGTCAATGAGCGTCTGAAGCTTGTGGCCGTAGCGATTGAGCTCTCCTTCTGCGCGGCAGGTGTCGGCATCGGAGATCATGAACATCATCTGATCGGGCTGCTCCATGATGTCGGCGGTCATCGAGTAACGGTCGCGCACCTCATCCATGAATCGCTCGCCGTTCTTGTTCACCATCAGGATGTCCACGTCATCGCCCACGGTGGTCTCATCGGAGGAGTTCTTGACGTCTGCCATGGGGAAGGGCATCTGGTCGTCCATGCCCCCTACACCCGCGCCCAGCTCAAGCGCCATGTTGATGCCATCACCCGTATGCCCGTAGGTGTTGGTGGTGGGGATGGTCTCCATGTTGTCGAAAGGCCACGAGGTGTTGTATTTCTTGAGCATCTCAGGGCTGCCAGAGAAGCCGCCCGTCGCCAGTACGACGCCGTGCTTTGAGGTCACGTTATAGGTGGTGCCGTCGGGGCCTTTGCCGATGACGCCAATTACCTTGTCGCCTTCGGTGATGAGCTTGGTGGCCGGTGTGTTCAGCAGAATCTGGATATCGTACTCGCCGGAGTCAAGTTGGCGGTTGTAGTGCAGGAAGTAGCCCTGACCGCACATGCCTTCGGTGGGGTGCGTCCAACGCGGCCATGAATAGCCGACGATGCCCACGAGTTCGCCGAAGTCAACGCCGTCGGCGGCGAGCCAATCGGTCACCTCAGCGATGTTTTGGCAGAACGGAACGTTGCCTGCATAGCCGCCTTCACCCTGGAGCGTGTATTGCAGAGCCTGCAATTCAAGGCTGTCGAAGCATTTCGTGTTACCGGATTCCTGCCAAGCCTTCCAATCGCTTTCGATCTTGCTCACAGCGTCGGCGGGAATGAATTCAGGCGCGGCCTTGATCTGCTCTTCCAGCTCGGCGCGGTTGCTGTCGGTCATCTCGGGGCGAAGATCGTCGGGGGCGTTCACGTATTCCAGATATCCGCCGGAAACCAAGGCGTTACCGCCAATCGTGCAGCTTTTTTCCAGCATGACCACCTTGCCGATGCCAAGCTGGGCTGCCGCGATAGCGCACGCCATGCCCGAGCCGCCGGCGCCGGCAATGACCAAATCGGCTTCGATTTCCTCCACGGCGGTAGAAGGTTCGGGGGCTTGATAATTTTTCTCCAAATCGCTCGGTTTGCCACCAGCCTGCTTCACGCAGTCGGCGACGGCGGTCATGATGGCGCTTGACGTAAGCGTGGCGCCCGTCACGGTGTCGATGCCGAGCGCTTGCTGCTCGACGATAGCGGCGGGAATCTTTTCGATGGCGGCATCGCCAATGAATTTGGACTCCTCAGATTGTGTGACCTTGACCTCGGTGATGGCGTCCTCGCTGAACGTGGTCTCCACGACCACGGGGCCGAACTTGCCGTGGCCCGTGCCCGTGTAGGTGCCCGCGGTGTAGCCGCTTTGCTTTTGCTCCGCCGGAGCGCAGCCGACCAGGTTGAAGGCGGCAATGGTAACGCCGGCGACGGTGGCGGCTTTCACAAAGTTGCGGCGGCTGATGGATGCAAGTTCCATGGGTTCCCTCCTAGATGGTTTGACGATGCGGGCGGGTCGGCGGCTTTTGGCTCGTGCCAGATCGATGTCTGGCGCCGCCATCCGTCCGGGCTTTCCCTTGCGAGATCGAGTATGCCGTCGTGAAGCGTTCTTGCCATCCACCTGGGGAAAATCGGAGTGGTAACCTTGTAACCCGGGCGTGTAACCCGCTGTTTTGCAGGGTGGCAGGGGTTTCTTGGTGTTCCTGGAAAGTCGTTTCTTGTTTGTGCGCTGGTATAATCGGCCTCATGATTGTCAATCCGAAACAATCCCCATCGTTTGAGGACCGCCAGACATCTGCCGATGCGCGCAGATACAGGCGGTTACGCTTGTTGCGCAATCTGTCGCCAGTGTTTTTCGGCTTTGCGTTCGCGAGGGCATGTAACGATGCGTTTTTCTACTATCTCGGGAGCGCATTGCCGCTTGGCGCCTGGGCCGGGCAGGACGTGCTTTCGATGGCGATGCTCGTCGTTTTTATCGCTGCGATTTTGCTTGCGAGAAAACTTGCGCCACTCTATCTTCGCCAGGGATTCATATGGGCATCCGCCGCTCTGATGTCGGTGGCGGCTCTTTGCCTGTGGGGGTGGCAGTCAACTGGCGTGATAGAGCTTGCTCTGGTTGCGGCAATTGCGGGTGGTCTCGGGTCGGCACTCGCAATTTTGTTATGGTCTGAGCTTCAATGTTGTTTCGGTTCGCTCCTGATAGTGGTGTATATCGCGGGAGGATTCTTTTTCGGTTCTCTTTTGGGCTGGGCTATCGTCGGGCTTGAGGGGCCGCGCATGGCCGCGGTTCTTATTGCGTGCGCGCTTGCGTCATCGCTTTGCTTGAGGTCGGGCTTCCCTCTAATTCAGGAATGCGATTTGCCGCGAAAGAGCTGGGGAAAGGTTCGATTCCCCTGGAAGCTCGTTCTGGTGCTTGGTGTGTATGAGTTCGTGATAGGCGTGCGCGAGGTGGTGGCGCCCAGCGGCGACGGGACTATGTTTCTGCTGGGCGTACTCGTGTCGGCGCTCATTGTGTTTATAGCTGCATATTTCTCTCCCGAGAAACTCGACTTCATGCTGATTTTCCGCGCGCCTTTTGCCTTGGTCGTGTGCGGGCTTTTGTTCGCGCTCCTTGCCCTTCCATTGGGCGATGCGGTTTCGGGCTTCCTTTCGTCGCTGGGTTACAGCATGATGTTCACCCTGATAACTGTGCTCATGTGCGATATTTCGCATCGATACGGGGTATCGGTGCTGGTGCTTTGCGGCATCAAAGAGCTTTCTGCCATTGGTCTGATTGCGGGGCATTCCTGCGCGGCGGCTGGCGTGGCAGGCGTTCTTCCACTTCCGCCCGACTCGCAAACCGCTGAAGTCATTTTGACGGGTTTCGTTGTGCTTGCGAGCGTGTTTCTGCTGTTTGGATCGAAAGACGAGCGATGGGGGCTCGAGTTTTTTGGCGTTGATCGATTGGCGGCAGAAGGCGACGCGCAGGGTGTTTTTGTGCTTCGCTGCAACGAACTCGCTGACATGCACCATTTAAGCCCGCGTGAGCGCGAGGTGTTCCAGCTGTTGGCGCTGGGTAAAAGCCCCGTGTCCATCGAAAAGGAGCTGTGCATAGCCAACGGCACGCTCAAATCCCATACGCGGCGCATCTATCAAAAGCTGGGTATCCATAGCCGCGAAGAGCTGCGTACCCTGGTGGGCGACGTGCCGAAATAGGGAGTAGGGGGAATGTTTCGTTTGGCAAGGATGGTCTTTGCGAAGGGACGCTCCAATCACTCTATAATGAACGTATGAGAAAGCCACCGTGCGAGAAAGCGAGAAACTGATGTTCAAGAAGATTATGGTGCCGTTCGATGGGTCCGACCATGCGCGCCGTGCGCTTGAAGTTGCCAAAGACATGGTGCTTGAGGATGCGGATGCGAAGCTGTATGTGGTAAGCGTGACGGCGTCCACGGTGGCGCAGTCGGTCAGCGGTACCGACGGCGGGCAGCAGATTGCGGGCGTGCCGATGTTCCTCGCCGAAAAGGAGGAGTACAAACATCTGGTTGATTCCGTGCTGGATCAGCAGCGCACGGCGCTTGCGGAAAAGGTGGGCGACGTGGTTGCGGATATGGGCGACCGCGCGGTGGTGGATGTCGCCGTCGCACCGTCTGCAGCGGAAGGCATCGTAAATTATGCCGAGAAGAACGGCTGCGACCTCATCGTGATGGGCCGTCGCGGTTTGGGAGCGCTGCGTGGCATGCTGGGCAGCGTGAGCTACGGCGTGCTCCATTCCGCCGATGTCCCCGTGATGACGGTGAAGTAGCGCGATTCGCCGACAACCAATTAATGCGTTTCCAAGGATGCCCGCCCCCGAAGGCGGGCATTTTGTTTTGCGTCTGCTTTACACATCCTTGATTTGCCATCTGCTACCTGTACGGCTACAATACGCCTATTGAACAACTTGTTCATTATTGTTCGTGGTGTTCAAAAAGCCTGGTGGAAAGCCATGCCTGATTGGAATGGTGAGTCTGAAAATGGCGTGGACACTGCGGGGAAGGAAACCTAACTGATGGCATCTGCTACAGCTCTGTATGCCGCAACGGTCGCGTCCGAACAGCCACACGCGTTGTCCGTTTCCCGTGCGAAGATGGTTCGCCGCGAGACGGCTCCCGTCCCACTTGCAAGCGGTGATGCCGCTTCTGCCGACGAGTGTTCCGCGCCCGTTTTGGACCCGCGTATCGCGCGCTCGAAGGCGGCGTTGCGCGAAGCGCTCATTGAGCTCATGGAAGAGCGCGGCCTGGATGGGTTCACGGTGGGCGATCTGTGCACACGCGCCGGTCTCAACCGAGGCACGTTTTACAACCATTTTAAAGACAAAGACAACCTGCTCGCCACCTTCGAAGACGAAGTGATGGAGGGCCTGGAGGCGTTTCGCGCCAAAATGCAGGAGCTCGAGATTCGCGACCTGCTGAAATACCGCGCGCGCAAACGTCCGCTGCCCGTGCTGGTGGAGCTGTTCGATTATCTGCGCACCGAGGGTGATTTTCTCCATGCGGTGCTCGGGCCCGGCGGTGACGTACGGTTCGGGCCGCGCCTGCGCGAGGTGGTGTGCGGCGGGCTCATTCGCTCGCTTCTGCACGAGCGCTACCGCGAGAGCGACGACGCGTTCGTGGGGTACTACATCGCGTACTTCGCCGGTGCCTACCTCGGGGTGATTGACCAATGGATCAAAACCGGAATGCGCGAAAGCTCCGAGGAGATGGCGCTGGTGGCCATGCGCCTCTTCTTCATCAAGCCTGGTGAAGCCATCAAGATGTGAGTGCCTCGTGCGCCGTGGCCGCGCTTCTTGCGCTAAGGCATCAAGCTGCGGCGCTGCACCTTTTGACTATTCCGGCTGAAAAGCCGTAGTGTTAGGACTGCATAGATTTCGCCCGTCGGGGCGAGCAATGTAAGGAGAACGAAACGATGAGCGAAGAGAAGACCCTCGAAGGCATCGCGCAGGCGAGCGGGGAGGCCCAAACCGCCGCGAACGCCGCCGACGAACCCACGGGCACCGAGCCGGTCGTGACCACGGTGGACGCCGACGTTGCGGCCAAGGCATCCGCCGCTGCGAGTGCTGCCTCTGAAGCGCCGCTCCACATCGGCGTGGACGTGGGCTCCACTACCGTCAAAGTGGCTGTGCTCGATGACGCCAACCAAATCATGTATTCATGCTACAAGCGTCATCACGCCGATATCCGCGCTACCATCGTGGAGGTGATCGAGGAGGCGGCCCAGAAGTTCCCCGACACCCCCATGACCATCGCCATCACCGGTTCGGGCGGCCTGCTCCTGGCGCAGTGGCTGGGCATCGATTTCGTCCAGGAGGTCATCGCCTCCAAGACCGCCGTGGAAACGTTCATCCCGCAGACCGACGTGGTTATCGAGCTGGGCGGCGAGGACGCCAAGATCATCTACTTCGACAACGGCATCGAGCAGCGCATGGCGCAGACCATCTATCCCATCGCCAGCCGCTGCGGCGTGTTCGCCAAGACCGACGTGCAGCCGCTGCTCAACGAGGGTGCGCGCAAGGAGGACATCGCGGTGTCCATCTTCCAGGCCGTGGTCACGCAGACCATCTCAGGCCTGGCGTGCGGCCGCCCCATCCGCGGCAACGTGGCCTTGCTGGGCGGTCCGCTCGAGTACCTCTCTGAACTGGACAAACGCTTCTGCGAGACGCTGAACCTGGACGACGAGCACGCCATTCGCCCCGCAAATGCCCACCTGTTTGTGGCGAGCGGTGCTGCCCTGTGCGGCAAGACGTCCAAGCCCGAGCTCCTGGGTGACGTGCTTGAGCGCCTGCGCAACCTGGGCGACATCCAGGGCTCCGAGGTTGTGCGCCTACCTCCGCTGTTTGAGAACGAGCAGGATTTCGAGGAATTCAAGGCCCGCCACGACAAGGAGAAGGTCAAGCGCGGCAGCCTGGCCGAATACGAGGGCGTGGCCTATCTGGGCATCGACGCCGGCTCCACCACGTTCAAATCGGCCCTCATCGCCGAGGACGGGGCGCTGCTTTGGAGCTACTACGCCAACAACAAGGGCGACGTGTTGGGCACCGCCAAGAAGGCGCTGGCCGAGATGTACGCGGCGCTGCCCGTTGATGACCAGGGCAAATCGCGTGTGACCATCGGGCATGCAACCGTGACCGGCTACGGCGAGGGCTTGTTGCTTGAGGCTCTGCGCGTGGATTCCGGCGAGATCGAGACGGTGGCGCATCTGCGCGGCGCTGAGGAGATGCTGCCGGGCGTGGAGTTCATCCTCGACATCGGCGGCCAGGACATGAAGTGCCTGCGCGTGCGCGACGGCGTGATCGACCACATCATGCTCAACGAGGCGTGCTCCTCGGGTTGCGGCAGCTTCATCGAGAGCTTCGCCGCAGGCCTGAACCTGGACGTGACCGAGTTCGCCAAGACGGCCAATGCTGCCAAGAACCCGGTTGATCTGGGTAGCCGTTGCACCGTGTTCATGAACAGCCGCGTGAAGCAGGCGCAGAAGGAGGGCGCCACCGTGGGCGACATCGCCGCGGGCCTGGCCATCTCCGTCATCAAGAACGCCCTGTTCAAGGTCATCAAAATCCGCGACCCGCACGAGGTGGGCACCAAGGTCATCGTGCAGGGCGGCACGTTCTTGAACGACGCCGTGCTGCGCGCGTTCGAACAGCTGGCCGAGGTGGACGCCGTGCGCCCCGACATCGCCGGCAACATGGGTGCATACGGCGCCGCCTTGCTTGCCCGCGATCGCTACGAGCAGGCCGTTCGTGCTGCCGAACGCACGGAGGAAGAGGCCGTTGCCGAGACCGGCGCCGCCTCCACCAAGCCTGCCGAGGTGCACTCCACGCTGCTTTCGCTCGCCGAGATCGAAAGCCTCAGCCCCACGCATCGCACCATCCGCTGCAAGGCGTGCTCCAACCATTGCCTGCTCACCATCAACGACTTCGGCAAGGATCCCGAAACCGGCAAGCATCGCCGCTTCATCACGGGCAACCGTTGCGAGAAGGGCGCGGCAAGCGCGGGCGTGGCAAGCGCGGGCGCGAACGTTCCCAATCTGTACGATTACAAGAGCCACCGCCTGTTTGACTACGTGCCGCTGACCGAGGAAGAGGCCACGCGCGGTACTGTGGGCATGCCCCGCGCGCTGAACATGTACGAGAACTACCCGTTCTGGTTCACGTTCTTCACCAAGCTGGGCTATCGCGTGCTCATCTCCGACCCGTCCACCAAGAAGACCTACGAGGCGGGCATCGAGAGCATGCCGTCCGAGAGCGTGTGCTACCCGGCCAAGCTCAGCCACGGCCATGTGATGAACCTGCTAGACAAGCACCCCGATTTCATCTGGTTCCCCTGTAGCAAGTGGGAACGCCAGGAGGACGAGGGCGCCGGCAATCACTTCAACTGCCCCATTGTGGCGAGCTACGCCGAGGCGCTGCGCCTGAACATCGACGAGCTGCGCGATTCCGACACGAAGTTCCTCAACCCGTGGCTGCCCTACGACAAGAAGGATGCTCTCAAGAAGCGCCTGTATGTCGAGCTGGTAGAGAACTTCCATGATGCCACCTGCCGCAAGGGCACGCCGCCCACCCAGGCCGAGATTGACGAGGCCGTGGAGGCCGCGTGGGCCGAGGACATGGCGTTCAAAGACGACATCCGCGCCAAGGGCGAGGAGACGCTGCGCTGGATGGAGGAAACGGGCACGCACGGCATCGTGCTGGCGGGCCGTCCCTACCATAACGACCCCGAGATCAACCATGCCATCCCCGAGCTGCTGACCAGCTTCGGCCTGGCGGTGCTCACCGAGGATTCCATCGCACACCTGGGCACGCTCGAGCGCCCCATTCGCCTGGTTGACCAGTGGATGTACCACACGCGTCTGTACGCCGCCGCCAAGGTAGCCACGCAGCGCAACGACCTGGATCTCATCCAGCTCAACAGCTTCGGCTGCGGCCTGGACGCGCTGACCACCGACCAGGTGCAGGAGATTCTGGAGAGCGCCGGCAAGATTTACACCGTGCTCAAGATCGATGAGGTGTCCAACCTGGGCGCCGCGCGCATTCGCGTGCGCAGCCTGCTGGCCGCCCTCAAGGATCAGGCCGACCGCGAGGCCGAGGCGAACCGCCCGCTCATGGGCTGCCCCACGGTGGCGTGCGGACTGGAGTATCCCACCGAGGCCGCCGTGCCCGAGGACGAGATGCGCGAGCACGCGCGTCACGCCAAGGAGCGCATGGATCGCAAGACCGGCGAGCACGAGGCCAAGGCCGCGCGCGCCGTGGCCGACAGCTTCAAGCAGCGCGAGGGCACGTCCACCGAGTTCGAGCGCGTGCAGTTCACCGAGAAGATGAAGGAGGAGGGCTACACCATCCTGTGCCCGCAGATGGCGCCCATCCACTTCGACCTGCTGATCGACATCTTCCAGCGCAACGGCTACAACCTGGAGCTTCTGCCCAGCGTTGACCACGGCGCGGTGGATGCAGGACTGAAGTACGTGAACAATGACATCTGCTACCCGTCCATCCTGGTGACGGGTCAGATCATGGAGGCTGTGACCAGCGGGCGCTACGACACCGATAAGCTTGCCGTCATCATCACGCAAACGGGCGGCGGCTGCCGTGCCACCAACTACATCTCGCTGATTCGCAAGGCGCTCAAGGCGGCGGGCCTGGGCCACATTCCCGTGATCGCGCTGTCGTTCAAGGACCTGGGCGAGCGCAACCCCGGCTTCAAGGTGACTGCGCCCATGCTCTACCAGGCCATTTACGGCATTCTGTACGGCGACCTGCTGATGATGGCGCTGTATCGCACGCGTCCGTACGAGGCCGAGCCCGGTGCCGCCCAGGCGCTGTTCGACCACTGGATGGCCGTGTGCAAGGCGCAGCTGAGGCGTGGCGTGAAGCGCAGCGAGTGGAAGAAGACCGTGCGTCAGATCGTGGACGACTTCGACACGCTGCCGCTGGTAGGCGAGGGAACCAAGCCGCGCGTGGGCGTGGTGGGCGAGATTCTGGTGAAGTTCCACCCCACGGCCAACAACCAGATCGTGGATGTGATCGAGCGCGAGGGCTGCGAGGCCGTGGTGCCAGGACTCACCGAGTTCTTCCTGTTCGGCATCGCCGGCTCCATCTTCCAGAAAGACCCGCTGGGCCGTTCCGCCAAGGGTGCGGCGGGCGCGCGCGTGGCGCTGGCTGCGCTCGACAAGATCCGCAAGCCGCTCAACGACGCTCTGCGCGATTCGGTGCGCTTCGAGCCGCCCGCGAACATCTACGAGCTGGCCGAATATGCGAGCGAAATCTTGAGCCTGTGCAACTCCATGGGCGAGGGGTGGCTGCTCACGGCCGAGATGGTCGAGCTCATTCGTACGGGCGCGCCCAACGTGGTGTGCACGCAGCCGTTCGCGTGCCTGCCCAATCACGTGGTGGGCAAGGCGGTTATCAAGGAGCTGCGCCGTCGCTACCCCGAAAGCAACATCGTGGCCGTTGACTACGACCCCGGTGCTTCCGAGGTGAACCAGCTCAACCGCATCAAGCTGATGATTTCGGTTGCCAAGGCCAATCTTGAGGCCAAAGAGGACGAGGCACGCGCCCTGCGCGACGTGTCCCGCGAGGCCGATAAGCTGATGCACGACGTGTCGGCCGGCTGCTCCGGCGGATGCGCCGCCTGCACCGAACTCATGGGCGACCTCGAGATCGAGGAGACCGTAACGAAGTAAAGGCCACTCGGCGGGCCACCTAGCGAGCCACCTAGCGAGCCACCAAGCGCGTTGTGCTGATTCGGCTCCGTTTTCAACGAAAGGCTGTGACCCTCTGCGGTTGCAGCCTTTCGTTTCTGACGGCAGGTTTGCGTGCGTTCGGACCGGCCAGGCGCTCGTCCGTACGGTCGATGCGTTCCTGGGATTAATCCTCGTGCGTTCGGATCGGCCAAAAGACGGGATTGGGCTGCCTCCGAACGGTATGGTATGAGCGATGAACGGCTGCCTCCGTGCCATTCTTGTGGTGGACGGTGACAGCGATTTGTCCAGGGTTTACGCTGCATATGTATCTGCCAACGTTGGCCCCGAAGGGTGCGACGCCTGCAGTAGCCGCAGCCTCGGTGCACGCGATTTTGAGGAGGCAAGGTGAAGACGGTAGCCATTATCGGAACGTTCGACACCAAGGGCGAGGAATTCGCCTATGTGAAGCGGCGTTTCGAAGAACTGGGCGTATCCACGCTCACCATCCATTGCGGCGTGTTCGACCCGCAGACCAAGCCCGACGTGACCAACGAAGAAGTCGCCGCCGCCATCGACGTGGAGATGTCGGTCGTGGTGGAGAAGAAGGATCGCGCGTTCGCGACCGAAACCATGACGCGCGGCGTGGAGAAGATCCTCCCCAGCCTGTATGCGAACGGCCGCTTCGACGGCGTGTTCTCCATGGGCGGATCGGGCGGCACCACCATCGCGACGGCGGGCATGCGCGCGCTTCCCATCGGCGTTCCCAAGGTAATGGTGTCCACGATGGCATCGGGCGATACGTCGCCGTACGTCGGGGCCTCGGATATCGCCATGTTCCCCTCTATCGTCGATGTCGCCGGCATCAACAGCTTCTCGTCTACCATCTTCGACAATGCCGTCGCGGCCATGGTGGGTATGCTCGAGCATCCGCATGTCGAAATGGAGGACAACAAACCGCTCGTCGCCGCCACCATGTTCGGCGTCACCACGCCTGCGGTGCAGAAAGCGCAGGAGTATCTGGAGTCCAAGGGGTACGAGGTTCTGGTGTTTCATGCCACCGGCACGGGTGGAAAGTGCATGGAAGCCCTGGTCAACGGTGGGTTCATCAAGGGCGTTCTGGACTTGACCACCACCGAGTGGTGCGACGAGATCGTGGGCGGCGTGCTTGCCGCCGGCCCCGATCGCTGCTCTGCCGCCGCCATCAACGGCGTACCCGCCGTTGTCAGCGTGGGCGCGCTGGACATGGTGAATTTCGGGCCGTGGGATACCGTCCCCGATCAGTTCGCCGGCCGCAATCTGTACAAGCACAATCCGTCCGTCACGCTCATGCGTACCACGGTGGACGAGAATCGGGCGATCGGCGAGGCGATTGCATCGAAGCTCAATCTCTCGACCGGGCCATGCACGCTGATGCTGCCCCTGCGAGGCGTGTCGATGATCGATGCCGACGGTCAGCCGTTCTGGGGCCCCGAGGAAGACGCGGTCCTGTTCGATACGCTCAAGACGAACGTCGATTCCCAGCGCGTTGACATCGTGGAGATGGATGCCCATATCAACGATGACGAATTCGCATGCGCTGCCGCCCAGAAGCTCATCGATCTGATGGAGGGCGCGCAAGGCTGATTCTATCGGGCCGATCGAACGGCATTCTCGTGGCCGTTGCCCGGCATTTGAAGAAGAGGGCAACGCGCCGTTCGATCCGGCTCGAACGATTGGTGGTTTCCGGGTATGCAATCCGCTTGCCCGGTCACAGGGCAACGGGCTCGCGCATCGGATGCTCGCTTTTCGGTCCGGGCGTCTTTCCGGCAGCCGACGGGTGCGCTGACGTGCGTCTGCACCGTTGTCGCAGGTACATATGGAGAAAGGAAGTACCGTCATGCTCGATCTGTCCCGTGAAGAAATCCTCGACCGCTTCAAGAAGTCTCTTGCCGAGGGCAACATTCTGCTGGGCGTGGGCGCAGGCACCGGCATCACCGCCAAATCCGCTGAAGCCGGCGGAGCCGATATCTTCGTTATCTATAACTCCGGTCGTTTCCGCATGGCGGGTCGCGGATCTCTGGCAGGCCTTCTGTCCTATGGCGACGCCAACCAGATTGTGGTGGAGATGGGCGCCGAGGTCCTTCCCGTGGTCAAGGACACGCCCGTGCTCGCCGGCGTGTGCGGCACCGATCCGTTCCGCGTGATGCCCAAGTTCCTGCAGCAGCTGAAGGATCAGGGCTTCAACGGCGTGCAGAACTTCCCCACGGTGGGCCTCATCGACGGCGTGTTCCGCAAGAACCTGGAAGAGACGGGCATGGGCTACGGCCTTGAGGTGGATATGATCGCCGAAGCGCACAAGCTCGATATGCTCACGTGCCCGTACGTATTCGACGAAGAGCAGGCGGCGGCCATGACCCGCGCCGGTGCCGACATCATTGTGGCCCACATGGGCCTTACCACCGGCGGCACCATCGGCGCCGAAACCGCCCGCACGCTCGATGACTGCGTCGAGATCATCTCCGGCATCGCCAAGGTGGTCAAGGGAATCAACCCGGATGCGCTGGTCATCTGCCACGGCGGTCCCATCTCCGAGCCCAAGGACGCTGCCTACATCATCGAGCACGTGCCCGAGGTGGACGGCTTCTTCGGCGCGACCTCCATCGAGCGTCTTGCGGCCGAGCGCGGCATCAAGGCCCAGACCGAGGCGTTCAAGTCAATCAAGAAATAGCGCTTCGAGAGGGGCGTCTTCTGCTCAGGCGCAAAGCGGCGCCGAGCTGTCTTACCATGGCCGCTATTGCTCGCTCGGGCGCAACGGCTGCGACTTCACACATGGGCGGCTGTGACTTTACGCATGAACGGCAGTGATTTCATGCGCAAGCGATTGCGGCTTTACGCATATCTCGTTGGAAGGGCTCGATATCGAGCCCTTCCTGTTTCGCGCGCCGTCTTTCGCGTGCGACAAGCGTTGTGGCGCTCTGCCGTATGGCGCTCTGCGATACAGAGCTTCGGGTTCGTCGAGCTTGCTGATCTTCCTCTTAAAGGTATGGAAAAGTTATATGCTGCTAACTTAGTAACATTTATG